>CALKQT010000071.1 GCA_937990735.1 uncultured Campylobacter sp. | reverse complement strand
GGAAACCCAAATGCAAATTAATGGAAAAGAGATATTTGAGAAAGGTGGTCTTATGTTTCATTTAAGCCTAATGGCTTCTTTGGAATACCAGGACAAATGTATCGTTCATCCAACAAAGGACTACTATACATTGGCAGACGAAATAGTAGATTGGCTATGTGATGAATGCAAGAATGCTTTATTAGGGCAATTTAGATTTTGCTTCCTGCCATACGAGAGGGATGCGCTAAGAGAACTTAAGGAGCTCATAGATAAGTACACTGAAGACGACAGTATATTAAAGGGGGAAGAAGATGGCTATTACTTGGTCTATCAGAACAAATCCTGGATAGAGGTCAGAGAATTAGCTTTAAAGACTTTGTATACCTTCGGATATGATTTGGAAGACCTCGACTATGATTAAACCCGGATTAGACCTGGTAGAATGAAATTTATCCTATATATCTTTAATCTGCTGCTATGCCTAAGCGCCTGGGCTCTGCTCGGTTATATACAGCAAAAATAAGACGACATGCCGCGTAAGCAAATAGTTTCATTTCGGGCGCACTTATGCTGCGCCGTATCATACCGCATGCCGCAACGACGCATCCTAGCGCCGCCAGACCACGCTTTGCCGCTACGTCGCGATGCGCTCTATCGCTGCGCCTCAAACCCTTGCGCCGAAATGCCTAGATCATCTTTCCGACGAGTTTTTCTTTAAATTCTTTATAAATTTCAGGCCCCGCGTGTTTGTATTCGCTCGTCAGCTTATTGTGAAATTCCGCCATATCGCCGCCGCTTTCGCGGTAGAGCTTGATCGCGTTTCGCCTTACGGCGCCGTCTTTTAGGTCGCTATCGTAGGCGATGCTCGCGTATCGCATCCGCGCGCCGTCCTTGATCTCGCGGTAGGCTTCGCAGCCTTTGGCTCTGCCGAGCTTTGCGACGCACGCGGCATAGAGGGCTTGCAGGCTTACGCACTGGGGTATCAGCGCCTCCGCCGCGGCGAGGTCTGCTTTGATGATTTTAGAATTTGCAGCCTTTTGTTCCTGTTGTACAGCCTTCGGCTCCTGCTTCGCGGTTTTAGGCTCATGCTTTGCAGCTTTTGCCCCTTGCTTTTGAGCCTTTGGCTCCTGCTTAGTGGCTTTTGGTTCCGCTTTTTGGGCTTTTTTCTCCGCCGCACCGCTTGTTTTGCTTTGTTTTGTGCCCGCTCCTGCGGCATGCGAGGCTAGACTGATCTTTTCAAATTTCGGATTTTTGCGGTAGTTTAGATCGTTAAAAAATTCTATCACGTCGTCGTAAAATTTGTCGTTGCTGACGATGCCGATCTTGCCCTCCTGCCCGCAGAGCTTGCCCATCAAAAACACGATGATCTTATCGGCGAAGTCCTTTCTTTGTTTGCCGATCGTAAAAACCTCGCCTATGCTAACGCCCATCTTCGATAGGCGCGCAAGGGTCAAGGCACCGATCTTTTTGGCGGTGTTGGAGACGATATTTAGCTCGTCGCCCTCTTTGAGATTTACGACGTCGAAGATATTATCTACGTCGATATTTTCGTCGTCAATGATAAAATGGGTCAAAGTTTTTCCTTTAAATTAAATTTCAATACCCGCGCTCGCGCAAATTTCATCTCTAAAGCGCGCGAAAGGCCTCATCGCAGGCTGATTTTGCAGATGCTCGCCGATCGGCTTTTGCATCCACGCCATATCGTACCAGCGGCCGAATTTATAGGCGCAGCGCTGAAATCTTCCGACGAAGCGAAAACCCATGCGCTCGAGAAATCGCACGCTTGCGTCGTTTAGATATTCGTCATTCCCGCAAGCGATGCAAGCGTTCATGTTTGCGATGTTTTGAGCCCTGAGCGCGCGTTTTGCGACACATAAACCGAGCTCTCCGCCGACCAATCGTATGCCGCGCGCTCTTTGAAAACCGAAGCGTAGGCGTAGCCGAGGATTTGGCCCGGTTTTAAATTTACGCCGCTTTGTTTTGCCGAGACGATTAAATTTGCGCTATTTTGTTTCGCCGCACTGCTTGCACGATTTTGCGCCTCGTCTACGGGCAAAATTTCACTTTCTGCGCCCGCCGCGCTCGCAGAAATTTTAAAATTTTCATTCCGTTCGTCGTCCACGCATGCCGCCTCGTTGCTTACGTAAGCGAGTAGATAGGGGTATCTTTGCAGTGTCTGCTCGATTCGCCCCGCAAATTCCGTGGCGCTGGGCACGTCGTATTCAAAGCTGATCGCCGTTTGCTTTACGTAAGGCGCGTAAATTTCAAGCAGCGCATCCGCATCTTGCGGCGTTGCGAGCCGCAGTTTTATCAGCACCCGATCTCCTTTAAATTTAGCCGTTTTTGCATAATTTCGGTTTTAAACTTATCTAAATTTGCCGCCGCGTTTCGGCTTTTAATTCGGGTTAAAATTTCATCTCGCACGCAAAACGGCTAAATTTCAGAGGCGTGTTTAAGCGCGTAAATTTTAAAATTTAACCCGCGTCTTTTATTCGCCGAAAAGCCTCCAAAACTCGGGCGCAAATTTCGTAGGCGCAAATTCTATGATCTCGTATTTTGCGACGCCGTTTTGAAAGAACGGATCTTGCGCGATGATCTCATCAAGCTCCGCGCGGTCTTTGACGTTGATTAAGATGATGCCGCCCGTGCGAGGGACTTTGCGCCCCGAGCAGATAAATTTATTTGCCGCATAAAATCGGTCTAAAAACGCGTTGTGCTCGTTGATAAAGCGATCGATTTCGCTAATTTCTTTAACGTAAGTGAGGTTTGCAATAAACATTTTAATCCTTTGTGAGATTTGAAGCGCGATTTTAGCATAAAATTCCAACGGATAAAATTCCCGCTGGAATTTTCGTGTGCTACGTTATAAAAAATATCGGCGAAATTCCGATTATCGCGCAGCCAAGCGCTGCGTAGCGGAATTTCATCGCAAGCAGGGTGCAGATGTTTGCGAGCGCGAAAAGAAGCGGCGGAATTTGCGCTTGAAAGCTCGGCAAAGTAAAATTTAAAAACGCAAGCAGCGGCGTATCGAGCGCGCCGCCGAGCCCGAATAGATGCAAAAAGATACTCAGCGGATAAAAGATTACAAACACGTATCCCAGAGGCATGACGCTAAGCTGCTGCAACGAAGCGGTCGGGAAGAAATAATAGACCGCTACGTTCATGCTGAGCCAAACGTAGAGGTTGAAAAGTATGACGTTCTGCCAGAGCTTAAATTTAGGCGCGAAGTGGTGTAGGTAGAGGAAGATATATAGAACGCCGAGGCAGGAGAAATAAAATCCGATCGAAAAGGCCAGGTGCGGGAAAAACGCGAGCAGAAGCGCGATGGTGAGAAAAAGATTCGTAAATTTAAGTACGTAGAAATTTCGCATCGCGAGGTAAAACCCCACGCAGCACATCGCAAGCGAGCGCAGAAAACTCGGCGTAAAATCGAGCACGAAGAGATATCCGCTCATCAGCACGATCACAAATACGCTAAGATCGCGCCTCGCGCTGCGGTACGGAAAGTAGCGATCCTGAAAATAGCGGTAGATCGGCATTGCAAGCAGAAAGACCGTACTAAAGATAATGCCCAGATGAAAGCCGCTGATCGAGATGATGTGCGCTATGCCCCAGTTCGTCACGCTAGCGCGCAGCGGTTTTGAAATTTCGGTCGCAAAATACAGCGCGGAGTAAAGATCCGCCGTCATCTCATCTTCGTGTTGGGCGCGAATGAATTCTATAGCGCGCCATTTTGCCCCGGAGGGCGCAAGCTCGTCTCCGATTTTAAAATTTGGCGCGTAAAAGCGTTGCTTTAAAAAATCTAAAAATTTTACGTTTTTCGTTACGATGCCGATATTTACGCGCGCGAAGCGGTGAAATTCCCGCCCGAGCCCGGCAGTCGTGTAGAGGGTGAAATCCGCCGTTTTGAGCTTTAGCACTGTGTAGGTGCGGCCGCGCTCGTTCGTTTTGGCGTAGGCGTTTAAAATTTGCGCGTCGTAAAAAGCGTAGTTTTTTGCGCGGAATTCTTTGAATTCATAAAATTTCACGCCTAAGTTTATCGATAAAATTCCAAGCAAAATGAGCAGAAAGTATAAAATTTCGCGTTTAGAGTAAAAGAGTTGAAGCTTCACGGGCGGTATTTAAGTTCGCGCATGCGGTAGAATTTTAAAAGCTCGCGCGGCGAAATTTTAAAATTCCAAGGCTCTATACCGTACCGCCTCGTAAAAACCGGGCGGCGCGGCATAAAATTTAGCCTTAGCACGAATAATTCGTCGCAAACTCAAACGGCGTAGGGCGTGCCTCGTAAGGCCAAACCTGAGTTTCAAATTTAAAATGCTGATAGGTCTCGATAAAAAGCTCGCTCATTATCGGGCGCAGATACTCATTATCGCGGATCACCGCCTCTAGGCTGCCGCGAAGCGTGTGCGGAAGCTGCTCGATGCCGCGCTCGCGAATTTCATCTAGGTGTAGTTTGAATAAATTCTCATCCATCGGCCCGACCGGCTCGGTTTTGTTTTTGATACCGTCGATGCCAGCCATCAGCATCGCCGCAAATGCCAAATACGGGCACGCGGTGCTATCGGGGAAGCGCATCTCCGCACGCACGGAGTTCTCGCCGCTGCCGTAAGGGATACGGATCGAAGCCGAGCGGTTTTGGCTCGAATAAGTTAGAATTGACGGCGCCTCAAAGCCCGGGATGAGGCGCTTGTAGCTGTTGGTGCTCGGGTTCGTAAACGCCGCGACGCTACGCGCATGCTTTAGCACGCCGCCGATATACCACCTCGCCGCGTCGCTTAAATTTGCGTAGTTGCCCTTTTTGTAGAAGGTATTTTTGCCCTTTTTCCAGATCGATTGATGCACGTGCATTCCGCTGCCGTTATCGCCGTAGAGCGGCTTTGGCATAAAGGTCGCGGTCTTGCCGTTTAGGTGCGCGACCATCTTTACGACGTATTTATATTTTTGCACGTTGTCGGCGGCCTCGACGAGAGTGCCGTATTTAACGCCGATCTCGCCTTGTCCTTGCGCTACTTCGTGGTGGCAGATGAAGGTCTCAAGCCCGATCTGTTCTAACACTTTTAGCATTTCGGCGCGTAGATCGACCATTGAATCGACGGGCTGGACTGGGAAATAGCCGCCCTTTACGCCCGGGCGGTGACCGCTATTAAAGCCGTCTTTGTAGTTTTTGCCGCTGTTCCAATGCCCCTCCTCGGTATCTACCTTAAACATCGCGCAGTTCATATCATCGATGATCTTTACGTCGTCGAAAACGAAAAACTCATTCTCCGGCCCGAAATAGCAGGTATCTCCAAGACCCGTAGTTTGCAGAAACTGCTCGGCTTTTTTAGCGATCGAGCGCGGGCATTTTTCATAAAGCTCGTTTTTGTAGATATCATAAACGTCGCAGATGACGATGATCGTAACGTCCGCGGTGAATGGATCCAAAAACGCCGTTTGCACGTCGGGCTTTAGCATCATATCGGATTTATCGATTGGCTGCCACGCCGCTACCGAGCTCGCGTCGAACGGAATTCCATCGGCGAAGTCCTTCGGCAGGCGCTTGTAGTTGTAAGCGACGTGGTGCCAGGTGCCTTTCAGATCGGTAAATCTAAAATCCACGAACTCGACCTCGTTCTCATCGCAAAATTTAAAAAATTCCTTCACGTCATTAACAAATTTTCCCATATTTTTTCCTTTTTTCCGCCCGTATTCGGGCTAAATTTAACAGCGGATTTTAACATTATTTAGTTGAAATTCGACTTTATCTGCGCCGTTTTGCGCGCCGCGATTTTTAAAATTTCTCGTCGCCGTGCCTTTTGAAATCTGAAATTTTCACGCCACCGAAAATTTTGAAATTTTAAAATTTCTCGCCGCCGCGCCTTTTTAAATTTAAAGGCGGCCGCCGTAAATTTACGCCAGACTTACAAACTGCCGCTCGCGATTTTTGAAAACGGCGATCCGTTCGTAGCCGAACTCGCGCGCTTTGGCGTAAATTTTATCGTAGTTTAGCGCCACTTGAGCTACCGAGTGCGCGTCCGAGCTAAGCGTGATCGGCACGTCCGCATTGGCTAGCATCTGCAAAAGCGCGTCGCTTGGATAAATTTCATTCGCGGGCTTGCGAAGCCCGGCGGAGTTTAGCTCCACGACGATACCGCTTTTTTTGATCGCGTTTATCGCGCCGCCAGCCAAAACTCTGATATCTTTTTTCGGAGTAAATTTAAAAATTTTAATCAGATCCATGTGTCCTAAAATGTCGAATTTGCCGCTTTTGCACAGCGCGCAGATCAGCGCAAAGTATTCGCGATAAACGTCGTCTATTTCGCGCCCGCTCCACTGATCTAAAAATTCCTCGTTATCAAAGCCCCAGTTGTTTAAAAAATGCACCGAACCGATGAGATAATCAACCTCGCGCGCGAAAATCCGCTCATCCATTAGCTCTTTTTTCGTCATAAAATCGACCTCGTATCCTAGCCGCACGTCGATCCGCCCGCTAAACTCATCTCGCAGATCCCTAATCATCCGCTCGTAAAGCTCCATCTGCTCGAAGCTCATTCGGTATTTTTGATCGAAGTTCATCGGCGCATGATCCGCAAAGCCGAAAATTTCTATGCCTCGTGCGATCGCCGCTTCCAAATACTGTCGCGGCTCGCCGCTAGCGTGGTTGCAAAGATAGGTGTGGTTGTGTAGATCGGCTCGCATCAACTGCTCCTTAAATAAAATTTTGGCTAAATTGTAGTAAAATCGCGCTTAAAAAATCACTAGGAATGTATTTGAAAAAACCCGAACTCTTAGCTCCTGCTGGGAATTTAACGAAACTAAAAATCGCCCTGGCTTACGGCGCGGACGCAGTGTATGCAAGCACCGGCTCATTTTCGCTGCGCCAGCGAAGCGCGAAGGAATTTAGCAAGGAAAGCTTCGCGCAGGGCGTCGCATACGCGCATGAGCGCGGCAAGAAGCTTTATGCGACCGTAAACGGCTTTGCGACCAACGGCCAGCTAGGAAACATCGAAAGACATTTGGAATTTCTTCGCGATCTGCGCGTAGATGGAATTTTAATCGCCACTTTAGGCGTCGCAAGCCTCGCGCGAGCCGTAGCGCCGCAAATTCCGATTCACGTCTCTACCCAAGCTAACGTGCTAAATTATCTCGACGCGCAGGTTTGGGCAGAGCTGGGTGCCGTTCGCATCGTAGCAGCGCGCGAAATGACGCTCAAAGACGCCGTGCAGATCAAAGATAAAATTCCAAACTTAGAGATCGAAATTTTCGTGCACGGCTCGATGTGTTTCGCATACAGCGGGCGCTGTCTCGTAAGCGCGGTGCAAAGCGGGCGCTTCAGCAACCGCGGAAGCTGTGCGAACGACTGTAGATTTAACTACGAGCTTTACGCGAAAAATCCCGAAACCAGCGCGCTTTTTCGCTTACAAGAGCGCGAAGGGGAGGGCACTTTCGTAATGAACGCGAAGGATCTTAGCCTCATTTCGCACGTGCAAAAGATCATGCAAACGGGTGCGATCGACAGCTTCAAAATCGAAGGGCGCACTAAAAGCGAATACTACGTCGCATGCGCCACGAATGCCTACCGTGCGGCGATCGACGATGCCGCGGGCGATAAATTTGAGGCTGGTGTTTACGAGCGCGAGATTGCGACGCTCAAAAACCGCGGCTTTAGCGACGGATATTTGATAAAACGCCCGTACGAGCGAGAGGATACGCAAAATTTAGACCGCAGCATCGAGCTTGGCACGCATCAGGTCTGCGCGATCTCTCAGGACGGCGAGTTTATAAGCGTCAAAGATAAAATTTTACCGGGCGTTTCGTATGAAATTTTTGCTCCGCGCGGCTTTGAAATTTGCGCTTGCGATAATGAGATCGGCGAAATTTTTGAGCTTGACGGCAAGCCATATTTAAAATTTAAGAAGCTGCAAAGCCGCAGCGGTAAGGAATTTAGCGAGATTCACAGCGGCAATCTAAATGAGATTAAGCTGCCTGCGAAGCTCGCGGAGTTTTGCTTTTTAAGAAAGGAGATAGAATGAAATTTGTTTCTATAATAATGGGCTCAAAGAGCGATTACGAGGTCGTTTACGAGGCGGCTAAAATTTTAAACGAATTCGGCGCGGCGTACGAGATGATCGTATCTTCCGCGCACCGAAGCCCTGCTCGTACGGCTAAATACGTCGCGGACGCCGAGAAAAAAGGCGCGCAGGTTTTCATCTGCGCGGCGGGCATGGCGGCGCATCTTGCTGGGGCGGTCGCTGCAAATACGACCAAGCCGGTGCTAGGCGTTCCGCTCGGCGGTAGCGCGCTTAGCGGCGTAGATGCGCTGTATTCGACCGTGCAGATGCCTGCGGGCATCCCCGTCGCGACGCTTGCGATCGGCAAGGCGGGAGCGAAAAACGCGGCGTATCTGGCGGTGCAAATTTTAGCTCTAAGCGACGAGGTGCTAAGCTCGAAGCTAAAGGCGGATCGTGCCGCAAAAGCGGAGGCGTTGAAAAAGGACTCCGAGCAGATCGAAGTGCTGCTTGAGGGCTAGGCTTTGAAAATTTTAAAATTGCGCGAGAGCTTTGAAATTTGTGGGCTAAAGGCTCGTACAAACAACGCAGATGAGGTGAGCGGGCGAGGGGTGATCGCAAATTTGTGGGGCGAGTTTTTAAAATTTAACGCTAGCAGAAGCAGCGCTGCGAAAAGTGAAATTTATGCTGCGTATTACGACTATGAAAACGGCGCACAGGGCGAATACTCCGTGCTAATAGGCACTTGCTCGCAGGAGAGGCGCTATAAAGAAAGCCACGACGAAGCTTGCAAATCCGCGAAGCAGTGCTGCAAAAATGAGTGCGATGAAACCTGCGATAAATTACGTATCGAAGCGGGCGATTACGCGGTTTTTGATTTTGCAAACGAGCCTACGAGAGCTGGCGAATACTGGACCGGAATTTGGAAATTTTTTGAGAGCTCGAAGCTTCAAAGAGCCTTTAAAATAGACTTTGAAAAGCGCTCGGAAGATAAAATTTAAATTTACATATCGATAAAAGGATAAAAATGACGTTTTCACAGATTATTTTGACGCTTCAAAATTACTGGCACGAGCAGGGCTGCTTGCTCGTTCAGCCCTACGATATGCCTGCGGGCGCAGGCACCTATCATCAGGCTACCTTTTTGCGTAGCCTTGGAAGCAAACCTTGGCGCGCGGCATACGTCGCCCCCTCGCGTCGCCCCACAGACGGGCGCTACGGCGAAAACCCAAACCGCTTGGGCGCGTATTATCAGTTTCAGGTGATCTTAAAACCGAGCCCGGATAATATCCAAGAGCTCTATCTAAAAAGCTTAGAGAAGCTGGGGCTAGATCTTAAAAGCCACGATATTCGCTTCGTAGAAGACAACTGGGAGAGTCCGACACTAGGGGCCTGGGGGCTTGGCTGGGAGGTTTGGCTAGACGGCATGGAGGTGACGCAGTTTACATATTTTCAGCAGGTAGGCGGCATTACGTGCGAGCTCATAAGCGGCGAGATCACCTACGGGCTTGAGCGCTTGGCGATGTATCTGCAAAATAAAGACGACGTTTACGACATTGTCTGGGACGATAAAGCGGGGCTAGTAACCTACGGCGATGTGCATAAAAGGGGCGAGTTCGAGTTTAGCAAATACAACTTCGAGCTTGCGGATACCGCGATGCTTTTTAATCAGTTTGAAAATTGCTTCGGCGAGTGCAAAAGCATCCTAAAGCACGGCCTGGCGCTTCCCGCGTATGATTACTGCATGCTCGCGGCGCACACGTTCAACGTCCTTGACGCGCGCGGAGCGATCTCGGTCACGCAGAGGCAGGATTATATTTTAAAGATCCGCGATCTTGCCAAAAACTGCGCGCTTTGCTATGCAGATCCGCAAAAATATGTCGCCGAGCTTTGCGGCACGGCATGCGGCGATAAAAAAGGCGGTAAAGACGGCGGCGTAGCAAACGCAAACTCCGCGAGCGCAAATTTAAAAAACGCTTGCGGCAAGCAAAATTCCGCGGATAAAGCGGATAAAAGCGCAAAGTAGGATTTATGAAAACGGGCGAAATTTATGAAATTTTAAACGCCGCTGCACCCTTTTGCGACGCGGAGGCATGGGATAATAGCGGGCTAATGCTCGGAAACTTGGATGATGAAATTTCAAAAATCTATCTAAGCCTCGACGTTACTAGCGAGCTGGTGCGCGAGGCGGAGGCAGGCTCGCTTTTCGTGGTACACCACCCGCTGATTTTCAGTCCGCTAAAATCGCTTGATCCGAGGCTCTATCCTGCAAATTTGATCTATGAGATGATCCGCAAAAACATCTCTCTCATCGCGATGCATACGAACTTTGACAAGCACGTTTTAAATGGATTCGTAGCGCGCGAAATTTTAAAATTTGAAATTACGGATGAACGGGAATTTTTGGTTTTCATGCGCGCGGATTTGAGCTTTGAGCAGCTGTGCGCACAGATAAAGCGCAAGCTTGGCATCGAGCATCTGCGCGCCGTGAAGACGAAAGATTTCATCCAAAACATCGCGCTTTGCACCGGCAGCGGAAGCGAACTAAATCAAAGCTTGGGCGTGGATTGCTTCATCACGGGCGATATAAAATATCACGCAGCGCTTCAAAATTTAGAAAACGGCGTGAGTTTGATCGATATAAATCATTTTGAAAGTGAGCGCTATTTTGGGCGCGCACTCGCACCTTTCTTGCAAAAAAGCGAAATTGAAGTTATAATAAGCGAGCAGGAAAATCCATTTACGTATTATTAAAGGAAAAAGATGAACAAATATTTAAGCCAATTGGTAGAGCTTTGCGAATTCGATAAGCAGCTGGACGGATTTAAGCCTAAAATCGAGGCCGCACAGGAGAAGCTGAGTAAAAAAAGCACTGAAATAAACGGCGCAAAAGAACAGATCGAAACTCTAAATGCGGAGATCGCCGAGCTAAAATCTCAAATTTTACAAGCAAACGCGCAGCTTAGCGCCTTTTCATCCAAGCTAAAAAGCACGGGCAAAAAAAGCGGCGCGGCAAAAACCGAAAAGGAGATCAAGGCCCTTAGCGTCGAAGAGGACATCGCCAAAGAGCAGCTCGAGGCCACAAACGAGGAGATCGAAAGGCTAGAAAAGATCGTAGCCGCAAAGGAAGCGCTCGTAAAAGAGCAGAGCGAAAAGCAAGAGGCGTTTGAAGCCGAGCTAAAAAGCCTGCAAGAGCAGGTAAGCGCCGAGATGGGCGAGGTCGAGGTCGCTCGCGGCGGGATCTACGCCAAGCGCGATAAGCTAATGCAGGCGATGAATCCCAAAACCGTCTCTTTCTACGAAAAGATCCGCAAGTGGGCGGGCAATACGGCGGTCTCGCCGGTGCGCAAACAGGCCTGCTACGGCTGCTTTATGCGTATAAGCGACAAGACCTATTCTGCGGTCATCAAAAGCGACGACATCGTAACCTGCCCGTATTGCGGCAGAATTTTATATAAAGAAGCCGAGTGATCTACACCGCCTTGGCGTTTTTGGCGTGGCTCGTCGCTGCGCCTTTTATTTTTATCTTAAGCTTTAAAAAAAAATACCGCACGAGCCTGAAGGCGCGATTTTTTCTATACAAAAACCCTAAATTTAACCCCGCTGCGGTGCACTTTCACGCTTGCAGTTTGGGCGAGGTAAACGCTCTTGCTCCGCTAATTTCTAAATTTGAGAGCGTCGCACTTAGCACGACCACACAGACGGGTTTTGATGCGGCGCGCGCGCTCACGCCGAACTCTCGCTACCTGCCGTTTGAAAACTGGCTTCCGTTTTGGCTTACGGGCAGCCGCGTGCTGGTGATCTTTGAAGCGGAGCTGTGGCTAAATTTGATCCGTTCCGCTAAGGCGCGCGGAAGCTACGTGATCCTGCTAAATGCGCGCATTAGCGACCGATCGTATGCGAGTTATCTGCGTTTTAAGCTTTATTATCGCAAAGCGTTTGAAAATATCGATCTGGTGCTTGCGCAAAGCGAGCTTGATGCGGCGCGGTTACGGGAGCTCGGCGCAAAAAACATAAAGGTTGCGGGCAACATAAAAAGCGCGAATATCGCCGTTGCGACGAAAGACTATTCCGCCGCGGCCGCAAATAGGTTCGTGCTTACGATTTCAAACACTCACGAGGGCGAAGAGGAGCTTATTTTATCAAATTTAAACGATTTTATAAAATTTCACGGCTCGCAGAGCGTTCTCGAAAAATACCCGCGCGCAACGGGCTCTCATGGCGATAGGAGCTTGCCTGGGGCTGAGCTTCACGGCGAGACGGGCTCGCTTGAGCCGGTAAATTTAAACGCGACTTCTTTGGATGCAGCTACTTCAAGCGATGCTTCGTCTGCCGTGCCGAATACGGCGCCTTTAAACGGCATGTCTTTAAGTTCTGCTGCACTGAATACGGCGCCTTCGACTGCCGCGCCGCAAAAGCTAAAAATCATCCTGGCGCCGAGACATCCGGAGCGCTTTGAAAAGGTACGTGAAATTTGCAAGGCTTGGGCGCGCGAGCATGGGTTTAGCTTTGAGCGGTTTAGCGACGGCGCGGGACTTCGGAGCGATTTTATCTTGCTCGATGCCTTCGGCGAGCTAGCGAACTTTTATAAAATTTCAAACGTCGTGATCTTGGGCGGCAGTTTTTTGCGCAATATCGGCGGACATAGCCCGATCGAGGCGGCGAGCTTCGGCGTGCCGATCATCAGCGGGCGATTTTTTCATAATCAAAAGGCGCTGTACACGCTCGTACAAAACATCGCTCTGTGCGAGGCGGATGAAATTTCAAACGCTTTAAAAGAGCCGCTAAAGAGCACACGTATAGATAAAATTTGCGATCTGCAAGAGATAGAAAATTTAATCAAGGAAAGAATTTAATGCAAGAAAAAGCCTACAAACTGCTGGCGGCGCAGGAAAATATCTCGCACAACGAAGCCAAAGCCCTCATCGACGCGGGGCTTGTAAGCGCGCGCGGCGCAAAGATCGCTCTAGCGCGCGAGATGCTCGGCGAAAATACTAAATTTAGCGTGATGAAGCCCGCAAAACTCGCGATCATTTACGAGGATGAGAACGTTTTGGCGGTCAATAAGCCACCCTTTATGAGCAGCGAAAATTTGGAAAAAATCTATAAATTCGGGCTTCTAAACCGCCTGGATAAGGAGACTAGCGGCGTCGTGCTGCTATATAAGAACGAGGAATTTCGCGAAGCGGCGATTGCGGAGTTTAAAAATTTGCGCGTGAAAAAAAGCTATATCGCGATCGTTAAAGGGATCGTGAGCGAAGAGATGAAATTTGACGAGCCCATTTTGACTATAAAGACCCGAAGCGGTGCATTTTCTAAAATTTCGCCAAACGGCAAGAGCGCATTTAGCGAAGTTTATCCGCTTATGGTAAGCGGCAAAAAATCGCTCGTAAAAGTGCGGATCGAGACGGGCAGGACGCATCAGATCCGCGTGCATCTGGCAAATGCGGGATTTGGCGTAATAGGTGATGAAAAATACGCTAAAAGTCGCGCGAAGCGGATGTTTCTGCACTCATACGAGACCGAAATTTTAGGGCTTAAATTTAAAGCTCCGCTAGGTAAAAGCTTCAACGAATTCGGCTTTGAAATTCCTAAGGATCTCTGATATTCAATGGCTTTTAAGTTAATTTTAGGTAACATCGCAAGTTTAAAAATTTTATAAGGGATCAAAGTGTTTGAGATCATAAGCGAGTCGTTTAAAAACGCGGTCAATAAATTAAAAACAATCGATGACGAAAAAGCTTTAAAAAACGCCTTGGAAACGCTAAAAAAGGCGCTTTTAAAGGCTGACGTACACCACAAAGTCGTAAAGGATTTTTTGGCGCTTGTCGAAGCCGATCTTCGTATCAACACGATAGGACAGAAGCCGTTTTTGCAGTCCATCAAGACAAATTTGACTAAAATTTTAACGGCGCCTAGAGGCAGCAGTCAGGGATTTGTATTTGCCGGTACACCTCCTACGGTAGCTTTGATGACGGGACTTCAAGGAAGCGGAAAATCCACAAGCACGATAAAACTCGCGAATTATCTTAAACTTCGTAAAAAAAAGGTCTTGGTCGCAGCATGCGACTTGCAGCGTCTGGCCGCGGTCGAGCAGCTCCGCCAGCTGTGCGAAGCAAACGAGATCGAGCTATTTTTTATAGAGGGCGAGAGCGATCCGCTAAAGGTTGCGGAAAAAGCGCTAAGCAAGGCTAAAAGCGGGCTTTATGACGTACTACTCGTAGATACGGCGGGACGTCTTGCGATCGATGAGGCGCTAATGGCACAGCTTGCGGAGATGAAAAAAGCTCTAAATCCGCATGAAATTTTTTACGTAGCGGACGCTATGAGCGGTCAAGACGGCATTAAAACGGCAGCTAAATTTGATGAAATTTTAGGCCTAACGGGCGTGATTTTAAGCAAATTTGACGCAGATACCAAAGGCGGCGTAGCTCTTGGTATCGCGCAGCAGCTTGGCATCCCGCTTCGCTTTATCGGAACCGGCGAGAAGGTGGCCGATCTGGAGGGCTTTATACCCGATAGAATCACCGGCCGCATTATGGGCGAGGGCGATTTGGCGACGTTAGCCGAGAAAACAAGCGCTGTTTTCGACGAAAGAGAAGCCAAGGCTTTGAACAAAAAGATCAAAAAGGGCGAGTTTAATTTCAACGATTTCGTAAATCAGCTCGAAAGCGTGAAAAAGCTCGGCAATATGAAAAATTTGATCGGCATGATCCCGGGGCTTTCTGGCATGGCGAATAAGATAAAAGATATCGATTTAGAAAATTCAAAAGAGATACTTCATATCAAAGCGATGATTAACTCTATGACGCCAAAAGAGCGCGAAAACCCCGATCTGCTAAATAATTCGCGTAAGCGCAGGCTTGCTGCCGGCGCAGGGCTTTCGCAGGTGGAAGTAAACCGCTTTTTGAAGCAGTTCGCGGGCGCTTCGAAGCTTGCGAAGAAATTTTCGGGTAAGGGCGGTATGCAGGGGCTTGCCTCGATCGCTCAAAGGCAAAATTTACCGAGATAGCCTCTCGGTAGAGTTTGCAGATGTTTAAGTTTTAGCCATCTGCAAGTTCTAAAACTTACAAAAATTTAAGGAGAAAAAATGGCAACAGTTGTTAGGCTTACAAGAATCGGAAGAAAGAAGCAGCCTTTTTACCGCATCGTGGTAACGGATAGCAGGAAAAGACGCGACGGCGGCTTTATCGAGACGATCGGCTTTTATAACCCGCTAAAAGATAGCGATAATATTAAATTCGACGCGGAGCGTTTGGCATACTGGAAGAGCGTAGGCGCGAAGTTAAGCGATAGGGTCGCTCAAATCACAAGCAAATAAAATGGTAGAAAATTTTATAAAAGAATACGCAAAGTTGATCGCCGACTATCCGCAGTCCGTTTCTACGCAAAAGCGGGTCGGTGAAAACTTTACCGAGATCATCGTCTATGCCGACAAGGCCGATACAGGCAAACTCATCGGCAAGGACGGCAAAATGATAAACGCCATAAAGACCGTCATCATCGGCTATAAAGCAAAAGATCCGATCAATTATAAAATTACCGTCAAAGCCAAAGATGCCTGATGATCTTTTAGAGGTCGCAAAGCTCGGTCGGACTATCGGCCTAAAGGGCGCGGTTAAAATTTTCGATCGCAGCGACTTCCCCTCTCAGTTTAAAAAAGGCGCCAAATTTTATCTGCGAAACGGCGAAATTTTAGAAATTCTATCCTTTAACGGCGCAAATTCTAGCGCTATTTTTAAAAATTACGAAAGCGTAGAGGCAGCGGCAAATTTAACCAACCAAATCCTTTACCGAAGCAAAGAGGACACGCGGAAATTTTGCAAATTGCAAAAGGGCGAGTTCTTTTACTTCGATATTATCGGGCTTGAAATTTACGAAGACGGCGCGGTTTTGGGGCGCGTAAGGGAGATATCGCAGATCGGAAACGGATATCTTTTTGAGGTAGAAACGGATGAAAGCTTAATCTCACAGGCTTTACCGAAAGAATTTTTCATCCCCTACGTGGATGCCTATGTGAAAGAAATTTCGCTTAGCGAGCGTAAAATTTTTACGCAAAATGCGCGCGCGATTTTGGAAAACTCATGAATTTTATCTTCGTTTCGCTGTTTGAAAATCTCATCGCGCCGTATTTTGAGGATTCGATTTTAAAGCGCGCGGTCGATAAGAAAATAATCTCGACGTATTTTTTTAACCCACGAAATTTCACGACAAATCGGTATAAAAAGGTAGATGATTATATGATCGGCGGCGGCGCGGGGCTTTTGATCGGCACGGAGCCGCTTGCCGGAACGATCGAGCAGGTAAGAGCTAAATTTAAAAATGCCAAGTTTATCTACCTCTCGCCCGCCGGTAAAAAATTTAATCAAAACGACGCCAAACGCCTAAGCGGCGAAGAGAGCTTATGCTTTATCTGCGGGCGCTACGAGGGGATCGATGAGCGCATAGTCGAGAGATATGTAGATGAAATTTTTTGCATCGGCGATTTCGTTCTTACCGGCGGCGAGCTCGGCGCGCTTTGTATGTGCGATGCGATAAGTCGCAACATAAAGGGCGTTTTAGGCAACGAAAGCTCGCTTGTCGAAGAAAGCTTTGAAGACGGAATTTTAGAGGCGCCCGCATTTACAAAGCCTGATGTTTTTGAAAATTTACCTATAGTTTCAGAGTTTTTAAAGGGTAATCACGCTAAAATGCGCAGTTTAAAAAATAAAATGGCGCTATGCAAAACGAGGTTCTTCCGCCCGGATATGTACCGAAAAATCGCCAGAAATAAAGGAAATTTATGAAAAACAAGTATATCCAAGCGTTTGAGGACGCTCAGATCACAAGCAAAAGTGTGCCTGATTTCCGTGCTGGTGACACTTTAAAGGTAGCCATCAGGATCAAAGAGGGCGATAAGAGCAGAATTCAAAATTTTGAAGGCACCTGCATTGCGCGTCGCGGAAACGGCGTCAGCGAGACTTTTATCATTCGCAAGATCGGCGCAAATAGCGTCGGCGTAGAGAGAATTTTCCCGATCTACAGCGAGAGTATCGAAAGTATCGAGGTTTTAAGAAAAGGACGCGTTCGCCGCGCGAAGTTATTTTACCTACGCGACAGACGCGGTAAAGCGGCTAAAATCAAAGAACTTCGAAAATAATCCTTTAAATTTACGCTTCTTAATTCAAAAGGAAGCTCTTTTTATAATGCGCGAGATTTTAAAAAATTTCGCGCAAAATCTACTCGCATTAAATCTAAAATTTTACAACTTTTCCATTAAAATTTTTAATTCTAAACTGCCTAAAAATCGTCTTTTTCGATAGAAAAAGATAAAATATATCCTGATTTTATTTGCGTTTAAAAATATTACTATAAAATGCAAATTTTAATTTAGAAAGCTCGCGCTAAATTCGAGAATTCGGCCGAGTAAAATTTATTCAATAAAGAGCGAGATGTGATTTTTCTAGGCATTGACGTAGGATCAACCACTGTTAAAACGGTAGTTTTAAACGAAAAATATGAAATTTTAAGCAAGAGCTACGAGCGGCATTTAGCAAAGCCCAAAGAGCTGGTGCTGGATAAAATTTTGCAAATCCAAAAAACTTATGCAGGCGAGCAATTCAGCGTCGCCATAGCGGGTTCGGCAGGCATGGGTATCGCCAAAAATTGCAAAATTCCGTTCGTCCAAGAGGTTTTCGCTACCTCGCTCGGCGTCAAGCGGATGTTTCCAAAGACCGATGTCGTAATCGAGCTGGGCGGCGAGGATGCTAAAATTTTATTTCTCACGGGCGGACTTGAGGAGCGGATGAACGGCTCGTGTGCGGGTGGCACCGGTGCATTTATCGATCAGATGACCAACCTTTTGCATCTGGATATCACGGAGCTTGACCGCTTAAGCTTTGCGGCAAATAAAATTTATCCGATCGCCTCACGCTGTGGCGTGTTTGCCAAAAGCGACATTCAGCCGCTACTAAATCAAGGCGTTAGAAAAGAGGATATTTGCGCCAGTATCTACGCTGCGGTCGTAGAACAGACGATTTCTGGGCTCGCACAGGGTCGCGAAGTCAAGGGCAATATTCTATTCTTGGGCGGCCCGTTGTTTTTCCTAAAAGGTCTTCAGGCGCGCTTTAAAGAGGTGCTAAAGCTCACCGACGAAACCGCGACCTTCCCTGACATCGCGCCTTATTTCGTGGCTTACGGCAGCGCGCTGTACGCAAAAGATACGGGTGAGACGTTAAATTTAGAGGAGACGATCGCGCTTTTGAAAAAGGAACCCGACAGAACCGCACTGGAAGCCGAGCCGCCGCTTTTTAAAGACAGAGCGGAATTTGACGAGTTCACCGCTCGCCACGCCCGCGCAAGCGTGCCTAAGGTGGATATCCACACCTACAGCGGAGACGCATATTTGGGCGTGGATTGCGGCAGCACTACGATCAAAGTCGTGCTTATGGGTGCAAACTACGAGCTGCTGTATAAATTTTACTCCTCCAATAAAGGCGATCCGGTCGATATCCTGCTGCCGCGTCTTAAGGAGCTATACGATCTTTGCGGAGACCGCATTAAAATCAAAGGCAGCGGCGTTACCGGATATGGCGAGGATCTCATTAAAACCGCCTTTCGCTTCGATTACGGTATCGTCGAGACGATCGCGCATTACAGCGCCGCGCGCCACTTCAATCCGAAGGTAGATTTTATCATAGATATCGGCGGACAGGACATCAAGTGTTTCTCCATTAAAGATGGCAATATCGATTCTATCGTGCTAAACGAGGCGTGCAGCTCGGGCTGTGGTTCGTTTTTGCAAACCTTTTCAAATTCTTTAGGTTACGACATTAAAGATTTTGCAAACCTAGCCCTTTTTGCAACCCATCCCGCCAAGCTTGGTAGCCGCTGCACGGTCTTTATGAACTCTTCGGTTAAGCAGGCTCAAAAAGACGGCGCTACGATCGAGGATATCAGCGCGGGCCTTGCCATCAGCGTCATAAAAAACGCGATTTACAAGGTCATCCGAGTGCGAAACGCCGACGATTTGGGCCAAAACATCGTAGTGCAGGGCGGTACCTTTTTAAATAATGCCGTGCTGCGTGCCTTCGAAAAAGAGCTCGGCAAGGACGTGATCCGTCTAGATATCAGCGAGCTTATGGGTGCATACGGCGCGGCGCTTTTTGCCAAAAATAACGCAAACGAGCGTACCTATATGATCAGTCGTGCAGAGCTTGAAAACTTTACCCATCGCAGCGAATTTAGCGTCTGCAAGCTCTGTACGAACAAATGCCCGCTTACGATCAGCTACTTCGGCGATACTAAATTCATCTCGGGCAATAAATGCGAGCGCGGCGCGGGCAAGGAGATCCGCCACGACATTACGAATTTATTTGAGTTTAAAAACGAGCTTTTGCGAAAATATCGCAAGCCGCCGAAGCAAGACGCGCCGCGGGTCGGAATTCCGTTTGTTTTGAATATGTTTGAGATGATCCCGTTTTGGAGCGCGTTTTTTGAAAATTTAGGCATGAGCGTCGTGCTGTCGCAAAAGCCGCGAAAAGAGACGCTGTTTTTAGCAAGCCAAAGCATCCCGAGCGATACCGTCTGCTACCCGGCTAAAAGCGTGCACGGCCACATCTACGATCTGCTAAATAAGAGCGTCGATTTTATATTTTATCCGTGTATGAGCTACAGCCTAGATGAAAATATCAGTGAGAACTGCTACAACTGCCCCGTAGTCGCATACTATCCCGAATTGATACGCGCGAACGTAGGCGCGCTGGAGGAGAAAAAATTCCTCTATCCGCACGTGGATCTTAATATGCAAGATTCGTTTTGCAAAACGATGCAGGCTGAGCTCGCGGACGCCGGGTATAAATTTCATTCCGACGCCGTTAAAAACGCCGTCTTGCAAGGCCTTAAGGAGCTGCAAAACTATAAAAATACCGTTTTAATAAAAGGCGAGGAGACTCTAAAAGATATACAAAGCAGCGGTGCCAGCGCCATTGTGCTAGCGGGTCGCCCGTATCATATCGACAAGACGATCAACCACGGTATCGATCGCTATCTAAATTCCTTGGGCTTCGTAGTGCTTAGCGAGGACGCGCTGCCGCTTAGCAGGGTGCAGACGAAAAGCCTTAATCAATGGACCTACCACGCCAGGCTTTATAGCGCGGCGCGGTTCATCTGTAAATACCCGCGCATGCAGCTGGTGCAGCTAGTGAGCTTCGGCTGCGGGATAGATGCGATCACGGGCGATGAGGTGCGCGACATACTGCGTCAAAACGGTAAAATTTACACTCAACTTAAAATCGACGAGGTTACGAACCTAGGTGCGGTCAAGATCCGCCTGCGTAGCCTAAAAGCGACTATGATAGAGCGCGAAAGGCAAGGCGCGCAACAAGAAGCAAGAAAGGATGCGCGCTAATGTTTGCTAAATTTACGAAAGATATGAAAGAGACCCACACGATATTGATCCCCACGATGATCGATCCGCATTTTCGCTTTATGCAAGGCGTGCTGCGCGACGAGGGCTATAAGAGCGTCCTGCTCGGTGAAAATCGTCAAAATATCGTCGAGGAAGGGCTTCGCAGCGTGCATAACGACATGTGCTACCCTGCGCTACTCGTCATCGGGCAGTTTATCGATGCGCTAAAAAGCGGCGAGTTCGACACACACAAAGTAGCGCTTCTCATCAGCCAAACGGGCGGCGGCTGCAGAGCGAGCAACTATATAAATTTACTCCGCAAGGCGCTTGAGGACAGCGGCTTTAGCTACGTCCCCGCGATTTCATTAAATTTCGGCTCGCTAGACGAGAATGAATTTAGCCTCGGCAAAAAATCGCTTCTAAAGCTCTTCGCTGCGATATTTTACGGCGATTTGATGATGGGGTTGTATAATCAGTGCAAGCCCTACGAAAAGATCAAAAATCAAACGAATGAAATTTACGAATTATGCGCCGAGTGGATCAAAAATTTGACCGATCAAAGATCGTTCTTCAATCTTAAGAAAAATTTCAAATTTATCCTCTCGCAGTTCGCTAAAATCGAACGCGACGATAAGCCGCGAGTGAAGGTAGGCATCGTGGGCGAAATTTATCTCAAATACTCGCCCATCGGCAATAACGGCCTAAACGCCTACCTCATACGCGAAAATGCCGAGCCCGTAAATACGGGGCTGATGGACTTCGTGCTTACCTGCATCTACGATGCGGTCTACGACAAGCAGCTCTACGGCAAGGGCGGCGTGGCGTATTACGGCTCGCTTGCGGTCGCTAAGGTAGTGGAATTTTTCCAGCGCCTGATGATTAAGGAGACGAAGCGCTTCGGATTTCGCGCGCCGAGCCCATTTAGCGAGGTTCGTGCCGCCGCCGACGGCTACATCGGTCACGGCGTGAAGATGGGCGAGGGCTGGCTGCTGACGGCGGAGATGGTCGAGTTTATGCGCCACGACATACAAAACGTCGTGTGCGCGCAGCCCTTCGGCTGCCTGCCAAACCACATCATCGCGCGCGGAATGATCCGAAAGATCAAACAGAACTACCCGCAAGCAAACATCGCCGCTATCGACTACGACCCGGGCGCAAGCGCGGTAAATCAAGAAAACCGCATAAAGCTGATGCTTGCTAACGCAAATCGAAAGTAGTGCGCCACATATCAAAAAGGGCTTTGAAATTTTAAATTCTAAAGCCTGCCGTAAAATTTTAAAATTTAAAAGCAAGCTCGCGATGATAGTTAAATTTTGACATGCAAATGGCTCGCTTCCTTTCGCGAAATTTCCTCGAGATTTTAAAATTTTAATTTCGATAGCGTTATTGTGCTTCTTTTACCTTTTCCGTGCATTCTGGCTTTAATTCTTGCGAGATTTCATCGTAATTTTAATGCAAATCCGCGCGAAATTCTACGCGTCGCCATAGAATTCCGCCGCAGAATTCTATTCCGCCGCGCCGTAAAATTCCACTCTCTTAAGGCAAAATTTAATACAATCCGTCTTTAAATTTTACAAAGGAAGTTTATGAAATTTTGGATTTACGGCGCGGTTTTGACGCTATGCTGTGGGATTTTTAGCGGATGTGCGAGTAAGAATTTGCCGGGCTACATGCAGGGTCGGGAGCACATCGTCGCGATGAGCGCGGCGTCTGGCGGTCAGCTGCGTATGAGTGGTGAGATTTACGATTATGTATTTGATGCGAATCTTAGCGCCGTGCGTGCCAAGGTTGCGAGTCTGGCGTCGCTGAATAAAGACGCGATAAGGCGCAACGTAAGCATACTCACGATCGACAGATACAACGAGGGCAGCGATGCTGCGTATATCCAGCATGAAATCGAGCTTGTAAAATACGATCTGCCGCTATCCGTGCAGGCTAAGCTGATGGACGACCCAGAGCAGCTGGAGCCCGCGTATAGTTCTACGTTTCGTTACTCTTATCTGATCGAAGGCAAATATTTTAAGCGCCTAAAAGATCACGACGAGCTACGCAGATCGCACCGCCTAGGCGTGCCGATCGAGTACCCCGCGCGTATAGCGGTCGATAGCGGGATCAAAAGCGAGCGCGATGCGAAAATGGATACCGATATACAAGGGCTCATCGTAATGCCGCTAATGATGCCAGCGCTGCTTTTGGGCAGTATCCTAGGCGGCTAGAATCGACTGAACCACGGAAGTGAAATTTTATTGATTTAGATTCTAAAGTAGTGGCGGACAGAGAGGGATTTAAAATATTTTTAGAAATTCCTATTTATAGGCATTCTATTTGATATTTAAATTCCAAGTGTCCGTTATAATGTCCGCTAAATAGAGTATTTTGTAGATTTACATATTAAAAAATCTTTAGAAAAATTCTATATTGCTGATCCATGATGAATTTATAGTATGCGTTATCTTTTTGATTATTACTTTTTTGGTTTCATTTTCGATTTGTAAATTTAGATATCCGCCCGCGAAAAATGGCACGCCGTAACATCTTAAACTACCCTTGAAACTGCCATTTTTATTCTTTTGTAGATAGCTTTGCGCTATTTTTATGGCTTCGTCTTTCGAGTCGGGCTCAAATAATTGCCTTTTAAGCACTGGGACTCCGCTACCTACTTTTACGATCTCGTCTTTATTTGTTTTCGTGTCGTGCCACGTGATTTCGCAGGATTGATAGTTTGTAACTTCCGTTTGCTCGTATTGTAAGTCCATATAATCGGCTTCGTTTAAGCTATAATCGACGCGGTCTGTAACTTTATCCTTATCGATAAAAATCATAGTTCCATTTTTTATACTGAAAGTAAGATCGAGTTTATCGGCTATTTTCTGGCAAAATGCAGTATCGCTTAGGTCGTGTTGCTCTAGCTCTACAACCTCGTTCATCCGTTTAAAATTTATTTTAGTTTTTAATCCGTTTTCACTCGCTATATTTTCGATTACCTTTTTATAGCTTAAACCTAGGTGCGATCTTGATTTCTTTTCTTTTAGCGCACTCATAAAATTTGCTGCGATCGCTTCTATCTCGTAGCTCTTTTTATACTTCGTTTTGATTGTAGCGATAGTGAAAAATCCTAGAAAGAAGTCATCGATATAAATTTCTATGCTATCTTTAAATCTAGGTTTCGCGGCGCCATATCCTAACGTGATATTTAGTTTATCCGTTTCCTTACCTTCGTTGTCCTCGATACTGATATTTATCCAATCCATAGCCTCCGTTTTATCCATACCGTTATATAAAATTTGCACCTTAGGCTTTTTAAAGTCCGCATTCATTCCCATAAATATTTTACCTTTTTTATTTGCTTCGTCTTTATATCCGGGAAATAGACGATATCTCCGCCTTTTAAAACTTCTTTGGTTAATAAATGCTCATTTTGCCTTAAAAACTGCGAATACACATCCGTATCCAAAGTTTGGTAATGCTTATAGCACAGCATATCAAGTGCATCGCCATCTTTTGCAAGATACTTCATTTTTTTAGCTCCTCGGTAAAAATCTGCTCGGCTTTTTTTAATAACGTATCGATATTTTTTGCTGCAAAGTCATATAGACTGGGTTTCATTTTAGTAGATACGAAATAGCTCCTTTTAGATTCTTTGAAATTCCCGCTATATACTCCGAAAATATCGCTTTTAATGCTTTTTGAACTGATGATTATGCCGCCCTTTCTTGTACGAGGTTTTACAAAACCGCCTCTTAGCAATTTTTGCGTTCTAGAATTTATCGATATGACTACCCCGAAACGCGTAGTTTTTCCATGTGGCAACATAGTAGGAGTTATGTTGTTGTCGTAAGTTTTGATATAAATGCTCATATTGTTAAAATACGCTTTTATATATTTCGAGGAGCGGGTGTTTTGTATCTTTTCTTTTCGAACGGATATATCTTGGAGTATGAGATTGGTTTGCTCTTTCTTGATCTTTGAAAGTGTCCTATTCATCGCATTGACGATATCTTTTTGCAGGCGATTTAATACGGCTTCGTTTGACTTACTCAATGATAAATCCTGAAATTTGTAATTTTTTAGTGTAATACGTAATACCGCTAAGCTCGGTTTTTACGAAATTAGATACGCTTTGGACTAGCTTAGTGATAAAAATTTGTTTATTATCTATTAAATCAAAGCTGGAGATATTAAGCGGATCGCCCTTTTTTACAAGACTTTCGAAACCTAAAAACTCTAAAACGTTGTTTAGCAGTATGGTAGCTTCAAAATTTATCTCCTCCTCGAATCCACCAAGATGCGTATAAATGGGCTTTGTAATGGTTTTTTGCTTGTCATAATTGATACTTGTAGTTTTCGTGATCTCGCTAATGTTGTGTTTGACTTTAAAAATATATTTATCGATGACTATTAACACGGCGCAGCCTTTTTATAATTTCTAACAAAGCTTATCGTAAAAATGAAAAATACTATACAATGGAAAGATTTGCAATAGATAGGTTTTGAAATGGATGGGTTTGAAACTCGTTGAAGTTTGCCGAAGTTTGGCACCACGGAACAATACGTTTACCTGCACGAACATAAAAAGCCGATAAATTCAGAGTATTTGCCGCCTTAAAATCCGCTGAACTTAGGAGATATCATATGTGCTTAAACTCCGCTTAAAAAGCGTTGATATAAATCTAGTGCGAGGAATGATTTGCACTGGATTATGATGCACTTTCGGCGTTTTAATATCGATGAACAAGACCGGATATGATTTGGTATAACCACTCTTAATAGCGGCGCACGATGGAGAATTTTATGGGTCCTTCTTAAGAGAAATTTAATAGATGCGGTGGGCGAGCTGCGGGAGGAGGGGGTTTTTGAAAAAGTTTAAGGGGCTTCGTTTTCGTTTTTATCGTATTTTAATGAATATTTTCATCATAAAAATCTTTCGAAACTTAAACCGTAATAATCTTTTAAAAAATTTTATAATTTTCTCACCCCAATCTTTGAAAAATTCTCTAAAAACTCTATTTTAAGGCTAAAAATTGATTTTTCTTTTGAAATTTGATAAAATCGCATCAGCAGAGTTACTCGATATTCAAAAAGCATCACGCACGCTATCGTAAAAACAAAATGGGAAAAATCATCGATATTTTCGCAAGATCGATTTTCATAAAACCTCGTATGAGCCTAAGCGAATGGGCGAGCGAGTTTAGAATTTTAAGCCGTGAAAGCTCAAGCAATTACGGCAAATTCAAGCCGTTTTCGTATCAAATAGAGCCGATGAATGAAATTTCAAACCCAAAACGCAGAAAAATAGTCCTACTTTGGGGTTCGCAGCTAGGGAAAAGCGAGATGATAAACAATACGATAGGCTATTACATTCACCAAGAGCCAAGCACGATTTTATTTATGCTTCCTAATGAAAACGACGCGGAGGATTACTCTAAGCGCCGCCTTGCTCCTATGATAAGAGATTGTAGTGAGTTAAATGAGCTCATAAATGCAAACGACGCGAACAATACAATTTTGATTAAAAATTTTCGCGGTGGAAACCTCGCCCTTGTAGGCTCGAATGCCCCCTCGAAATTAGCTAGCAAACCTATTAAAATTTTACTTGTCGACGAAGTCGATCGTTGCGAAGCCACAAAAGAGGGCGATAGTATTAAGCTAGCCGAAAAGCGCACGATTACCTTTTCTGATCGCAAGATCGTCATAAGCTCCACACCCACCATAAAGGATCGCTCAAACATACAGAGTGAATTCGAAGCGAGCGATCAGCGATATTTTTTTGTTAAATGCCCGCATTGCGATTTTTCTCAAACGTTAGAGTTCGAATTTTTAATTTGGGATAAAGATGAGAGCGGTAAACCGATCTACGATAGTGCGAGATATCAGTGCGCGCAGTGCGGAGCCCTTATAAACGAGCAGGAAAAAAACGAAATGGTAAGGTGCGGCGAGTGGATAGCTAAAAATCCCAAATCTCAAACGGCGGGATTTTTCCTAAACGCTCTATATAGCCCGTTTTTTAAGATGAGCGATATAGCTAGAGATTGGTATGAGAGCAAGGACGATCAGTTAAAGCTCCAAACTTTCGTAAATACTATAAAGGCTCAAACTTTCGAACCGCCTAAGAATCCTAGCGCCTCCATAGACGAGCTTGAGCTCTTTGCTCGCGCGGAAGATTACACTTGCGAAAATTTACCGTCCGCGGTGCAGTTTATCACCGCGGGAGCCGATATCCAAGGCGATCGCATAGAGATCAATTTTATAGGCTGGGCAAAAGGTGCGGAAGCGTATAATTTAGAGCATGTAAAAGTTTTTGGCAACACGGATCAAGATCAAGTTTGGAGCGACGCTTTTAAAGTGTTAAATCGAAAATTTACAAGAGAGGATAAAAAGAGCTTTGGCATCTCTTTAGCTCTTATAGATAGCGGTTTTAATGCTGAAAGGGTTTATAGGTTCGTAAGCCTGGATAAGCGATTCATAGCTACTAAAGGGTTAAGCGAGCAAAGCGCCAAATCCTCTTTTTTAAACAATATCAAAATTATAAAAAAAGGCGTTAAATTTATGCCCGTAGGAACATATGCCGGCAAAAACGAGCTTTTTAGGTTGCTTAACATAAAAAAGCCGGGTCCAGGATATTTTCACTATAACGAAGGCTATAGCGAGGAATTTTTTAATCAGCTTACAGCTGAAAAAATTGAGATTGCACGAGATAAAAACGGCTATCGCAAACTAAAATGGGTAAAAATAAAAGAGCGAAACGAAGCACTGGATATCACGCTTTTAGCATACGCAGGCGCGAAGCTTTTAAATATGGCTAGGAAAAGGCGCAGATGAAAAGGATCCATGAAAATTTAATGGTAAAAAAGACTCGTTATGATATGACTATAAGTATCGAGTGCGCTTCGAAATTCGAACAGCTTTGCGAAGCTTATGAAATGAAAAAATCGGATATGGCGGATCTGATTATAAATACGTTTTGCGAAGGAAATTTAAAATATAAGCACTATTTGGCAAATTTACACGCTAAAAAGACGCTTTTAAAACAAAAGATCGAACAAGACCTATCGCTTTTTGCAAACGAACGGGATTAAGATGACCGTATCCACTAACGAGCTAAGCGATATTTTAAGCATAACCGCACGCAGAATTCAAGATTTGGAAAAAGAGGGCGTTTTAAGTAAATCCGAACGTAATAAATGGGACGTCAAAGAGTGCGTAGAAAAATATATAGATTATAAAATATCAAACGCTACGAGCACTTACGGGCTAACGGAAGCTAGGGCGCAAAAAGAATTCGCCGATGCCGAGATTAAAAAGCTCATTTTGGCGGAGAAAAAAGGCGAAGTCATACCGATAGAAAAGCTTGAAAAAGAGCTTAGCGATATAGCCGTTACTCTTTCGAATAAACTTTATTCTTTACCACAGCGCTTAAAAATGAGCGTAAATTTAAGCGATGAGACGGAAAGCGCGCTTAATATAGAGCTTACAAACATACTAAAAGAGCTAAAGATGCCGCAAACTTATACGGCAGGCACAACTAAAAAAGAAAAACAATAGGTAAGGTGGCGAGCTCAAAATTTATCTCACTCGCCAAACGATCTGTATAAGTGCAGTTATTATATCAGAATTAAAGCGTTTTTATATATTGCTTTGCTGAAACTGCCAAAAACGCAGAGCGAGATAGCCCCATTTTTTTGGCATAAAAGTCGATCTCATCAACTAGACTTTGTTTTATCGTTACGGCTAGGTTTTTGCTTTTTTCATCTTTTAAGGGCTCCGGGATAAACTCGCTTTTCGCTATCGCATCTTCAAGATAGCATCTAAAAGCCTCTTTGAGATCCTCTATCGCATCGTTTGGAGTTTTGCCGTCTCCTGCCATAAGCACGAGCTTATTTAACCCTACATCAGCGTATTGCGCAAAATAATCCCCATCCTCTAGCCTTATGATTTTTATTTCGTAAGGCAAATTCAGATAGTAATTTACATCTTTTTTCATCTTTCGTCCTTTATCAACTCTAAAATTTGTTTAACGTAAATTTCTTTTATAGGTTTGTGATACGGCACTACGATACTTCGATCACCGCACTTAAATTTATGGTGGCTACCCGTAACGTTAGCTAGCTCAAAACCAAACCATTCCAAAAGTTTTTTTACGTCGTTAAAATTTACATTTTTCGGATTATTTTCGATACTTTTTAGTAGTTTGTCTTTCGAACTCATCGTCGATCCTTTTCTTTCATACGTGTATTATATATATAATATCCTTATAATGCGCTTATTCTTATCCGAAAATTTTAATTTTCCCCTGTATAAATAGCTATATCCTCTTTGATAGTATCCTCGTCATGAAACCAAAAGAAAAAATTCAAAAAATAGACGAAGCGATCGAATTTATCATCTTAAATTTAAGCAACGGCACGAATATAAAAGAATACGAAATCGATAATGTAAAGATCGTAAAGCGATCCGCTTTGGAACTCATTAACGAGCTAAGGCGCATAAGAAAGCTGATTATAATGGATATGCAAAAATCAAAACAAAGCGTAACATACTTTTTTAACGGGAATTTATGATGTTTGATTTTTTAAAGAAAAAGCCAAAATCCAGTAAAAATAAGGGTGGATTTTTTAAGTCCACGCGCCCAAGCATACAGCCTAAATTTTTCAGGTATCCAAGTCTTGAAGCGCCGGACATAAATAGAACTGAGCTTGCAAGACTGATACGAAATACAGACCCGGATAAGGCGAATAAAGTCCTGCGAAATCAAGCAAGAAGCCTAAGCACCGCCGTATCCTTAGCAAGCGGCTTTTTTGATATGTTAGACAGCGAAATTTTAGGCGAGAGCGGTTTTGTGATAGATGTCGCCACGCAAAACCGAAATTTAAACACCTATATCCAAACGGCGTTTTCCGAATGGGAAAACGAGTGCTGCCTATACGGCGTTTATGACTTCGAAGATTACGAAGAGTTAGTCTTAAACGCCCTTTATCGTGATGGTGAAGCGTTTATCAGACTTATTCGCAGTGCAAATGATCTAAAAATAGAACTGATAGACGCAGAAGAGATAGATAACGACTACACGGACGAGAGTGGGTTTATAAAATGCGGCATAAAAAGAGCCGGAAAGTATTCCTTAACACCGACAAAATACTACATAAAAAAAGACGATTATACTCGCTTAGTGATAGAGGCAAAAGACATCATCCACATAAGAAAGCCGCTTATCGCTAAGCAAGTGCGCGGCAATTCAAAGCTTGCAACGGCGATATTTGACATGCATCAAAAAGATAAATTCAAAAAAGCCGAACTCAATCGCGCTCGTTTAGGCAGCGAAATGACGGGCTTTTATCTTAGGAAGGATGAGGGTGCGATAGTCGGAGTCGGAGCGGAATTTGACGACGATACGGGCGAGCTCATAGAAAATAAAGCCCCCGAGCTACCCGAAAGCGTAGAGGTTGGCAAGATGAGATTTTTGGACGAGGGTATAACTCCGCAATTCATCGACCCGCACAATCCGACGAATATCGAGTTTTATTTAAAAAGCACAAATCAAGAAGTGGCGCGATCTTTGGGTGTTAGCTATGCGACGCTCACAGGTGATTTGCGCGAAGTAAATTATAGCTCCATACGCCAAGGCACGACAAGCGAAAGACGCGGATTTAGACGAATTCAAAATTTTTTACGCCGCAAATTTCATAATGCTATCTTTAAAGAGTGGCTACTTATCGAGCTACTAAATAACCGCATAAGCGTGAGAGATTACGATCTCGTGCTACGTCATTTTTCGTTTAAACCGCAAGGTTGGGAGTATATCGATCCAAGCAAAGAAGTGGTAGCCAATGCCAAAGCTATCGAAGCAGGCTTTAAAACGCGTATCGAGGTTTTGAGAGAGAAAGGTATCGAATATGACACCTATATTGATGAACTTGAAAAAGAGAAGCAGATCGTGCAGAAATTGCAAGAGATAGAAAAAATCAAAAGGGGCAAAAATGGATAAAAAAATATTAGATGATATCAAGAATTTCAGCGTAACGTTTGGTAAAGATGCCGCGTTTGACGATGAGCACAAAACTATAAGCTTTATCGCGCTTAGCAAAAATAATCTGCATAAGCGCGCCACGTTTTGGGGCGATGAGTATTACTTGAGCGTAGATACGAGTGGCGTTAAATTTAACGCTAAAACCCTATATCTCGACCACGAGCCGACCTTCGCAAACGCGATCGGCAAAATCACAGACCAAAAATTCCAAAACGGAGATTTTAAGGTCAAGGTCGAATTTAGCGATGAGGTCGCCAGCTCAAAAGAAGCCTACGCTAAATATAAAGCCGGGCTAAGCGACTCGGTAAGCGTTGGCTTTGGGGATTATAAAGTAAAGGAGATGGATAAGATCGAAGGAGTAGATCATTATCAAATCTATGAGGGCGAAATCGTGGAGCTATCCGCGGTTTGGCAAGGAGCAGACCCGAATGCAAAAATTTCAAAATTCAATAAACCAAATTTAAAAGGAGAACAAATGCCAGAAAACGACAAGAACACAGGGCTAGCGCAACCGAGCGCAGAGCAAAACCAGCAACGCGGCGGCTTTGCCGAGGTTTCTAAGCGAAGCGAGCAAAACGAGCCAAAAAAACAAGAGGAACAGATAGCGATGCAAAAAGCAGAGCAAAAAAATATCATCGAACTAGCTCAAATTTTAGGGCGCGACAAAGAGGGTTTAGAAGCCATCGCCGCGGGTAAAAGTTACGCCGAATTCAGCAAAGACATGGCAAAGCTTAACGCACAGAGCAAATTTGAGACCGTAAATATAAAAGCCAAAGGTAGGCAAGATGACGGCGAATTTAGTCTCGCAAACATCATCAAATCGGCAGTCGATAGAAATATCGACCTAAGCCGCGAGCTTGAATTTAAAGGGCGCGAGATCGGGCGATTTACCTTGCCTGATAGTTTTATCGCAAATTTTGCCGATAACATTACAAGCACGGGCACGGCAAGTGACGCGGTAAATAGGGAGTATCGCGGCGATTTACTGATCGAGCAACTTAAACAAGATAGCAAGCTATTAAGCTTTTGCACTTGGCTACCAAATCTAAGCGCAAATCTCACTATACCGCGTGATACGTCAAGCATCACGGCTGACTTCGTCGAGGAGGGCAAACGCCGTGACGCTGAAAATTTAAGCTTCGATGCTATCCAACTAAGCCCGCATACGCTAAACGCGAACATCGTTATCACAAGAACGATGCTAAATATGAACGCATTCGAGCTTGAAAGCTTTGCCTATAAAAAGCTAAAAGACGCGATCCGCAAGAAGCTAGAGCAAACGCTGCTTTATGGCAAGGGCGTCGTAAAAGGGCTATTTGAAACGAGCGGAGTGCCAAGTATCGCGGGTTTTATGACTACGCCAACGCTTGAAGGTATCTTAAAATTTGGCGATAGCCTTGACGCGGCGGGGCTTGATACCGAACACAGCAAATTTTTCCTAAACGGCACGGACATCAGCAAGCTAAGAGCTACAAAGCGCGGTAATAGCGTTGAACGCATGCTTATAGACACCGGCGACAGCGACCTTCAAGGATACGCGTATTTCAAAAACAATAACCTAAAAGCAGGTGACGTGATCTTTGGAAATTTCGAGGACATCTGGATCGGAGCGTTTGGCTCGCTTGAAGTCTTACCGCTAATGCAAGAGGGTGGTAACGTGCTACTACAAGCATTTTATGACATCGACGCCAAGCTTGCACGCGAGAAGTCTTTTGCGATCTCAAAAACTAGCGCGTAAATTTTAATGGTAACGACGCCAATGTCGTTACCATCTCTTAGCACACAAATTTAAAGGAGTCAAAAATGAAATTTAGAGTTTTATACAACACAAAAATAGGTGACAAATACCAAAAAGCTGGCGACATCATAGACTTGCCCGACAGCACGGATAGGAATTTTATCCAAAGGATGCAAATTATCGGAGCACTGCAAGCTATCAGCGAAGAGGAGCAAAAACGCCTAAGAGGTCAGACAAACAAACAGATCAAAGATGCCGCCGCCAAAGACGAGGACGATCAAAATGACGATGACGAATCTGGCGAGGATGATAAAGACGCTAGTGCTACTGATAAAACGAATAAAACCGCCGGCAATAAGCAAAGCAAAGGCAACAAAGATAAATGATAGATTTGGCTATGGTTCAAGCCGATGTAAAAGCTATCATCAATCAAGACTTCTGCATCAGTATGAAAGTCCTAAAAGACGGCAGCGTAAGAAAATGTCATTTCAATCAAAACTCAAAAGTGATTTTTGATGATGGGGCGGTAGGAACAGAGATTACCGCCCTCATGACCGTTCAAAATAACGAGGACATGAGGCTAAAAGATGAGGTCGAAATTTTGGGCGAAAAATACGAGATAACAAAAATCATACTTGAAAGCCAAATTTTAAAAAGACTATTTTTAAGGGAACTATGATGCCTGAAAACAGACGCGCTGTGATCGTATCGGCGCTAAAGGAACACCTAAAAAAACTAAATATCAATATTGAAGTATTTGAAATTTATGCATTTGATAAAGAAAATTTGCCCTTGATCGTTATAAAAGACACTACTGATGACGTCGAGACAGCAAATTTTGAAGGCTTGAAGCATGAACTGAGTATCAGTATAAGCCTGATAACTACATCATACTCGAAAAATGACGAACTCACGATTGAAGTCTTACAAAATTTAAAGGATTTAAGGGGCGGTTTTAATTTTAAGACACTTGAAAGCATCAACCGATCAAGCATCGAAGTGCTTGATAAAGACTACGTGATGACGCAATTATCCTTAAAATTCGTATATCATACGGGGCTTTGGGAGCTTTGATGATGCAAGCTATCGGCACGATCTGCGAGATAAACGAGACAAAAAGCTTAGTCAGGGTAAATTATCTCGGAACTATAACCAAATTTATACCGTATCTGCAACGAGCAAATTCATTTAAAAGAAGCTTTTCTCCGCCGCGCGTGGGCGAGCAGGTATTTTTGACCGAACTAGGTGAGGGTGGCATAAAATGCGCGATAGGAGCGATATTTTATGATACCTGCAAAGAGCCAAGCGGAGTGAGCCAAACCAAAGAGATAACAGAGTATGAGGACGGCACGACGATCAGCTACGATAGCGCTAGTTCAACTCTTGAAATCCTAAATGCAAAAACCATAAATATACTAACCTCAAGCGAAGTGAATATCACTACGAAAAATGCAAATATCTCGTCCCAAAGCACGACCATCAAAAGTCCGTCTATTTTGTTGCAAGGCAATACAACGATACAAGGCGCGATAAGCACTACTGGCGCGGGTGGTGGCAGTGGAACATTTGAAATAAAGGGCAATGTAAAAATAAATGGCGATATCCAGTTGAGCGGAAATATCACCGATGCACGCGGGGATCTAACCGGTCACACGCATAACGATACCGACGGCGGAACGTCTTTACCGCGCTAAAATCCCTTGTATAAAATACCTAAACGCCTTTGATATGATACGACCAAAAGGTTGAAAATGTATCAAATATCAATAAACGAAAACATATCTCGCATCGTGAAAACTTCTAAATTTACCAAAACGCTGCGTCCTACGTTCGGACTTGACAGATACATCGACAAGCAAATGAGCCTAAGCGAAATTTTAGCCTATAAAAGAGATTTAAAAAGCCAGATAGAAACTTACGAGCCGCGCGCGCAAGAAATCGGCATCGATATAACTCCCGATGAAAACGGCAGGCTCGAAGCAAAAGTAACGTATAAAATAAAAGATAGCGAGCTAAAAGACGAAATAAGGGTAAATCTATGAAAGTGCCAAATTTTATAAAACCTCTCAATATCGATGCCGAGCGTCAAAATATCATCAATGAGTTTAAGATTAAAAGCGGCAAGCTTGACTATATCCCGCTTGTGGGCGATGACTATATGACGCTTATCGATATTTTTTTGTATCGACTAAACCATTTTTTTGAACTCATAAATATAAAAATCGCTAATAACTATCTAAATTTTAGCACCGGCGAATACCTCGACGAGCTCGTCGCGCTTGTCGGCATAAAAAGAAACGATGAGGTAAAGCCGATCGCACAGGTCGAAGTGAACGTAAGCTCAGCTACGTATCTGCCAAAAGGGACGAAATTTACCGACGGCGCCGGGCATTTTGCGTATTTGCTCGAAGATACAAATATAGCCGATACTAAGGTTCTTAAAATTGAAGCTGAAGAGTATTTTAAAGAAAGCTATGAAACTACGACGCTTGAGATCCCAAATATCTACGTAACCGACATAAAAATGATAAGCCCATTCAGTGGCTTTAAGGCTCGCGAAAGCGATGACGAGCTTAGAGCGCGCTTTTTACTCTCGATGCATCGATTCAGCACTGCTGGGAGCGCAAAAAGCTATCTTTTTTATATTTTAAGCGTTGAGGGCATCACAAAAGCAAGCGTTTATCAGCTACGCGCCGGAGTGGTGCAGATCGTTTATCTATCTAAATTTGATGAAGCGACGGCGACTTTGAAAATCAAAGAATCTCTTGACGGGCGCATTCCGCTTACAGATCAATTAATGATAAAAGAAGCCAATAAGATAAATTTTGACCTAGAAATCGAGATAAAACTCATCCAAGACTTTATGTTTGCGGAGGTTTTGAGAGATGCTACGCAAAAGATCAAGGAGTATTTTGGCTCGCTAGAAATCGGCTTTACGCCGCATTTTTCAAAGATCATAGAGATAGCATTCGATGAAAATACAAAGGCTGTAGAGGTCAAAAGCCAAATTCCAAACATAGATCGAGACAGTATCTTGATATTGCAAAACCTACAAATTTTAAAGGCTAGCAATGATTGACTTACGCACCTATAGCGATATGCTTTTTAGAGTCGATGAGGTTTTGGGGCAAAAGATGCAGGAGTGGCTCAAATTCGACGAGCGGTTTTTTTATAATCAAAACGATTTTAATCGCGCATTCTTGGCATATACATTTGACATAGAGCCAAAGAGCACAAGCCTAGATGAAACAAAAGAACTCTTGAAAGAGCCTATAAAGACATATTTTGACGAGGGAACTTTTGCCACGCTTGCAAAGGCGCTTAAATCTTTATATTCGGACACTACGCTTAAAGAATGGCATGAATACGGCGGCGAGCCGTATCATTTTAAACTCGAATTTGAAGCAAGCAACAAAGGCATAGATTTTACTACGCTTAATAAAAGCGATAAAACGATAGAGACATATAAAAACGTCCGCTCGGTATATGACGGAGCGAGCATAGCGCTAGCTAGCGTCGCACGAATCAAAGCTGCAAGCGCAAGCTTAAGCGGCGAGAGCGTGAGCGTATATCCGCTTCAAATAGAAAATTTGCAGATCCGCTCAAAAAAGTATTGCGCGCTCACATTTAAATTCGACGAAACAATGGAGGTAAAACTAGATGCAAGAATACTTTAGTATTTTAACTAACAAGGGTATCGATCTACTGTTAAAAGCGGCTGCTAATAAAACGCAGATCGCCTTAAGTAAGATGAGCGTCAGCGACGATGAAGGCGAGATCGATCAAAGCATCACGCGCCTTGAGGGTGTAAAACACAGCTTTAGCATAAATAGCCTGATAGTAGATGAAGCCGATCCGCATCAGCTAATCGCCGAGGGCGTGATAAACGCGGACGTCGGAGGTTTTTATATCAATAAAGCGGGAATTTATACCGCAAATGATGAGCTTTTCGCGGTGGCCAAACTTCCGCGCACCTATAAACCAAAGCTTGCAGAAGGTAGCGCAAAGGATATCACGATCAAATTTATCATGCAGGTAGATAATGCTAACGATATCACGCTAAAAGTCGATAATAACATAGTGCTAGCCACCAGAAAATGGACACAAAACCTACTATCTGCGAAGGCAAATGCCCTAGACGTCTATACCAAAACGCAATGCGATGATAAATTTGCTTTAAAAGCCAAAGTTTTAGAGCAGATTAAAAATGCCGCTCCTGCCGGCACCATCATCGCAAGCGCCGCGGCAAATGCACCTGAAGGCTATTTGCTTTGCGACGGCTCGGCACTTAGCCGCAGCGCTTACTCCGCACTTTTTACCGCTATCGGCACTGCTTACGGAGCAGGAGATAAAACAACTACATTCAATATCCCCGATTTAAGAGGAGAATTTTTAAGAGGTGCCGATAACGGACGGGGTATAGATAGTGGCAGAGTGCTCGGTAGCGCCCAAGGGGATGCGATTAGAAATATCAGAGGAGCTGTGGGTATAGGAAAATCATCGTCACTGCAAGCAAATGGAACTATATCTGGAGTCTTTGCAGATAATATAGCTCTTTCTGGAGCAGAAGCTTACCAAGATATTAATAGCGCTGTAGAGCAATCTAAAGATGTAGTAACATTTGACGCTTCAAAAGTAGTTCCAACAGCAAATGAAAACAGACCACGAAACGTGGCAGTTAACTACTTCATAAAATACTAGGAGGTCAAAATGAAAATATACCGATATGATGCCATCTCGGGCGAGCTTTTGAGCAGTAGTGAAGCGATAGAAAGCCCGCTAGAACCTGGCGTATTTTTAATCCCGGCATATGCTACGGATAAAAAACCGCCGCAGGCAAAAAGCGGATATGCACTCTGTTTTAAAGATGGCGCTTGGGAGCTAGTTAAAGATGAGCGCGGTAAAACCTACTACGACGCGGAGGGCAAAGAAGTAAAAATCGAAAAGCTGGGGCAAGAAAAAGGGCTGCTAGAAAGCAAACCAAAGCCTAAAGAACCTAGCGAGACGGAGGCTAGAATTCGTGAGCTTGAGACCGAAATAACGGAGGCGCAGGCGGATATCCGTCACGCCATACTCATCGGAAACGATAGCATATTGCCGGAGCTTAGAGAGGAATACAAAGAGCTTCTAGCCCAAAAGGAAAATTTAGCAAAAGGAGACGAATAATGAGAAAAAGAGCTAAACGCTGCCCCGTATGTGCCAGCAAACTAGATAAAAACGGAGCCTGCCCTTGGAACGGCTGCCCGAAAAGCCCGAACTACGAGACGGATGCAAAAGAGCTTGAAGAGCCAAAAACCAAAGAAAAGGATAAAAAATGAGTGAATTTCCAAAAGAGCTAGAAGCAAAACGAACGCGATGTGTCGTTTATACGAGAGTGATGGGCTATATGCGCCCGGTAGAGAGTTTTAATATCGGTAAGACTGGCGAACACAAAGAGCGCGTGATGTTCGAGGAAGCAAACGGTTGCATCTGCAAGCACGACCTCAAACGAGTAGCTTGCGATCACGAAAGCAAAGATGAAAGGAGCGCGGAATGAGCTATCTTTTGATTTTTATTTCGGCGCTGATTTTAGGGATACTAGCCTGCCCGTTTGTTATCTTTTTGCGGGTGCGCAAATGCGACCAATGGGACAAATCCAATATGATGAATATCCTTAGGGTGTTCGCACACCTTGCGACGCACCCGGACGACTTTGCGAAATTTCAGTATGAGGACGGCTCAAGGCCTTTTTGGTATCTAGGCAGCGACGAGTTCGCGGACGTGGTAAAAACCAGACCGAAAATGATGAGTGAAAAGTAAGCAGGGGAGTTTAGAATGTTTGAAATTTTTAAATCTTTTGTGAAAACAAATCCTCTTACGATGCTTCTCATCACATTTTGCTTTTTAGGATTAAGCATTATCGGAGCTTTATATTGTAAAAATTCAAATTTAAAAAGAGAAATTTCAGCTTTAAACTCGCAGCTTTTGATTAACGAAGCTAATTTACAAATTTTGCAGGCAAATTTAAGCGAATGCAACTCTAAACTTGGCTTGCAAAACGAAAAAATAAAGCAAATATCTATAGATAACGAAAATTTAAAAGAGAATTCTAAAAAGCTAAAAAAGGAGCTAAATATAAAATATAAAAAGATAAGTCCCCCTGCCGATATGAAAGACGATAAAAAGTTAAAAGAATACTACGAGAGCGTATTCGAGGAGCTGTCTAAATGAAAACCTCTATTTTGGAACCAAACACGGAACGCAAGACAAAAAAGATCGTTTTTATAATCTTATTGATTTTGATCGTTTTATTATCGGGTTGCGCGAAGCCCGAAACTATTACGAAAACGATATATAAAGACGTATATATTCCCGTTAGATGCGAGATAGAAATGCCTGTAAAACCTAAATTTAATAGGCTAGATCCCGCAAGCGCTAAAGAATTGGCTATGTATTATCAGCAAATCGAAGCGCTATTAAAAGGCTGTGTTAAAGTATATGGCAATGAACACTAACACGACTATAACCGAGATTTTAGGAATTTATCTATGGGTTTTTATTATAGGATTGGTAGGCGGATTTTTAAATATAGGACAGCGAAGCGACAAGCCGGCAAGTCATAAGGCGATAAATTTGATCATAGGAACGATAAGCTCGATATTTTTTGGGTGGATAAGTTTCGAAGTCGTATTTTTTATATACGCCAGTGAGAAATTAGCCCTTGCAGCTTGCGGATTTTTCGCATGGAAGGGTGCTGATTGGATAAACGTGTTAATAGACAAGGTCATAGACAATAAATTAAATAAGATAAGCGACGAAACAAAGGAGTAGATTTTGAAAACACTTTTTATACACCGTAACAACGAGATAAAAGACGGCACGATCGGGATATTCGAGCTAATGGACGAGCGCAAAAATAAACTATTAGGCGGCTATATCCTTGAGCCTGCAGGTGAGGATACGATAGATTCGGGGCAAGATAAAAGGATCCCGCAAGGCGAGTATGATGCCGAATTTTATAGAAGTCCTAGGTTTAATCGCCGCTTGCCGCTACTTTATAACGATAAAGTAAGTAAGGCGCGAAAAATTTTGATCCATAACGGCAATTTCCCGCAAGACACGCTAGGATGCATTTTGGTGGGTGATAGAAGCGACGATAAGGGCGTTTACAACTCCGTTAAAACGCTTGCTAGGTTGCTTGAGATCATAAACTATGAGAATTTTAAAGTTTCGATAAAAAACCAAATTTAAAAGGAGAAAATATGCCAAGTAAATACGGGATAAACGTCGAGCTATATAACGGCTCGCTAAATCCATACGAGATCAACAACAAACGACCGATCGCGATCGTAGGTGATGATGATAAGATAGAAGCAGGACTTCATATCTTTAGCACCGTCGAAGATGCGCTCAAAGAAGTGCAAAAAGGCACTATCAAAAATGCACTAGACGATTTAAAGGCATGCGGGATACATACGCAAGTCATTCTAAGCGCCTTTAAACCAAGCGCGAATTCCGACAGCGATGCTAAAAAACAAGAAAATCTAAATTCTTGTTTAAAAGCTATTGACGCTCTTAAGAAAGCTGAGAACGAGGTAGCTGCGAAGCCGAAATTTTTATGCGCACCGGAGTATAACGACACTGGCATTTATGAAAAGCTAAAGCAAGTAGCCGAATATTTGCGTGCAGTTTATGCGATCGAGATCGACGCTACTAATGAAACGAGTGCTAAACTCGCCGTAAAAACGCTGCAAACAAAAACCGCGATCATAACGTATCAAAAAGTAACTAGGACGGATAAAGTAGTGCGCCCGCTATCTATGTTTTTGATAGCACTTTACGCAAAAGTCATGGCTGAGACTGAATACGGCTTTTCGCAAACGTTTTCAAATAAAGTAATCGGTGGCATTACTGGCATCGTGGATAATGTAGAGTTTATCCAGGGCGTGGACTGCGAAGCCGACCGACTAAGAAGCGAAGGCATCACGATCGCTTACGTAGACGACGGCATCAGGGCGTGGGGCGGAGAGACTCGAGACGAGGATTTTAGCTCGCTTCATACCTATGTCATCTTTTATACGGCGATCGAGACGATATTCGAAGCTCAAAAACGAGCGATCGATAAGCGTATGCGCGACGTGCTAAAAAACGTAGTCGATAGCCTCGAGGCGTTTTATCGCCGTTTGGTCGCAAATAACGTTGCGGTAGGCTTTGAAGTGACGGTGCCAGCCGAGCTAAACAGTAACGAGACGATAAGCGAGGGCAAAGTCTACATCAAACACAAAGTTCAAGAAATGCCGCTTCTTAAGAACATCACGAATAGAATTTACAGAGTCACCGAGTATTCTCAAGTTTTGATAGAAGAGCTTTAAAAATTTAAAAGGAGTTGAAAATGTCTTTAAAAGCACAAGCGATCACGGGCGGGAATTTATTTATAGCAGGTATCGGACTTATGGGCGAGTTAGTGGATTTCGAGCCGCCAAAGTTCGAACACGAGACGATCGAGGCAAGCGCAGAGATCGGCAAATACGAGATCGTATTACCTACGCTCAAGCCCCTATCAGCTAAATTTACGATAAATAATGTAAGCGCTGTTTATTTTGCACTACTAAACACGAAAATAAAGCAATCCCTATACGTTAAAGCCAACCATACCGACGGCGAGGGAGCAGCTACTCAAGTAGTAGCTACCTTTAGCGGTAATATCAAAGTCCTAGAGCCGCCCAAATTCGAGATGAATAAAGAGGCGAATTTAAGCATCGAAATGAATTGCTATTTTTGCAAATACGACGTGGACAAAAAGCCCGTTTTGATCTATGACGTGGATAATAAAATTTACGCTGTAGATGGTATAGACCTATACGAGTCTATCCGAAAAAATATATCCTAAAGAGTAAGGTAAAGAAAGGAAATTTAAAATGGCACTAAAAAAGATCGAATTACCAAAAAGAACTTTTACTTTTTCGGACGGGCAAGAAGTGGAGCTGCGCGCTCCTACTCTAGCACAACTTCAAAACGTGCAAAAATCTAGCAAAGACGAGATCGAACAAGCTAAAATGCTACTGATTGAGATGAGCGACGGTGAGCTGGATAAAGAGTTTTTAAACGCTCTTCCTATAGGAGAGTGGAGCGATCTATCGAAAAACATAAGCTCATTTTTGGGTATCGACGTAAAAAACTAATGGAGGGGTTTGCTCTTATAGGGCATACCCTGCATTTTACATTAAGCGATATTTTAAGCTTGGAATTTAACGAATTCGTAGAGTATTACGAAATAGCGGTAAAGTTGAATAAGGTGTGATATCGCACCTTAAATTTGTATCTTATCGTATCGCAAGGCGTCTATATAGCTTTTGTGTCTTTTTCTTTCGTCTCTTTGCTTTTTAGCATTTCTTATCGTAAATGTGCAGCCCGCTATAAAAGCTATCGCAAAAAATGGTAAAAGATAGTATGCAAGGACGCTTAACATAAAAAGGCTCGCGCCGCAAAAAACCACTCCTAAAGCGCCTGCTAAGAAAAAAGCTAAAATTCTACCCATAACGGATCCTTTTTAATTTATGGGGCGATTATATCATATTCACTTGTATAAATTCCAATCGGCGTTTCGATACTATTTGAAAGTTTTTAAGGAGCAAGCGGATGGCAAAGAATGCGACTCTGACCTTCGGGATGGATTTAAGCGACTTTAATCGCGCGATGAAGGTTATAAATAAACAAAGTAACGACCTATCCTCACAGCTTGGTAGAGCAATAAAAGCACCTATCGAAGCGTATAAAAACGGGCTAAAAGAGCTAAAGATAAACCCGCTTAATATAGGCGCTAGAGAGCAAGTCGCAAAGCTAGCCGCGGATATCAAAAAAGCGACTACTACGAAACTAAATTTAGATATCTCTAACGCCCGCAAAAATATAGAAGGCCTTAAAACCGATATCATAGCGGCTCTTGGCTCGGTTCTAGTTCTATCAAAACCGATAAGTGCGGCGATCGATTTTGAAAGCTCGATGGCGGACGTCAAAAAGGTAGTGGATTTTGGTGGCGAAAACGATGTAAAAAATTTCTCTAACGATCTTATGAAAATGAGCCGAACGATCCCGTTAAGCGTCAACGAATTGGCTCAAATCACGGCTTCGGGCGGACAGCTTGGCATCGCTAAAGAAAATTTGCTCGATTTTACCTCTACCGCCGCAAAAATGGGTGTAGCTTTTGATATGAGCGCAAAAGAAGCGGGTGATAATATGGCTACGCTTATGAATATTTTCGGTATGGACGTAAAACAAGTAGGGGCCTTGGGCGATACGATAAATCATATCTCTAATAACTCCGCCGCTACCGCAGGCGATATCGTAAATGCTCTAGGCAGGATAGCGGGTAATGCTAAAGACTTCGGTCTTAGCGCCGACGATACAGCTGGACTTGCTAGCTCGTTTATCGCTCTTGGAAAAGCTCCCGAGGTCGCAAGTACAGCGATAAATTCTATGCTAACCGTGCTAAACAATGCCGATAATGCAAGCAAAGAAGTATCGGAAGCGTTTAAACAGATCGGCATCGACGGCAAAGACTTAAAAAGAGCGATCCTTAAAGATCCGCAAAAGGCTCTGACGCAGTTTTTACACACTCTTTCAAAAATTCCAAAAGCGCAAAAAACGGGTATTTTAACGGCGATATTCGGTAAAAATTTCGGTGATGACATATCTCTTGTGACCGGAGCTATCGAAAACTTCGATAAAGCCATGTCTTTAAGCGGTGATAAAGCTAAAGCGGGTTCGATGCAAAGAGAATTCGAAGCAAGGAGTGCGACGACCGCGAACAATATCCAGCTTATGAAAAGTGCATTCAACGAAATAGCCATAAATATCGGAAGCGTATTCTTGCCGGTAATAAATAGCGCGTTAAATGTGATCAGAAAGGTGTCTTACGTCGTTTCGGAATTTACAGCTAAATTTCCCGGGCTTACCAAAGCCGTATTTGGTGCGGTGGTGGCGATAACGGCGCTAAAAGTCGCGTTTTTATCGCATAAGCTCGCGGTAAATGCAGCTATCATAGTAGGCGGAGAATTCAGAAAAGTGCTATCTGTTTTGCCTTTTGAATGCTTAAAAGCGGGTGGGGCGCTAGGCACGTGTTCGTTAAGATTTAAGAATTTAGGCTTTGCGATGGCAAGCGCTAGACTTCAAACCTCGTTATTTTTCGCTACCTTAATAACTAGGATCAAAGCTTTTTCACTAGCCCTAATTACAAGTCCTATCGGGTTATTTTTAACCGCACTTGCCATTGCCGCAGCCCTCGTATATAAATATTGGGATGAGGTAAAGGCGTTTTTCGACGGATTTTTCGAGGGTGTGAAGATGGCGCTAAGACCTTTTATACAAAGCTTTAAAGATGCATGGGAGCATATAAAAGGTGCGCTTAGTCCTATCGTGTCGCTTTTTGAGTGGATAACCTCAGCTGTAGGATCAAGCGCGGGCGAACTCGGAAATTTAAAAAACGAAGGAGTCGATTTCGGTAGGGTTTTCGGCACGGCGATAAGCGCACTTTTATACCCGCTAGAAGCGATAGCTAACATAATCACCGCAATCGGTCTAGTGATAGATATCGTAAAACTCAAAGGATCGGAGTGGATAGAGGCTTTTACTAAAAAGATCGAATGGCTGATGGATAAGGTTTCGATGGTCGTTGACGCCTTTTCCCTCGTAAAAGACGGCGCAAAAGAGGTGCTAGGCATCGGTGACGGTAAAGAAAACAACTGGTATAATCCTTTTAGCTGGTTTAATGACGAAACGCCCGCTCAAACTACGAATGGCGCTATCGATCAAGCGATGCAAGATAAAAGGGTGGCTCAAGCCTCCGCCGCATCTAGCAAGCAGATAAACGATAACAAAAAGATAGATATCCACATGCACGGCACACAAGCCACCCCACAAGCCGTCGCCGTAGCTATAGAAGAAAACGGATATAGTTTTGGGGATTAGTTACTCAAATATTACTTTATCAAACGACTCGATTTTTGTTTTATTATTGCTAAAAAACAGCTCTGTTTCTTTTATTTTATTTTTGGCCGAATATTGAAGCTTATACTTTCTAGGATTATATTCTTTATAAATTTTTAGTATTTCAGAGGTGTTATCATAGGTCAATATCCAAAAATACTCATCTAATTTTTTTATGGCCAAGCCTAAATTTTCATGGTCTTTATGGCTAAAAAAGTTTGTATATAAATTTTTTCCCTGCTTATAGTATGGCGGGTCAAAAAATATAAATAAGTTATTTTTATCGGTATAGTTTTTCAGGTAAGTATTTATAAGTTCGCTACAATCAAGATTAAATAATTCTATTTTATCTTTGAGGGCGGCTATACGATTTATTTTTTCTAAAATCTTTTCTTTATTAAATCTATCGCCGATCTTATATTTGCCCTTTTGGTCTTTCCCCCCTATAACTCCGCCCCTTATGATGCCCGACACGCTTGTTCTATTTAAAAACAGCGTAGCAAACGCAAGGTCTAGGCTATACTCCCTTTTTTTTGATAGTTCGCCATAAATTTGTCGCTGATTTTCTCTTTCTTGCATTGTTATTTCGGTCGAGATTATTTTTTGGCCAAGTTTTTCGGCATCGTCTAATACGGCTTTCCAAAACGAATAAACGGCTACGTCGCAATCGTTTAATATGATTTTTTCTACCTTATTTTTTAACAGTAAATCTATGGCCACGCCCGCGCCGCCGCAAAAAGGCTCGCAATAAATAGGTTTTTCTATACCATTTAGCTTTATGGTATTATCCACGAAGTCGGCTAGTTTGCTTTTTCCGCCCGGATAGCGGAGGGGAGACAGCGTTGTCGGCATTTTTACCTCGGTTATTGTATTTTATCTATACCTATTTTTCTGGCTATTTTATTATATTCGCACTTAAAATTCTTAATAAAGTCATTAATAATATCTTTATTATCGTCAATCCAATAACAAAGCACGGTATCAATTATATATTTATTCTTATAAAACCATTCTTTTTGTTTTGTTAACTCGTTTATTTGTTCACCAATTAAATTTCTTTTATAAATTCCTTCTTCTTCTAATGCTTGATCAAAATACATTTTATGATTTTCTGGCGAAGCGTTGACGTATTCCCATAGCATAGTTTCAATAGGTTTATCGCCGGGTAGAGCAAAAATACATCTACCGTCGCGCTCTACCGGGTTTTTCAATGCCCAATAACCATTACCTTTTTTTAAGTTATTTTCTACGTCTTGCCTGCTTTGTTGGCTTGAAATATCAGGGTCTAAAACCACGATAATATTATTAAAAATTTTACTACCGCTAACTAGCTTTGCTATCTCTCCGCAACCAAAGGCGCAGTCTATAAAATTTAGCTTTATGCCCGGGATAGACTGATCGATAATCTTTTCTAAAAACCATCTTCCGACATCATCTTCCGTAAGTATATCTATTTTTGGGTTCTCTTTTGCTTCGCCGGTTAACATTAGCAAATCGCGACGAATTCTTTCTATCGTTGGGTTTTTTAAAATTTCAACATCGCCCCTTCCGTTTGTAAGATACTGGATAATAAGAGATTGATTGTGTGTATTTAGATTGTGAGTCTTTATTATATACTCTAAAAGACTTAAACTATGAGTTGTAAAAACTATCTGTAAATTTAGGTCTTGTGACTTTTGATAAAGAAATTTGAAAAGTTTATTTTGTGCTGCTGGGTGTAGCGTTGCGTCTATCTCGTCTATGAGTAAGATACCGCCGTCATACCAGTAATTTTCTTTTTTTTCTAAGGTATTTTTTAGATTTTGAAAAGAAAATACCGCCATCAAAATTTGTCCTAGGTTATCTTGTCCTGACGAGTTAGACAATATTCCGTATTTATCCGTTTTTATTCCAACCCCTTTTTTCTTTTTGGCATCGGTTGGACTTACAAAGCTCGAATCCATGCTATTGATATTTGTATTTAAAATATTAGAATATGCTTCAAACATTTCATTCTTTATTTCATCATCTGCTTTTAGCCCTACTACATCTATGTTTTCGGATTCACCGATCGGATATAGCCTAGAAAGCCCTAAATAATACGTCGGCCACTCTATCTTGCTTTCAGTTGGGCGCTCGTGCGTTTTTTTCGGCAATAATCTATATCTTTCCCCGCTTTGGATAGCTGCCCTAAAATCAATAACTTTTGGATATTTAAAGCCCGATGAATCTTTCACATCGTCGGGAACGTGGAAATATATGCTACATTTCTCACCTGAGCTATCGTTCTCTTTATCAAATTTTATGATTGAACTATACTCACCTGCAAATTTATCACCATTAAGCAATACCCCGTCTTGTTTTTTAATCTCGCCACAATTACTTAACATTGCTAGTATCGTAGATTTTCCAATTCCATTGTGTCCTGATATGCAAGTAATATGTCTGCCTAGTTCTATTTTATAAACTTTACCCTGCTCTGAAAAAGCTCTAAAATTTTTTATCTCTATCTTTTTTATAAAAATGTAATTATCCACTTTTATTCCCTTTTAAAATTTATTTTTCCTAAACTCCCACGGGGCTATCGGCCCTTAATCTCGCCACAGCCCGGCTCTCAACTAACGGCTCACCTGATTGTTTTTGCCGGCTATGACTATATTTTGGCTACCATCTACATTTATATCTATTTTTATGACTACGCCGTTATTCAACGCTTGGATAAAATTTTGATTTTCAAAGACCGCTATGATTCCTCCGGCTACGCCCTCGCTTATCCTGCTTATTTCCTCGTTTCTTGCAGCCAGATACAATCTTTTATTTTCTTCGCGTTGCATTTTCAGGCTAATTATCCAAAGGACGACGACAAAAATCAAAGCTCCGATTACTTTCCAATAGGGTAAAAAAGAATTGATAAAGTTCATCATTTTTTCTTACACACGTTTTCGCACGGCACGCCGTCTTTGTCTTTGTCAAAGTTACTGCGTCCGCACTTTTTTAGATAATGATAAGCTTCTTCGCAGCTACTCATCTGCTTGCAATACTTTTTCGAGCAGTCAAATTTGTCGGCTGCCCCCAATACCACTAACGACGCTAAAAGCAAAAATATAGTTTTCATTTAAAACTCATCAATTATTTTTGATATATCCAAGCTTGCGCCTCTATACTCTTCATATTTGCCTTTTGAGTGCTGCATGCCTTTGCCATTTATAGCAAATATAGAGTAGGTATCGCCATTACCTTTAACAACCTTAAAAAGTCCGCCCTGTTTTCTATCAGCCCCAGCGGATCCTGAACTACACAATATGTAGTATTCCCCGTCAACTTTTTCACTTCTACAATGAACTGGATAATAAATTTTATTGTCTATATAGTGAAGTGTTAATTCATTCTCTGCTTTTGATACATAGTCTGGATCAAAAAAAGCAAATACGGCACTTATGCAAGCCAATAAAAAAACTACTTTTTTCATTATCCCCCCTATTTTTCTGAAATTTGTTTTATTTCTTTTAGCTTTTCGATGGCCGGCATTAAAATCTTATCGTTGCCGTATTCTGTATAAAGCTCCATGAACTCTTTGAAAATTTTGCTTTGAAGCTTTGAATTCTTTGGCTCGCTTACAAAATTGCCATCCCCGCTAAAGGCGATGTTTCCATCACCGACTACTTTAACCCCATTGCCCATAAGTATGTCCATACTCACTCCTAATTGTTTTGATATTTCTAAAATTTTATTTAACCCTAGATTATTGCTGTCGTTTTCATATCTTTGATATGTTCTCAACGATACACCTAATTTTTTGGCAACTTCATCTTGCGTTAATCCACTTTTTAAGCGGATATCCTTTAAATTTATGACATTTTCTTTCATTTCTACGCCTTTTATTGTCATATTTAAGCTAATTTTAATTGACATACGTCAAAAAATGTCGTATAATTCTTTCATCAGTAATTAATTATACCATAAAAGGAGATAAGAAATGAAAAAGACAAACGTTGCAAAGATGCTAAGCAAATACGGCGAGGTTAATTTTAGAAACAATGACCCAAAAGATGAAATTTACATCATTTTAAATGGCATAGAGTATCGCACGCTAAGTAGCCATTATGGTAATGACGAAGCTTATGCCCTAGTCGCAGACCCGGGCGGAAGCGATAGTTTGAGCGATTATTTCACAACCACCTTTTACCACACGATAAAAGACATGAGAGATAGAATCGAAAGAGATATCACAAAATTTAACGAAAGGGTGGCGTAAAGCCCCCCCCTCCCCCCGAAAAAAGGAGATAAAGATGAAAAAACTCAATTTAAACATAGGAGGTGGGTTTTGAATATAGCAGACAAAACCTTAGCGGGGCTAATTTACAAGAAAACAAGATATATGCTTAAGGATTATTGCGAGCTACGCGGTATCGCTGGTAGCTTAGGTGGACTGCGAAGCGGTTATGTAAGCCGCGCCAACGCTAAAATTCTCGATGCCGACGGCATAGAGTGGCGAAGCGCGTCTAATCTAACTATAGCAGGCGGCAGTTGCGGAGCGCGAATAATGCCCAATAAAATGATCGTCCAGCAATAAGCGCTTTTATTCGGAGACCTTTAAAAACATGAGCGATTACGAATACAGCAGCGGGATCGACAGCGTCAGGTTTATTTTGCCTAAAACTACTTTGCTTGCATTTTTAAAAAAGCTAGAGCTGCAGAAAAAGTTAAGGCTGATAAACCGCAACAAAACCTTAAAAGAATACGTAAGATATAAATTCAAAGGTGTCAATAAGCCCCTTTTAAATGCCGATAAGCGCCATCCTTATAAGGTGCGCTATATCTCTTTTAAAAGAGGCGTTAAAAGCCTTAGTAACGCCATGATCGTGATCGAAAACTCAAGTGAATTAAACGATCTTTGCAAAAAGCGCAAAAAGGCGCTCGGGTATTACGTGATGATAGTTTTTGCCGGGCTTTTTCAGCCAAGCCGCGAACTATATAAAGAGACTTACCGAATTTTAGGTAAGTTTTTAAGGCGTTTTAAACCTTTCAGTTTTGATCTGGCCGCTGATTTCGAAAAGGGCGAAAAGGTAAGCTATGCTTTTAAAAACCAGTTTAAAGACGCCGTAACAGAGCAGGCAGACGGCGGGATAATAGCTTATAAAAGCTCGATTTACGCTAACGCATGTAAGGGTGATAAATATTACGGGCTAAATAAAATTTTGCTTTACGATAAATTTAGCAAACAAACCCTCTATCATAAGCAAAAGATAGATGATAAATTTAAAGATTGGAGGCGACTGGAACTTACTTTCAAACTCAAAAGCAAGTTTTTGAGTTTCATCAAAAATGAAAATTATATGGAGTGCGTTGAGGTGCTCGACGAAATCGTCAATAAATTGACGGGCGATTATCCTTTCGGTGTAAATATTGATACGTTTCGCGAGCAGATCACATTTTTTAAAGATATGCGGCGACGGATAAATTTAAAAAGAACTATATTTTAGGAGTAAAAAATGAATGACGAGTATATCAAGGCGCTTAAGGTTTGTAGATATTTTACGCTAGAGGGTGTAAAAAGTCTCTGCGAAAGATATCCGGATATCGAGCATTTAAAAGTAGCTTTGAAAATGAAGCTTGAAAAACAAGAGAGGTTAAAAGATGAAAATTTACGTAGCCAGTCCGTATGACGGAGCTTTAAAATATTATAACGATAGGCGTTTCGTTCGCGAGCTCGCGCTTAAGTCGCTATCACAGGCAAATAAAAGATTTGACAGCCAAAACGAGCTTTTTAGCCCTGTGCTAGCTTTTATGAATAGCTTGGCGGATAAAAGTCGCGACGAGATAATGCAGCGTTGTTTCGAAGAGATCGATAAATGCGATCTGTTTTTTGTCCCGGACGTGAGCTTTGTAACGGCTAGCGAGGGGATGATTGATGAGTTTGTATATTCGTTAAAAAGTGGGAAAGAGATAGTTTTTCAAAGCCATAAAATCCAAGAGGTTTTTAAACAAGAATCAAAAAAGGGTGAGAAATGAACGTGATAGATCAAGCGCTAACCGACGAATACGCCATATATAACGGCGATAGCTGTGAAGTAATAAAGGCATTTGACGACGAAAGCGTAGGTTATATCATATATAGCCCGCCATTTGATAGCCTTTATACTTACTCGAATTCCGATCGCGATATGGGCAATAGCGACAAGGGCGAATTTATGCAGCATTTTAAATTCCTCGCTCGCGAGCTTCATAGGGTGCTAAAACCCGGGCGTTTGATGAGTTTTCACTGCATAAATTTACCAACTTCTAAAGCCAGAGACGGATTTATCGGCATTAGGGATTTTAGGGGCGAGCTTATAAGGCTTTTTGAAGAGATCGGCTTTATCTTTCATAGTGAGGTTTGCATCTGGAAAGATCCCGTCATCGCGCAGCAGCGCACAAAGGCGCTCGGACTACTCCATAAACAAGTCATCAAAGATAGCGCAATGAGCCGTCAAGGCATCCCGGACTATCTTGTCACGATGAGAAAGCGCGGAGAAAACGCCGAGCCGATCAGCGGAGCATTTACTTATTACTGTGGCGATGGTAGCAGGGTAACGGCTAAATTTGACGAAAGCAAAGGCAATCTAAATCGCGGCAGTATCGAGGTGTGGCAAAGATACGCTAGCCCCGTATGGATGGATATAAATCCCAGCAATACATTATCCCTAAAAGGTAGCCGCGACGATGACGATGAAAAGCATATCTGTCCGTTGCAGCTTGACGTGATCGAGCGAGGTATCCAGATGTGGAGCAACCCGGGCGACGTCGTCTTCACGCCATTTCTTGGTATAGGCAGCGAAGTATATCAAGCCGTGAAGATGGGGCGCAAGGGCATCGGTATCGAGCTAAAAAGCTCGTATTTTAGGGTCGCAAAGAAAAATTGCGAGCTAGCGTTAAAAGAGCGCGCACAAAAAACCCTATTTTAAAAGGTAAACGATGAAAGAGATTCAGTATAGATACATGAAAAAAGTCCGAAAAATATGCAATAAAGAGATAAGGGAGTATGAATTGCTTCGAATCGCGCTCTTTAAAGCAGATCGTGATATGAAAATTTTAATGACAAAGCTACAAAATGCGCGCACCTTAGCCATGCAAAAAGCAATGACGTGCCTAACCTGGGATGAGCACAAAGAGATAATAAGTAGTTTTGACGAGAGATTAGACGGAGCGAATGAAATTCGATCTATGCCCGAGTTTTTTAAAAGTTGTATAACGCCAAAGGTATAAAAATGACATACGATAATTTTTTAGCTTCAAAGCGAAAATCGGTAAATTTTAAAAGCTTAGAGATATCAAGGGGTGAGCTAAACCCTGCACTCTTTGAATATCAAAAAGATTTAGTTTATTTAGCCCTTAAAAAGGGTCATTTTGCCATCTTTGCAATGACGGGTAGCGGTAAAACCGCGATGCAAGGCGAGTGGGCTTATCAAATTTGGCTAAAAGAGCAAAAGCCGATTTTAATCCTTGCTCCGCTTGCCGTGGCGCATCAAAGCGTAAATGAGATCAAAGAAATTTTAGGCTATGACGTGAAATATTGCGAAAGCGGTGCGGATGTGATAAACGGGTTAAATATCACAAACTATGAAAAGCTTGATAAATTTGACCCGTGCGCGTTTGTAGCTTTGGTGCTTGACGAAAGCTCGCGCATAAAAAGCTACACATCTAAAAGCCGCGAAATGATCATTGAAAGCTTTAAAAGCACGCCTTATAAGCTCGCTTGCTCCGCGACCCCATCGCCAAATGATTATACTGAGCTTGGTAATCACACGGAATTTTTAAACATAATGAGCCTAACCGAGATGCTTTCGATGTATTTTGTGCATGATGGCGGCGAGACATCAAAGTGGATACTAAAAGGGCATGCGGTTAAGCCGTTTTGGGAATTTATAGCCACGTGGGCGGCGTTTTTTACCAAGCCGTCCGATTTAGGATACAGCGCGGACGAGGACGCGAAATTTAAACTGCCAAAGCTAAATTTAGAGCATATCGAGGTTGAAAGCACGCCAAGCGATACGCTTTTTGCTGTTGCAGCACAGACGCTAAATGAGCGGCGCGCCGCCAAAAGAGACAGCCTAAAACAGAGGTGCGAAAAGGTGGCTGAAATTTGTAACGGATCTGATGAAAATTTTCTGATATGGTGTGAGCTAAACGATGAAGGTGCACTTTTGAAAAAACTTGTAAAGCAAAGCATAGAGATCAAAGGGAGCGATAGCGATGAATTTAAAGCACGTGTTATGCAGAGTTTTGCAAACGGGCGGATAAAATGCCTAATCACAAAGCCAAAAATTGCAGGCTTTGGTATGAACTGGCAAAAACACTGCGCGAACGTGATATATGCCAGCCTAAGCGATAGCTTCGAGGGCTTTTTTCAAAGCTTGCGCCGCGTGTATCGATATGGGCAAAAACGTGAGGTTAATTGCTATATCATCACGAGCGAAGCGGAGGCAAACGTCATAGCAAATATCAGGCGCAAAGAAGCAGAGTTTTTAAAAATGATTGAGGGCGTGATCAACAAGACCAAAGAGGCGATACAAAAAGAGATCGAGCAAGTAAGCGTCAATAAGACGGAGTATGAGCCAAAAATCGAGATGAAAATACCGAATTTTATAAAAGCCGTAGAAAGGAGGGCGATATGAGAGAGATAAAATTTAGAGCTTGGAGCAAGGGTTTCCGAACTATGCTTCAGTGGGAAGATATCAAATATAAGCCGTTACTAACAAAATCAAAAAATTTTGATTTTATGCAGTATACCGGGATGAAGGATAAAAACGGAGCCGAAATTTATGAAGGCGACATCGTCAAATTCAACTCCATATCGCCGTCCGAAAATAAGTATCCTTTAGAAAATACTATAGGAAGCGTTATTTTTGAAATGGGCTGCTTTATCGTTGAGCCGATTAATGATACTAGGATTTATGGGCTTAATGAGCTTGGCGAATGGTGCGTTATCGGTAACGCCTATGAAAATCCGAAATTGATGGAGGCAAAAAGATGAGAACAGGGGAAATGATCGCAGTAATGCAAGCATACGAGAATGGAGAAGAGATAGAATTCCGCAAGCTAATAGATGAATATTGGCAAGATTGCTTTATGCCTAAGTGGAGCTGGGATACACACGTCTACCGCATTAAATTGAAAACCGAAGACCAAAATTTTAAGGCTGGCGATAAGGTCATTTTAAAATGTAAATGTAACGGAGAAGTGCTAACGAAACACGATATTTGCAAGGTTACGGGCGTTGATAAAGATAGTCTGCATCTCGACATTTCACATTTACCCTTTTGCCCAGATGGTTTCATAAAGGTCGACGATGTGCTTTGGTATTGGGAATATAATACTAAAAACCACCCTGGTATCTGGGAAAGGAGTGCTTGTAGACATACGAAAGAAGGGGCAAAGATGTTATTTCCAAACGCGATCAATCTAGCTCCATTTTACGCTCTTGGCGCAAGAATAGAGGAGACGAAAAAATGACCGACACTATGGTAACCTCCAAAGAAGCTTTAAAAATTTTGGGTTTTAAAGGTGCGAATACGCTTACAAATTTAGCTAAAAAAGGGCTGATCAAGCGAAAAAAATGCAATTCCAAGGTAATTTATTACGATCTAGCTAGCCTGCTTTATTATAAATCCGGGTCCAGCCTTGATAAATAATCCGCCCACCACTGCATCAAAAGTCGCCTCTCTCGCAAATTTATAGCGTGATTATAGGCGGCTTTTACTCTGTTTCTTTCATTGTGATCCAAACACATCTCTATTATTCGCTCGCTTTGCCCGTGCTCGCTTAAATTCTCATGGCAAATCGTGCTAAACATTGCGCGGAATCCATGCGGAACTATATCGTCACTCGTATAGCCTAAATTTCTAAGCATAGCTCGGACGGAATTATCACTTATCGGTCTTTTGACGGATTTTATGGACGGGAACAAAAACTCAGAGTTGAAGCTGTATTTCTTAAAATTCTCCAAAAGCCTGATTACTTGCGTAGATAGCGGCACACGATGCTCCTCTTTCATTTTCATCTTACCTGAGGGTATTATCCAAATTTTATCGTCAAAACTTATCTCTTTCCATTTAGCCGATCTAACGTTAAAAGGGCGCTGTGCCGTAAGTAGCCCGAAAAGTCCTGCGGTTATAACCCTGACATCGCCGTCGTAATTTTTAATATTACCGATTAGATTCTTAATGCCTTTATCGTCAAAAATTGCCGCATAGTGCTTTACTTTGGGCGTTTTAAAAAGTGCGTTTTTATCGATAGCATAAGTAGGGCTATGCTCTACATAATCATTCATCGCCGCCCATCTGAAAAGCTGCGAGATAGAATTTAACGCTCTATCTAGTGTTTCGAATTTACCCTCTTTGTTTAGCTTATCCAAAGCCTCTAAAATTTGCCTTTTAGTGACGTTTTTTATATCCTCTTTGCCAAATTTCGGGAAGAAAAATCGCTCGTAGTATCTTTGATGAGTAAAGGCTTGCTTTGGGCTTACTTCTTGCTTTTTATTTTCAAACCAAAGTTTAAATACGCTCTCGAAGCTCGTTAAATTTAGTCTTGCTTTATTTGTAGGTTCGTCTCCCACCGCTAAAATTTTTTGAAATTCTAATCTTTTCTCGCGCGCGGCAAACAGACTTACGATCGGGTATCTTCCTATGCTTATACGCTTATACTTGCCGCTAAGCTTGCTTTTGAATTCGAAAATGAACGTTTTTGTGCCGCTTGGCATGACTTGGACGTATAAATTCTCTCCGTCCCCGACCTTGTATCGCTTCTCTTTGGGCTTTAAAGCCTTTATCTTGGTATCGTTTAACATTTAACGGACACTTTCTAGTTTTATTTTTAGATTTCTCTTTTTGTCCGTGATATTGTCCACTTTTTTTGCTTATGATTATATTAAATGAAAAGTGATAAAAGATGATAAAACAAAGTTATTTTTAAGATATAATGCTGAATATACCGATATTTTAAAGAGATTTGAGAGTTATAAAAAGTGATGAAAAAATACAAAACGTAACTAATGGTGGCGGACAGAGAGGGATTTGAACCCTCGAGCCCCGGTTAGAAGCTGCACCCTTAGCAGGGGTGTGGTTTCGGCCACTCACCCATCTGTCCACAAAAAGAAATCGCATTATACATAACTAATCTAATAATGGGCTTAAATTAGCCCAGCCCGCAGAATTTATCACCGCGCGGATATTTTGAGCTAGCGGCACAAAGAGCTATAATGAGTCAAAACACTCGGCGTAGATAATTTATACTTACTTACATAGCTTCTGCGAAACTTAAAACTTACGCGAGCTTTTAAAGTATGTGCGAGCAGAAATTTTGCGTACATGCGTTATTTTGCGGCGAAATTTTAAAATTTTAAATTCAGCCGGGCGCGAATTTTAAAATCCGGCTTACAAGCAAAATTTCAAAACCTCGTGCAAGTGCAAAATTTTAGAATTTAGGGTTTTACGATCTGCGTAATTCTAAAATTTTAAGCATAGTTAAGCTTTAAAATTTCGAAAATTTCAAAGCTTAAAAATTTCAATAATTTTGGTTGCGAGGATTTTGAAATTTGGAATTTTGCAAAATTCCAAATTTTAAGATTGATGACACTCTAAGATCTCGCAAATATAAAAATCTAAGAATTCCAAAGGCTAGAAATTTTAAAATTTTAATATCAATCAGATTCTAAAACCCCGTTAGCTAAAGCCTTTAAAATCCCAAGAATTCCAAATATGCGCGATTTATTCGCCTAGAGCTTTGTCGATGAGCTTGACGTCTTCGCTTGCGCTGCCGTCGATGACTAGGGCTTGATCGCTGCCACTTACCGCGCTTTTTCCGTTAAATTTCGCGCCCACTTCGATGCCGAAGCTTTGCGATAGCACGTCGCCTACGAGTACACCGCCGCCTAGCAGCTCGACGAGCTCGGCTTCGATATTGCCGAAAAATTTGCCGCTGATTACGATATGCTTGGCCCTGATCGAGCCGCGCGCAGTGCCGTTTTTACCGATGACGACGGTGTTATCGGAGATCACGTCGCCTTCGACATTGCCGTCGATATGCAAAATGCACGACAGGTGCAGCTCTCCTTTGATGAGCGTGCCTGACGAGATTATTGTTGTTTGAGCGGTGTTTGCATCGCCTTTATTAAAGATTGCCATGGGACATCTTCCTCCTTAGTAAAAATTTCTTTGTAATTTTTTTCGTTCCAGTTGATGAAATTTAGCGGATCTAGCGGCAGCTGCAAAAATCTAATCTCGTAGTGCAGATGAGGTCCGGTGCTAAGTCCGGTATTGCCGCTAAAAGCGATAAGATCGCCCTTATTTACAAACTCGCCTACTTTGCGAGTTAAATTTGAATCTAAATGCGCATATCGTGTCGTAAAGCCGTAGTTGTGGCGAATCTCGACTAGATTGCCGTAGCCCGTAGCGCCCGCTCCGCTGTATTGGATGATACCGTCTGCAGGCGCGTAGATAGGCGTTTTAGGCGGCGTACGTAGATCAACGCCTGGGTGGAATTGCTTGCGCTTTAAGATAGGATGGTTGCGCCAGCCGAATTTCTCGCTGAGCTGATGAGTGCGCATGACCCTGCCGTTTGGGATCTGCATAAAAATTTCTTTTATTAGCGCGTCGGAGAATTTTTCGTTGATGATCTTTTGCGCGCGCTCTTTGATCTCTTGTTCGGAAGTAGGCTTGATGTGAGATAGGCGGTCGATCGCGCGCTCATCCTCCTCAGGATCGAGCCCAAACTGATGCTCCAAATCCGAAATTTTACCCTCGATGGCTTCAAATTCCATCTGACTTGCCGCGATACCGTCGCGAAGTTTTTGATTTAGTTCGTTAAGCTCGGTTTTAGTTCGCGAAAGGCTGTCGATTTTAGAGCCTAGATACCTGATATATAGCGCACCTGTGACGAAAACGGTAAAAACAAATAGTACCAAATATAACGCGATCTTTTTGATGATTTGCGAAAGCAAAAAATTCCTAGAGCCGTTAAGGTCGGTTATGGTTATCATAAATTTGTTTTTCATAATGCGGCATTATAATGCAGCATAGCTGAAATTTCAAAAAAGTTGTAGATAAATTTAAAAGACATTTAATTTCAAAATTTCACTAAAAGATAAAATTTATTACTTAGTATAATTATAATTTAAGCAAATCTTGCTATAATTACAGCAATTTTAAATAAAGGAGACACAATGTCAAAAACAGTAAAACAACTAAACAAACTTCAGGCGGACGCTCATGCGTTCTTTGTTGCATTCCACGATTATCACTGGAATGTTAAGGGCTTGCAATTCGCGCAGGTTCACGCTTACACCGAGAAAGCATACGACGAGATGGGCGAGCTTTTCGACGATATGGCTGAGCGTGCGCTTCAAATAGGCGGTAAGGCTGTAACTAAAGCTAAGGATCTAATTGAGCTTTCAAAAGACGCTCCGATTAGCGTAAAAGACAGCTATAGCGTATCTGAGGTACTTGAGGATGTTAAAAAAGCCTACGAGTATTTGGTAAAAGAATTTAAAAAGCTTCAAGAAGTAGCCGAAGAAGAGGGCGACGATACGACTTCAAATATCGCGCAGGATCACTATGGCGATTATGAAAAACGCCTATGGATGCTAAGCTCAATGCTAAGCAAATAATCCTTGCAAATCCTTTCAAAATTTTTAGGGGCATATGCCCCTAAAACTTAAATCTACTATTTAAATTTTTAAAATTTTAAGATTATGATTTCACACTAAAATTTTAAATTCTGCTTGAAAACTGAAGTAGAATCGCTCATTCAAAGTAAAATTCATGTAGGTTTTAAATTTCATATCATCGAAATTTAACTCATTCGCCATGTAAAAACACAACTCTTTTTGTAAGGCTCGGTTTCATTTAAAATTTTGCCGCGTCGTTATAATTTCTTGCCGATTTCAAAATTTTATAGCTGTAAAAATTCTAAGAACTAAGGCTTTGCAGATAAAGAATGGCATTTGCTAAGAGGATTGTCTGTGATAAATTTATATTTCTTTTTAGCATCTGATGATAAATTTTGGCTTGTAGTTTTACTATTTTGATTATTTTTAAAACCTCGGTGTTTATAAATGAAGCGGAATTTTAAAAATTTCAAAGAATTTCGCAAATTCCGCAAAATTTTGCAATTTCACGGAATTTTGATTTTAATAGAATTTGAGCTCGAGTCTTAAAAATTTTCTTCGGTATTGCGGTCGCTGACGCGGTCCCACGGTAGTTTTATTCCACCGAGGATATGAAAGTGCAGATGCATCACCTCTTGACCTCCGTTTTCGCCGCAGTTGCAAACAAGACGGTATCCGCTCTTATCAAGCCCCATTTTGCGAGTTACTTCTTGGATAAAAGCGCTCATTTTACTCATCACTTCGGGAGGCGTTACTTGGAAGTTTTCGTAGCATTTTTTAGGGATCGCCAGGATATGGATCGGCGCTTTTGGGTTGATGTCGTGGAAAGCCAAAAATTCATCGTTTTCCAGCACTTTGTTGCACGGGATTTCGCCGTTTACGATCTTTTCGAAGATGTTCATTTTAGATCCTTTTATGAGGTTGAAATTTAGCCGCGATTATAGCCAAAAAATCCAAACACGCAAATTTACCTAGCTTTTATCAAATTTTAACTACAATCGCGCCATTAAATTTAACCACAAGGATAGAATTTGCAAGAGATTAAAGCAAAAATCGACGCCGCATCGAGCTTAAGCGAGCTAGAAGCCGTGCGCTTGGAGCTTTTCGGCAAAAAAGGCATTATAACGGCGCTTTTTTCCGAGCTCAAATCCGCAGCGCCCGAGCAGAAAAAAGAGCTTGCCGTAAGCGCGAATGAAAAGCGCGATTATTTCAGCGAGCTCATCGCCGCAAAAAGGGCGAGCCTGGAAGCGGCGGAGCAAAAAGAGGCTATGAAAAATGAAGCAATCGACGTCACGCTTTTTAACGAAAACGTAAGCTGCGGAGCGCTGCACCCCGTGATGGAGACGATGGATAAGATCATTGACTACTTCATCGCGCAAAATTTCAGCGTCGAAAGCGGCCCGCTCATCGAGGACGACTTCCATAATTTCGAGGCGCTAAATTTACCAAAATACCACCCGGCGCGCGACATGCAAGATACGTTTTATCTGAACGACGGGCGGCTGCTACGCACGCATACCAGCGGCGTTCAGATCCGCACGATGGAGAAATTTAAAGCTCCGCCGGTGCGTATGATTGCCCCGGGCGCGGTCTTTCGCCGCGATATGGATCTAACCCACACGCCGATGTTTCATCAAGTGGAAGGTCTCGTAGTCGAGCATGGAGACCGCGTGAGCTTTGCAAATTTAAAATACGTTTTAGAGGAATTTTTGCGCTATATGTTTGGAGACGTAAAGGTGCGCTTCCGTCCGAGCTTCTTTCCGTTTACGGAGCCGAGTACGGAGGTCGATATCAGCTGTATCTTCTGCCACGGTCACGGATGCCGCGTCTGTAAGCAGACGGGCTGGCTCGAGGTGCTGGGCAGCGGCGTGGTCGATCCCAACGTCTTTAAAGCGGTGGGTTGGAAAAATGTCAGCGGATACGCATTCGGGCTCGGCGTGGAGAGATTTGCGATGCTGCTACATGGTATCCCCGATCTGCGCTCGCTATTTGAAGGCGATATTAGATTATTGGAGCAGTTCAAATGATAATAACGAGAAATTGGTTGCAGGAGTGGATCGACATAAGCGAAATTCCAAGCGAAAGGCTGCTTTCTACGCTAAATTCCATCGGTCTTGAGGTTGACGCTCACGATAAAATTTCGCTCCCCGCTAGCGTCGTCGTAGGGCTCGTAAAAAGCAAGCGTCGTCACGAAAATTCCGATCATCTAAACGTTTGCGAAGTGGACGTCGGTAAGCAGAGCTTGCAGATCGTCTGCGGCGCGAAAAATGTTGAGGCGGGGCAATATGTCGCAGTTAGCCTAATCGGTGCCGTGCTGCCGAGCGGTCTTGAAATAAAGCCTGCTAAACTTCGCGGAGTGGAGAGCTTCGGCATGATCTGTTCGGCAACCGAGCTTGGACTTGCTAAGACGAATGACGGCATTATGGTGCTTGATAGCAGCATCGGCGAGCTCGTGCTCGGCAAGGAGCTGCGCGAGTATGAAATTTTTAATGATGATCTTATCGAGATCGAGCTTACCGCTAATCGCGGTGACTGCCTTAGCATCTTAGGCATAGCGCGCGATCTGGGCGCAGCGCTTGATCTGCCGCTAAAGGAAAAGCACGAGTTTGAAGATGCCGACGGAGCGCCTGGTATCGGTAGAATTCTAAGCGTGCGTGCAAGCGATGAGGTAAGCGCTAAATTTGCTTTTCGAGCTTACGAGATCAAAGGCGAGCTGAAGTTAAATTTAAAGCAGACCTTGCGTCTTGCAAGCGTTGGTATTTTGCAAAGCTGCGCGGTGCAAAATTTCATCAACTACGCTACTCACTCTACCGGAGTATTGCTGCGCGCTTATGATTTTGAAAAGATCGCTTCCGCAGATGGCAAGGTAGCGCTCGACATAAAGCCTATGCCAAACGGCGAGTTCGGCGTTTATGCGGGCAAGAGACTGCTTAGCGTAGCAGGGATTTGCCAAGACGCAGAGCTAAAGGCGTGTTGCAGTAGCAAAGTGGTGCTATTAGAGGCAAACTACACCGCGCCACTAATTATCGCCAAAGCAGTAAACGAAAACAAAGGCCTAAAAGGCGACGAGCATGTGTATCGCTCAAGTAGAGGCAGCGAGCCAAAGCTTAGGCTAGGGCTCGATCTGCTATTTAGATTGCTACTTAAAAATAAAGCCGTTAGCCTATATGCGGGCACACAAAAGATTTCAAATGCTTTGGAGCCGCTTATCGTGGGCTTTAGCGAAAAAGAGATAAACTCAATGATCGGCGCGCAAATTCCGCGCGATAAGATCGTAAAAATTTTAAAAAGGCTGGGCTTTGATGTGGGCGTCGAAGCCGATCTAATCACCGCCAAGGTGCCGCCTTTCCGCCACGATATCGTAAATTCTCACGACGTGTGCGAGGAGATCGTGCGTATCGTGGGCATCGACAATATCGCCGCCGCGCCGCTAAGCTTCTACGAGAAAAACCGCCTAAACGATACCTACGTAAATTTACAAAACGGGCGCAAGCTTCGCAGCAAGGCGGCAGCAGTGGGATTTTTCGAGTGCGTGCATTACGTATTTGACGATAGCAAGGTGTTAGAAGGCTTAGGCTTTAAGCCATGCAAGGTTAAAATTTTAAATCCGATCAACGGCGAGCTGGACGCGCTAAGACCGACGCTTATTAATCACCTGCTGGAATCTGCGGAGCGAAATTTAAAGAATTCCCGCAGAAGCGTTAAGCTTTTTGAGCTAGGAGAGGTGTTTGATGCGGACGGCTCGCAGAGCCTAAGGTTGGGCTTTATAGCTAGCGGACTAAAAGCCGAGCCCTCTATCGCGGCCGGCGCAAAACCCGCTGCGGTGGATTTTTTGTATTTTGCAAATTTAATCCAAAGCGTCATCGGTAAATTTAAGGTCAGGCTGCCCGGCGAAAATTTGAAATTTTTAAGCGAATTCGAGCAGGCGCAGATCGAGCAAGGCGGCGAAATAGTGGGCTTTATCGGGCGCGTGGATTACGCCGTAGAAGCAGGGCGCGATCTGGATAAAAGCTATCTGTGCGAGATCGATTTTTCCAAGCTTAAATTTGAAAATATCGTAGCGGACGCTTATTCGAAGTTCCCTAGCGTATCGCGCGATCTAAGTATTTTGGTACCGAGCGGAATGCGTTTCGAGCAGATCAAGCAGTGCATAGACGCCCTTAAAATTGAGGCGCTAAAGGAATTTATCCCGAGCGATCTTTACGGCGACGAAAGCCTGGGCGATTCAAAGAGCCTGACGATCAGGCTTGTATTTCAAGACCTTCAAAAAACGCTCTGCGATGAGGAAGTGGCGGGCTTTACCGATAAAATTTTAGCCGCTCTTAGCAGCGAGTTGGGACTTGGGCTGCGATGAGAATTTTTGCGCAAGCGGGCCCTTTGCGGGCGGAGATCTCAAACATCGCCGCGGATAAATCGATCTCGCACCGTGCGGCGATTTTTTCGCTGCTAGCGGAGGGGACGAGTAAAATTTCAAACTATCTAGCCGCCGAGGATACGCTAAATACGCTAAAGATTGTGGAGCTTTTGGGTGCTTGCGTGCAGCGCGATGCGAGCGAAATTTTAATCACTCCGCCGGAGGTTATCAAAGAGCCTAACGTTCCGCTTGATTGCGGTAACTCTGGCACCGCGATGCGGCTATTTATGGGCTTTTTGGCGGGACGCGAGGGCTTTTTCGTGCTATGCGGCGATCGGTATCTAAGCGAGCGCCCGATGAGGCGCGTTGCGGATCCGCTTTGCAAAGTAGGCGCTAAAATTTACGGGCGTCAAGGCGGCGAAAAGGCGCCGATTGCGGTGCTAGGGCAAAAGCTTGGGTATTTTGAATACGCGAGTAAAATCGCGTCCGCGCAGGTTAAGACCGCTCTTATTTTAGCGGCCTTGCGCGGCAGCGGGTGCAGGTTTAGCGAGCCCGAGCTTAGCCGCGATCACAGCGAGCGGATGCTAAAAGCGATGGGCGCGCAAATTTCGCAAAACGGTCTTGAGATTGAAGTCGCGCCGCTTAGCTCTCCGCTTAAACCGCTTGAAATTTTTATCCCAAACGACCCCAGTTCGGCATTTTTCTTCGCCGTCGCCGCAGCGATAATCCCCGGCTCGCGCATCGTGCTAAAAAATATGCTGCTAAATAAAACCCGCATAGAGGCGTATGAAATTTTAAAACGCATGGGCGCCGAGGTTAAATTTCATAAAACGAGCGAAATTTACGAGCAGATCGGCGATATAGAGGTCGCTTACGCGCCGCTTCACGCCGTGGAGGTGAGCGAAAATATCTCCTGGTTGATAGACGAAGCGCCTGCGCTTGCGATCGCTTTTGCCTGCGCACAGGGAAGTAGCGTGCTTAGAAATGCCGCCGAGCTGCGCGTGAAGGAGTGTGACCGTATAAAGGTAACCTGCGAAGGACTTCGCGCCTGCGGTATTAAAGCGCGCGAGCTACAGGACGGCTGGCAGATCGAAGGCGGTGAGGCGAACGCGGCAATCATCACGCCGTGCGGCGATCACCGTATCGCGATGAGTTTCGCGATTTTAGGCTTAAGATCGGGGATGATCATCGAGGATAGTGATTGTATCGCGACGTCGTTTCCGAACTTCGCCGCGATTTTAAGACAGATCGGAGCCGGCGTTGAAGATTGAGATGGCCAAAAGCTACGGCTTTTGCTTCGGCGTCAAGCGTGCGATCAAGATCGCAGAAAGCGCCGGCGAGGCCGCTACGATCGGCGAACTCATACATAACGCCGAAGAGATTAACCGTTTAAAACAAAATTTCGGCGTCAAAACCTTGGGGGGTGTTGGCGAGATCAAGGACGAGCAAAAGCTCATCATCCGCACCCACGGCATCCAAAAAGACGATCTGCAAAGATTAAAGGCGCAAAATAAAGAGCTCATCGACGCTACCTGCCCCTTCGTGACCAAGCCGCAGCAGATCGTAGAAAAGATGAGCGCGGAGGGCTATGATATCGTAATCTTCGGCGATAAAAATCACCCCGAGGTAAAGGGTGTGAAATCATACGCGAAATCACGCGTATTCGTGATCATGGATACGAAGGAGCTGCAAGACGTCAAGCTCGGCTCGCGCGTCGCGCTCGTTTCGCAGACTACGAAAAAGATAGAAAGCTTTACTAAAATCGCGGATTTTTTGATGCAGCGCGCGAGGGAGCTGAGAATTTTTAATACGATTTGCAATGCGACGCTGGAGAATCAAGAGGCCGTAAAAAGCCTGTCGCAAAAGGCCGACGTGATGATAATCGTAGGCGGGAAAAATTCCTCCAACACCAAGCAGCTTTTTTTAATTTCACAAAATTTTTGCAAAGACAGCTATCTCATAGAAAACGAAAACGAGCTTGAACGCTCGTGGTTTGAAAACAAAAGCCTCTGCGGCATCTCCGCAGGAGCCAGCACGCCCGATTGGATCATCAAAAAAGTAGTGGCACGAATCGAAAATCTAACGCAGAATTTATAAACTCTCTTATCAAATTTACTCTTAGAAATTTATCAAATCGAAAGCAAATTTTAGCTAGAATTACACATTTTAGTTCTTTTCAAAAAAGCACAAATAAATTTAAAGGAAGCATATGGCTGAGGTGAACGAGAAGGTTCAAAACCACGCAGAGGAAGATTTTGCGACATTGTTAGAGGAGTATGACGCCGGGAAGTCTCGCGACGAGATCGTCACAGGTAAGGTTATCGCCCTTAAGGACGGCGAGGTTTTCATAGACGTAGGCAGGAAGTCGGAGGGCATTTTGGATGCCGCCGAGGTTAGCGACGATCAAGGAAATCCGCAGGTTAACGTAGGAGATGACATCAAAGTCGCTATTACCGGAAGCAGAGGCGGTCGCCCGGTCGTATCGTATAAAAAGGCTCTAAAGAAGGAAAAAGTAAAGGCGTTCATCGACTCCTATGATGAAAACGCAGAGAATGTCTATGACGTTAAAATTCTATCGTTTAATAAGGGCGGTTTCGTTTGCGCTAACGCAGACGACGTAGAATTTTTTATGCCGCGCTCACAAAGTGCGCTTAAAAACCCAAATGGCGCCGTCGGTAAAAATTTCAAAGTAAAGATCATCAAGGTCGATAGAGATGAGCAAAGCATCGTCGTATCGCGCAAGAAGCTACTTGATGAGGATCGCAAAGCAAGCAAAGAGGCGATCGAGAAAGTAATCGCTACCGAGGGCATCATCGAAGGCGTCGTCAAAAAAATCACCACCTACGGTATGTTTGTAGACGTAGGCGGCGTGGATGGACTCGTGCACTACAGCGAAATTTCATACAAAGGCCCGGTAAATCCAAGCTCGCTCTACAAAGAGGGCGATAAGGTTCCGGTTAAAGTTATCAAATACGACAACGATAAAAAGCATCTCTCCCTTTCGATTAAAGAGGCGATGCCCGATCCTTGGAACGAGATCAAAGATAGCCTGGAAGTGGGCGATACTATCCGCGTAAAAGTAAGTAATATCGAGCCTTACGGCGCGTTTGTCGATCTTGGCAACGACATCGAGGGCTTTTTGCATATTAGTGAAATTTCGTGGGATAAAAATATCAAAAATCCGAAAGATTTCATCAGCGAGGGCGAGGAGCTTGACGTTGAGGTCGTAGAGATTAACCCTAGCGAGCGTAGATTACGCGTGAGCCTTAAAAATTTACTCACCAAGCCTTTTGACGAGTTTGTTGCTAAGCATAAAGTGGGCGACGTGCTAAAAGGCAGCGTCACTACGATTACAAACTTCGGTGCGTTTGTGAGGATCGACGGCGTAGAGGGGCTTTTGCATAACGAAGATGCTTCGTGGGATCGCGGCGAGAAGTGCAAAAATTTATTCAAAGTAGGCGACGAGATCGAGGTTAAGATCATCAAGATCGACAAAGATACTCAAAAAATTTCTCTAAACCACAAAGAGCTCGGCGATAGCCCGATTAGCGAGTTTGCCAAGAGTCACAATCAAGGCGATGTCGTAAAAGGCAAGATCCGCGATATTAAAGAGTTCGGAATTTTTGTCGAGCTTGGAGGCGGTATCGACGCGCTTATCCGCAAGGAAGATCTTGGCAACGTAAGCGTAGATAGCCTAAAAGTGGGCGATGAGATCGAGGCTGCGATCGCTTTCATCGATGAGAAGAAAAACAGAATCCGCCTAAGCGTGCGCAGACTGGCTCATCAGAAGGAGCGCGAGGCGCTAAACGAGATCAATAGCAACGACGACGAGAAGCAAAGCCTAGGGGATCTGATCAAAGATCAACTAAATAAATAATTCCTCCCGCAAGGCATTCCCGCCTTGCGGACCTACTTCTAAAGGTTAAATTTAATGAAAACTATCATAGTCTGCGACGCAATCCACAAAATCGGTTTTGATCTGCTTAAGCAAGAATCGGACGTTAAAGTAATCGACGCTACGAACGTGCCCAAGAGCGAGCTTTATGGAATTTTAGGTGATGCGGATGTTGCGATCACCAGAAGCTCTACGGCGGTGGATGAGAAATTCCTTGGCGCGGGCACCAAGCTAAAAGCGATCGTGCGTGCGGGCGTGGGTGTAGATAACTGCGATATCGACGGCTGCTCCAAGCGCGGCATTATTTTGATGAACGTACCTACGGCAAACACCATAGCTGCGGTCGAAATGACCATGTGCCATCTGCTGAATGCGGCGCGCAAATATGTAAATTCTTGCAACGATCTTAAAATTAATAGAATTTGGAAGCGCGAGAAATGGTACGGCACCGAGCTTTATAAAAAGAGCCTCGGCATCATCGGCTTTGGAAATATCGGTTCGCGCGTGGGGGTGCGCGCGCTTGCGTTTGGGATGAATGTCATCGCCTATGATCCGTATATCGAACCCGAAAAGGCCACGAAGCTCGGAGTAAAATATACGAAAAATTTCGACGAAATTTTATCTTGCGACTTCATCACGATCCATACGCCGAAAAATAAAGAGACGATAAATATGATAGGCGAGCCGCAAATAGCGAAGATGAAAGACGGCGTGCGCCTAATAAACTGCGCCAGAGGCGGCCTGTATAATGAAAAAGCGCTCGCAAACAATCTGCGAAGCGGCAAGATCGCATATCTTGGCATCGACGTTTTCGACAAAGAGCCTGCGACCGATCACGAGCTTTTGGATATCGAAAATTTAAGCGCGACTCCGCATCTTGGCGCAAATACGCTCGAATCGCAAAGCAATATCGCCAGGGAAGCCGCGGAGCAGGCGATCAGCGCCGCGCGCGGCTTAAACTATCCAAACGCTTTGAATTTGCCGCTTAAGCTCGAGGATCTGCCGCGCGGTATCGAGCCCTATATAAATTTAGTCTCGAAAATGGCTTATCTTGCGGCGCAGATCAATAAAGGCCCGATCAAATCGATTCGCATCGAAGGCAGCGGCGAGGTAGTTCAGTATCTAAAATCGATGCTCGTTTTTGCAATCGTAGGCGCACTGCACGATTCTTTGGGCGACTCGCTAAATTACGTCAACGCTAAATTTCTTGTCGACGAAAAGGGGATTGAGACGAGCTTCGGCGAGCTTGCGCGCAGTGTTTATAAAAGCGAGATCTCGGTTAAAGTTACGACCGACAAAGCGATCTCAAACGTCGCTGGCACGGTCTTTGACGGCAGCGAGGAGCGCATCGTAAATATCGGCGGATTTAAGACCGATTTTAAGCCGAAAGGCAAGATGATAATCTTCAAAAATACCGACGTGCCGGGCGTTATCAAATCCGTAAGCACGATCCTAGCCGACGAAAACATCAATATCGCGGATTTTCGCCTAGGCAGAGGCGAGGAGGGGGACGCTTTGGCGGTCATTTTGGTCGATTCCGAAGTGCAAAAAAGCACGCTTGATAAGCTGGCGGCGCTTCAAACCTGCCTAATGGTGCGCTACGCGGCGCTTTAATCCTTTTCCGCTTAGGAGGCGAAATTTTAAATTTCGCCTCTCCCGAATTCTTTATAATTTAAATTTACAATCCAGCCTACGATGGTGTTTTATGAGACGATGCAGGAACGCGTGGCGAGGATTTTAGCGGAACTTGATATATGTGCAGAGCCGTGCTTGCGATACGTTGCGGTATGCGCTAGGCAGATACGCTTTGTCACGGCTTGTGAAAACGCCGCGCGCTCTCTAAATTTAACTCTCGCCCTGAGCTTGCTTTTAATTTAAATTTCATCCTTGCAGATCTGCTTTAAATTTCATCATCGCGGGCGCCGCCGATTAAATTCTGCCGCTATGCAGGTTTGGCACTAAAAGCTAGAGGCTGTGATGCGAAACGCGGTCAAATTTTATAAATTTTTAGACACGGCAAGACGCTTTTGCCTCAAATTTATTTGCGGCAGGCGTTTCATCTCTCTAATCGTATCGCTCGTTTAAATTTCAGGCAGCCGCCGAGCGATTGCATTGCTGATTAAATTTAGGACGGCTGCCGAGAAATTACACTGCTGATTAAATTTTACGTTTTTGCCGAAACTACGCTTCGGTGAAAATTCCGCCCGGCGTAAATTTGGTCGATGCAAAATTTCAGCCGCAATGCGCCCTGCTAATTTGTGAGTTTAAGCGTTTCGATTAGGCTTAAAATTTTGCGGATCTGCGTTTGGTATTCGCGCGCGAGCTCTATGCTAGCGGGCCTACCAAAAAGCGTAGTTTCGAAAAGATCGGGCGCACCGTTTAAAAATAGATATAAGCGCTCATCCATAAATACCGCGCTCAAGCTGAACTCGCCGCTCGTTTCGCGATTTATTTCGCGCAGGCGCTCCATGAACGCGGGCGTTAGCAAATAGCGCGCTTCTACTTTGTCATCCGCAAACACGCGAAAATCGCGCATAAAATCCACATCGTCCATCATCTCTTTTTCGCCGAAGATCTTGGCGTTTAGCTCCCTGCTTACCACTATCGTTTTGCCCGAGGTTTTTTTCGCGAGCTCGCAGATCAGTACGTTGCCGTCAAAGTCCATATAGTTATCGTAGAATATTTTGATCAACATAATCGCCGCTATGAGCGGATTATCCGTTTTCATGTAAAACCTACCATTACTATGTACCTCGCTTAGGCTAAATTTAATCCCGCAGTACACGCCCGTAATCCGATCCTCGCTTTTGATCCTAGATTTCCTATAAATTCTAAATTTTTGAAATTCCTCTTCTTGCATGCCGGTATATGGATCGTATTTTAAACCGGCATCTATATCGTTTATTACGGCGCGGACGAATATCTCTTTATAAAATTTGTAGTAGCGAATTTCCGCTTCGCTTTCTTGACTGGCGCAATGCATAAGAAATATCCAAAAGATATGAAAAAGGATCAAGACGCTCGAAAATTCGGCAATTTCTATTAGAGGAGTGTCTGCTTTAACGCCGTTTAGAAACACTAATACGAACAGGACCGCAAAAAAGGCGGCTATACTGAGGTAGTAATATCTATTAAAAGCTTTAGCGCACGCTTTTTGTTCGGTTAAAGTCTGCGAAACGACATCTTGCAGAGCAGGCGACATATCTATCCTTGATAAAAATTTCGCCCGTATTGTAGCGAAATTTAGCGGAATTCATAAAGAGCGAATTCCGCCACTTAATGAATAGTCGGGATCGAAATTTAATTTACGCGGGTCCGCAGCGTAAAATTTTAAAATCTTACTATTCTGAAATCAATTCGCACCGGATTTAAAATTTAACGCATCGCATAAACCTATTTCACGCGAGCCGCTTTTGAAAATTTGCATCCGAAGCTTGCAATCACAGTATCCTGAGGGTGTCTGAGATGAAATACATAAAAACTCCGAGCCCAAACATCACGAAAAGCCCCGCAAATTCGATGTAAAGCTTCAAGCTTACGAGCCGCTTCGAGCTTAGCTCGTTTGCCTTCGCGCCGAAAAGTGCGGCTAAAAATATCACGACGCTCATTCCAAAACCGATGAAAAGCGCACTTGCGACGCTAAGCGCGAAGCTTCCGAGGCTGAAGGCAAGTACAAAAATCAGGATCGTGCCGGGGCAGGGCACGAGCGCCGCCGCAAGCGCGATAAGCCACTCGCGTCCTTTCTCGCCGTCAGTCGCGCCATTTTGCAGCGAGCGAGATGAGGTTTGGTTTTTTAAATTTGCAGAATTTAAAGCCTGTTTTTGCTCGTTTTGGCTAGACGAGTTTTCTTCTAGGCCTGCGGTTAAATTTGAATCCGAATTTAGCTCTGCCGCTGCGGCGCCCGAATTTTCAGTATCTAAATACTGCGCGGATTCGCCGCTTTGAATATTAAATTTAGAAAATTTATAACTCTTTAACGCTGCGTGAGCGGAATCCCCAGCGTTTGCAAATGCCGTATTTTTTAAGTGCGCATCCGTTTCTGAGGTGTTTGCAGCGGAAGCACAAGCGGCGCAGGAGCAGCCCGCATCGTGGTGGGCGCCCGATCTTACGCGGCGAGCTTTGTCGTAGATGATGAGCGCGGTTATGACGATAATCAGAAGCGCTGAAATTTTCGTGGTGATCGAGGCGGAGTTTGTGGAGACGAGCCCTGCGACGTTTTGCAGCACGAACATGCTCGCGCTTACCAAAACGAGCGCTCCTAGGACGTGTAGAAGCCCGATTTTAAGGGCAAATCCAAAGGCCTTGATGTAGCTGCCGCCATGGGCTAAGAAATAGCTCGCCGTTAGCAGCTTCGCGTGCCCAGGGCCTGCCGCGTGGAAAAAGCCGTATATGAAAGAAAGCGCCAAGACCCATAGGATGGTGCTTGCGCTTGCATGCTCGCTGCTTGCGCGAAACGCCGTTTTGAGACTTTTCATAAAATCCATCGTCTTTTGCGCGACAAATCCCAGCGAGGCCTCTTTGTGCTGCTCGCTTGAAATCTCGTCGCTACCGGATGCAGCGCCGTTTTTGCTCGCGCTATTTTGCGCTAAATTTAAAGAACTCTCCACGGGCGGCGTCGCAAAATTTTGCGTAGAATGCGCGGAATTTAAAGAGTTGTCTCGCCTCGCCGTCAAATTTTCGCTCACGCCTTTATCTACAGGCGCTGCAGAATTTGTGGATTTATTAAAATTTATCGCGGCGCTCCTGTCGCCTCCGTTTTGCGCTAAATTTGAATCATCACCTAAAGGGACTGCGGCGTTTTCGCTATTTTTCGCGGCGGCCTTTAAGCTTTCGCTGCCGAAGCGGCCGGAATTCGCGGTGCCATCTTTTGCCTGCACGTCCTTTTTTGCGGCTTTATTAATCTGCGCGATAGTATCCGAAGCGGCTATATTTTTTTGCGCCTCTGCTGCAGCTTCCGAAACGATGTCGCCGACGGATCTTTGGTTTGATCTGCGCGCCGAGCTGGCATTAGGTTTAGCTTGACCGCCTTGCGCAAGTTTGCTCTCTGAGCTCGCAAGACTCTGCTCGCTAGATGCAAGACCATTCTGCGCTAAATCAGAGTTCGGCGCGCTTGAAATTGGCGGTTTTTTATCTGCGATCTTTGGCTTTTCGCCGCTAAATTCTATAAATGTGGTGGCTAAATTTGAATTAGGCTTTGCTACAAAGCCCTCGCCCAGATTAATGGGCTTGTCGTCAAGCATTTTGAAATTGAAAAATCCCTGATCGTCGTTAATGGAAATTTTAAGAACGCGGTTGTTTCGCAGTTCGAAGCCAACCTTTTGATCGAACTCGAACACGAGTCTGCCCTTTTTGACGAGGCTTATTGCGTTTTTAAAATTTCCCTTGATCTGCGTGCCTACGAGATTGCTAAGCGCGGGCTTTGCGTTTTTTGGCGCTTGATCGTAGAATTCCGCCTCGCAAAGGTAGTTTTTGGGGGTTAGATAATCGGTCATCGCCTTAGTTATCTCGGCAAGCTCGCTATTTTCAAGCTTGCCGTTGGAATTTATATCGTATGTCTGCATTATGACGTCGGTAAAATTTTGAGAGAAAAGCCACGAAAAATGCAGGCTCACGATCTTGCCGTCTTGTGCAACGGGGGTGATGCTAACGTGCGCAGTGGGCGTGTATAGGGCGCACAGAGCGCACGCAAATATCCGCGAGCTAAAGATCGCGGATAAAAGTAAAATTTTAATAAATTTCATCAACTACAAATTTTCTCCGAAAACGTCGATCGTCTTTTTCATCGTCTCGTACCAATCTAGCGGCAGCTGATCGATCTCCATCACCTTTGCGCCCGTTTGCGCGGCGATGGTTTGCGCTGCCTTTTTGGAAAACTGCGGTGCGACGAAAATCACCTTGATCTTTTCCTCTTTGGCTTCCTCGATTAGCTCGGCTAAATCCGCAGGCTTAGGCTCTTTGCCCTCCACTTCGACTGCGATCTGCTCCAAATCGTATCGGTGCGCGAAATAGCCCCAAGACGGATGATAAACCATAAATTTCTTTCCCTTGACGCCCGCTAATTTTTGCTTTGCGTAAGCGTCCAGCTCGTCAAGCTTTTTAGCAAATTTATCGAAATTTGCTTCATAAATTTTAGCATCCTTAGGATACTGTTTGGTTAACGCGTCTTTAATATTTTTGGCTTGAATTTTTACAAGCTGCGGATCGAGCCAGATATGTGGATCTAAGCCGCCGTGATGATGATGGTGCTCGTGTGCCTCGTGATCTTTGTCGCCATGCTCATGATGCGCGTCATGATCGTGATCATCGTGATGCGCGCTATGATCATGTTCGTCGTGATGATGGTGCTCTGCCATAGCCATTTTAGTGATGCCATCTTCGGTGCGGATTATCTTCATCTTCGGATACGATGCGGCAAGCTTTGGTAGCCAGACTTCATCAAATTCTATACCGACTGCAAAATACAGATCGCTATTTTCTAGCATTTTCATCTCCGAAGGCTTAGGCTCGTATGTGTGCGGATCAGCGCCTTTGCCGACCATCGTATTTACCTGCAGAGTATCGCCTGCGATCTGTTCAACAAAATACTTCGTAGGAAGTATGGTCGTGGTGACCGTAGGTTTGGCGAATGCTACGCAACTAGCTGCTAAAAGCGTGAAAACAAGCTTTTTCATAAAATTCCTTTCCAAAAAAAAATTGCGGAAGTATATCAAAAGCAACTTAGTTGCAACTTAATATAAATTTATCTAAATTTTGCTATCATCGCTTAAATTTTAAAAAAGGCGTAAAATGGATCCCAAAGATTTTTTAGCGAGTCACGATATCGCTCCTACAGCGCTTAGAGTGCAGATCGTGCAGATCCTAAGCGAGAAAAAATGCCCGGTAAGCTACGATGAACTAGTAGAACGAACGGGTGCGAATAAAACCACGATATATCGCAATATAGCGCTTTTGGAAGAGAAAAATTTGATAATTACCAGCGAAAATAATCATAAAAGTTTTTATGAGCTCACCGACGGCGCAAAAGCGTATTTTGTCTGCGAAAACTGCCATAAGATGGAGGAGATTTCGATGCCTACTTTGCCACAAAAAAATGTCAAAAGCGTGCTCGTGCGAGGATTGTGCGAGAAGTGCGGCGGCTGAGGCGGGAAATTTAATCAAAAGCGCTCGAAGAAACTTAGCTAAAACGCTAGGGCAAAATTTAACCGATTTTTAACGGATTTTTATAAAACAAACGATATAATCCGAACGTTTCATATTTTAAAAGGGAAAATTCAGTGAATAAAAACGATACGATAAAAGCAATAGAGAAGTTTGTAAGTTCTCAAGAAATGACGATGTTCCGCCTGAAAAAGGGTATCTACGGCGATGCGATGAAAAATCTTGATCAGGTTTTTACGCCGTATAAGGAGTTTGCCGAGTTTTTCAAAAATCCCGCAAATAGGCTGCAGGAGCTGTTAGGCAACATCGCGTACGAATCGATTTTAAACTACACTGAAGCAGGGCTGTCGCACTGCGAGAAGATCCACTCGATCTATTTTGTGGAATCCAAAGGATTTTTCAAAAGTGGGCTAAAGTATATCGAGCCTGATGCGACCGCTAGAGAAAGAGCCAAGAGCTATTACGACAAATTGCTGGAAAATAATGAGAAGCTTAACGAATATATCGATATCGGCTTGCAAAGGCTACATGGCTTAGAAGCAAAGGTTTTCGAGTAGGCCAGACTAGCTTTGAGGTTTGATTTGCGTGGCGAAATTCTATCGCAAATTCTTGGCGCTTAAAATTATATGATTAAATTTCACACCTTTTACAGATCTCACTTACACTATTTAATTCCGCATTGGTGCCGCTTTTAATTGCGTATATAGCAAATAGGGTGGCTTGAGTAATTCCGTGCCGGCAGGCATTATCCGATACGATCAAAGAAATAATCTAAATTTTTAAAGCTCAACGAAGTGAGTTTGAAACAAGCAAGCTTGGCTAAATTCTTTGAAGAGATTAAAGTAGGCTTTAACATAAACTGGTGCTTAGTTAGAGGCTGCGAATTTGAAATTTCGCGGCTAGCGCGAAACGAGGATCTAAAATTCTAGCGCTACTTTAGATTCCTTCGAATTGCGGAATTTTAGAAATAGGTATTGCACCCGCAATAAGCAAAACGCAAGATTTGAAATTTTCTAAAAAATGTTCGCTGCGAAGTAAAATTTAAGAGCCAGGCTGCAAGGCAATGCGGCGTAAATTTTAATTTACTCTGTAGCGCAAAAGTGCATTCAACAAGAGATATTTTTGGAAGTGGAAGGGGCGATAGAGAGCCGTAACGAATTATATTTGATCGCGCTAATACTGCATTGTTGGTATATGCAGTGATGTAGCCGATGCATAAAAATTATTTAGCGGTGTCAATATGGTGAAGTGTGTGGTATAAATTTTTAACTCGTTTTGGCGCGCTATTTTTATTTATCGTGCGAGGCAAATTTAAGCGGTTAAACTTATTGAGATTAGAAAATTCTAAACGCGGATTAAAGCTTAGCGGCGAAATTAGCCTTGCTAGCACTCTGCTGCATCTTAATTTCGCCGCAAGCAGCTTTATTTATCTGCCTTTTCGGCTTTATATTGCGCTAGCAAGCTGCCTAGCTCATCTTTTATGCGAAGCTTTTCTTTCTTCATCGCATCGATCTCCAGATCGCTCATATGCACTCTGCCGGCCTGCGCGTCGGCGATCTTGTGATCCAGCTCGTCGTGTTTCTCAAAAAGCGAATCAAATCTCGCGTTTTTGCCTTTTAACTCAGTGATTAAATCTCTGTATTCATGAAACATGCCTTACTCCTTTGAAAAATTTATTCAAGTATATCAATAAAGCGCTTAAAACCTAATTTCAGCTATCAAATTTAGACTAAATTTCACGCATGAGATTCCAGATTTTAAGAGGTAAAATTTTAGTCTTTAAAAATTTAAAATAGGCAAATTTAAATGATAAAATTTTAGGGCAGAGCTTTAAAGCCCTGCTGCTATTCGCTATTTTCGAGACGGAATTTTATTATGAAGCGAGCTGTGAATCTTTATGATCTATAATCGGCGTTGATTTTTACGTAGTCGTAGCTAAGATCGCAGCCGTATGCGCTAAACTCGCCCTCTCCGAGCCCTAAATCGCACCAGATCGTAAAGCTTTTTCGTTGCATCACGGCGTGAGCCACGGCCTCGCGCGCGGCGTCCAGCTCGCGATTTTGCGCGTCATAAAGCAGCACATCGTCGTATTTGATACGCAGCTTTTCTTCATCGCATTCTATACCGCAGGCGCCTATGGTCGAGGCTATGCGACCCCAATTCGGGTCTTCGCCGAAGATCGCCGTTTTAACAAGCGGCGAATTACTTAGCGCCTTTGCCGCCCTGCGGGCGTCTTCGGCGTTTGCGGCGCCGCTTACCCTAAATCGCACCAGCTTGGTTGCGCCTTCGCCGTCTTTTACCAGCATCAGCGCAAGCTCATGCGTAAGGGCGTTTAGTGCGGACGCGAAGGCATCCTTTTCGTAGGCGCATTTAGCGCTGCTGCAGAGCATAATCGTATCGTTGGTGGAGGTGTCGCCGTCTACGCTTACGGTGTTGAAACTTTGCTCCGCTGCCTTTTTTAGCAGCTCGTCCATATCAGCGCACGGGATCTTTGCGTCGGTTAGGACGAAGCAGAGCATGGTTGCAAGCGCGGGATTGATCATACCAGCGCCCTTGCAAACGGCTGCGATATGAAATTTATCGCCGTTTTCTAAAGAAATTTCATACGCAAGCTCCTTTTTTATCGTATCTGTCGTCATAATGGCGGTGGCTAAGGCATCTGAGTTTTGCGCCGAGAGGTTAAAATTTTGCGCGGCGGCGATAATTTTTTCCTTTTTGAGGCGGTATCCGATTACGCCGGTGGAGCTCATGACGGGGTTTATCAGAGGGATTTTTTTGCCAAGCTCGTTAAAAATTTCATCGATGTCCGCGACGCCTTGCTCCCCGGTCATCGAATTTGCGTTTTTGGAATTTACGAGGATAAAATTTGTTTTAAGCTTCCCGCCCGCGCGCTCTTGCGCCCTTTTGAAATGCCTAATCGGCGCGGCTTGAAATTTATTGCTCGTAAAGATCGCGCTTACGGCAAAGGGCTCGTCTGCGCGGATAAATCCCAGATCGTTACCCTCTTTTTTAAAGCCCGAATTTACACCGTCAAAATAAAAGCCCTCGACGTTTTGCAGCCCAAGCTCAAGCGGGGCGATTTTAAACATATCTCATCTCCTGTGGCTTGTATTTGCTGCGGATGAGCTTTTTGGTGTTGCGGATACCCTCTGCCGTGCCAATGACTAAAAATTTTACCCCAGTACCGATGAGGTAGTCGCCATCCGGCATCGGAATGAAGCGGCTGTTGGGCTCTTTGATTCCCACGACGTCGGCGTTTGTAAAATCGCGCAAGCGAGTTTCTTTTAGGCGCTTGAAGCGGATCCATGAAAAATCGGGCACCGTGATCTCCTCGATATCGATGAGGGAGTCTTTTTTATACAAAAACCGCTCCAAAATATTTTCCATATCAGGGCGCACGCTGATCGCAGAGAGCCTTTGCGCGGCGAGCTTAGAGGGTGAGACGATAGAATTTGCGCCGAGCTTTTTTAGCCTTTCAGTATCGCTGTCATCATCGCTATTTGCCATGATGAAGTAGGGGGTGATGCGACCAAGCTCCTTTTCGTATAGGCGCACGAGCGAGATTATTGCGATATTATCGGCTAAATTTGGACTTAGCGTGATGACGGATTTTGCAGATGACAGATGCGCTTTTAGCATCGTGGTTTCTACATGCGGCTCGCCTACGATGAAATATGGATAGCGGTTTTCTTCGGCGATTTTGGCTAAATTCGGATCGGGGTCGATCACGACAAAAGGCAGATGATTTTCGCGAAACTGCTTGGCAAGCTCGGCGCAGTAGATGTTGTTGTAACAGATAATGTAGTGGTTTTTGAGCCTTGCGATGTTATTGATCATTCGTTGCTCCCTAAGTAAATTTTGAAGTTTGCCGTTTTTTATGACCTCGACGACGACGCCCAGGCAAAACGAAAAGGTTCCAAAGCCCATGAGGATAAATAAGACGGTAAAAATTCTACCCGCGGGCGATATCGGCGCTACTTCGGTAAAGCCTACCGTCGTGAAGGTCATACCCGCCTGATAAAAGGCGTCTACGAGTGAAAAGCCCGCTATAAAAACATAGCCTAGCGTGCCGATTAGCATCATCAGCACGATAGTTATCAGCGGTAAGCGAAAAGGGCGTAGCTGGTCGTAAATTTCTGTGTAGAGGTTGATGTCCGGCTTAGTCGAGCCGGACCAGTCGAGGAATCGCTTGATCTTGTCCAAAACAGACATAAATTCCTCTTTAAGAGGTTATTTTGATTGTTTTTTCATAGTTCGTAGAGTTGAGGCGGCTACTTTGATTCGTCTGGTTGAGCCGTCTTCTAGTTGAACGCGGATGGTGCGTAGATTGACCTGGAATTTCTTTTTGGTCCTGTTATTTGCGTGGCTGACGTTGTTTCCTACCATCGCACCTTTGCCGGTGATTGCGCATCTTCTTGCCATAATAAATCCTTGATGATTAAAATAAATGGCGATTATAGCGAAAAAATTTCAAATTATGCTTAAAATCCGCTGCGGTTTAAATTTAGCGAAATTTATGACAAAACTAAGTAAAATTCCGCATCTTGAAATTTTAAAGGAATCTTAATGTATGTCGCACCCAGCATTTTATCGGCGGATTTCGGAAGGCTTGCGGAGGAAATCCGCGCAGTCTGCGAAGCGGGCGCCGATCTCATTCACGTAGATGTGATGGACGGGCATTTCGTGCCCAATCTCACGATTGGACCGCTCGTAGTAAGCGCCGCGGCAAAGGCGAGCAGCAAGCCTTTAGACATCCATCTGATGGTCAAAAACGTGCCGTTTTTCGTTGATCTTTTTTTGCCGCTAAAGCCGAAATTTCTTAGCTTCCACATCGAGGAGGAGACCCATCCGCTGCGCCTCATAGATCATATACGTCGCAGCGGCGTCTCGCCCGCGGTAGTGCTAAATCCGCACACTCCGCTTAGCGCGCTGGAGTTTATCTTGGGCGAGGTCGATATGGTGCTTTTAATGAGCGTTAATCCGGGTTTCGGCGGACAGAAATTTATTCCCTCGGCGCTTGAGAAAATTAAGCAGCTGCGTGAGCTGATCGATCGCAAAGGTGCAAAATGCCTCATTGAGGTCGACGGCGGCGTAAACGGGCTGAATATCGCAGATATCGACGAAGCGGGCGCCGACGTCGTGGTGGCGGGAAACTACATATTCTCTTCAAACGACTACGCGGAGGCGATCCGTGCGCTTAAAATTTAGGCGCGGCACAGGGGTAAAATTTTGACGCGCCAGATCGAAAATCTTATAAATTTACTGGCTCAAAAGAGCATAAATTATTACGACTTTATCTCAAAAGCAAGCGATATTGCCGAAATTACCGAGCTTTTTGAGCCCAAAGACCTCTCGATGTGGCGCGCGCTCGGCATAGAGATAATAAAACTCGACAACGGCAAAATCACGCTCAAGACCCGCGAGACGGATATTTCGGATGAAATTTTTTGCTTCGTGGACATCGAGACGAACGGCGGGCTCTCAAACGGCCAGATCATCGAAATCGGCGCGATAAAAACGCGCGGCACGCAGGAGCTCGATCGCTTCGAGAGCTTCGTTTATGCGCCCGTCGTGCCTGAAAATATCACGGAGCTTACCGGTATCCGCGCGGACGATCTAGCGGGCGCGCCGCCGCTAGCTAGCGTGCTGGAGCGGTTTAGGCTGTTTTTGGGAGATAGTGTTTTTGTGGCGCACAACGTCAAATTTGACTACGGCTTCATCGACGCAAGCCTGCAAAAATGCGGCTTCGGGATGCTTTTAAATCGCAGGCTCTGCACCGTCGAGCTCGCGCGCCGCACGATCGAGGCGCAAAGATACGGGCTCGGCTCGCTAAAAGAGCTTTTAGGCGTGCAAAACGTCCACCACCGCGCATTTAGCGACGCCGTTTCCTGCTTTGAAATTTTTAAATTCGCGCTCTCGCGTCTGCCATGGAGCGTGCAAAGTACCGAGGATCTGATACTTTTTAGCAAAACCGCAAAGAGCCTGGCGCTGCCTAAGCCGCAGATTTTGGGGCACGGCAAGGGCGAAATTTTATAAATCGCGCGCCGAATTAAGAGATGAAATTTTAGTGAAATTTCGCACCGCCGTTTGAGAGGTAAATTTTGCGCTTTTAAGCGGCGGCGCTTTAATCTGCGCAGATTGAGGTAGCGTAAATTCGATCCGAGCGATTTTTGGCGGCGCAAATCGGCGCGTATGGACCTAGATTTTGAAATTTTACCCTTGCCGTAGCGATTGAATGCGCACAAATCGCGGCAGCGCAAATTTAAAGCGCTACTGCGGCGAGATGTGATTGCGAGCGAACTGAAACGGCGCGAATTTAAGCAGGCGCGGTTTTAGATAGCATTGTAATCGCACCGGATTTAAGTGCAAATACCCGCAGCAGCGCCCTCCACGTATGCCGGTTGGCGGATCATGCGATTTTAATTTGCTCGGGCGGGTGCGGCAGCGCCCGCCCGCGGAGCCTTTTTTGCTTTCGCGGTTTTGATTTTCGCGGCGATAAATTTTGCGCCCGCCCGCGGTTTTACAACCTTGCTTCGGGCGAATTTCATGAGCGCTCGCAGTCGCGTGGATGCGTCCGAAGCGTCGCGCGCTTTAAATTTAAAATTTAGCCTAGACGCGCGAATTCGATGCTTGAAACTCTAAAATCAATAAATTTTGCCCGCGCCTGCGCGTCTTTTGCGTCTTAAAAGCGATAAATTTAGCGTGCCCGTGTCGCCGCCGCAGATACGCTAGGCGCGAGGGTTTTTCGCATTCGTCGCTTAGAATTTTAAGATTTGATTTTAGCTTGACGACCTGATCGGTACGTGCCCGTGCTGAAAATTTTAAAATGGAGCTTTATAAAATTTTGCGGCGCCGACCGAAAATGGAATTTCATAAATTTTTATCGCAAAACACAGCGCAATCGGAGCAAATTTAACGAAAGCTCGGCTCTGTCATAGCGGCGTACGGTGGCCGCATCTGCACCAAATTTAGCGATAAGCAAATCCGCGATCCTAATAATACGAATTTACGTAGACGCGGCCCGCTCCTCATCAAAGCGTCATCGGAGGGCTGGCGGGCTTTGCGAGCGAGCGAAGTAATGCGCCGCCGTCATCTTTGCAAGAAGCGCGATCTTGCGATTAAGCGGCCTTTTTTTGCCTCAAGACGGACATATCGCGGGTTAAAATTCGAAACGGAATTTTATAAAGCGGATCGTTGCTTTTAAATTTACGTTGCAAATTCCATAGGCTGTGAATACGGCGTTAAATTTTAAAATTCTATCTGTTTTAATCACGCCTTGAGGTATGTATTGTGAGGGTCCGCGAGCCGCTTGATTGGAAAATGAGTTTTAGATCGCTCCTTGCATATGTATCGTGCGCAGTAAAATTTCATGCCGCCCGTCGCTGCGCCGCCCCTTAACCGTCTCCGCCTTTTCAAACGCGCTAGAATTTCGGAAAAGCTCCGCTTTAATGCAAAATTTTATCTGCTTAACCGTGGCTGTGGTAGATGAAATTTTGCCGCTCGCCGCAAGCCGCGCGCGGTATTTGCTTGCCACGCATGCACGTCATAGCCCGTATCCTCTTGCCGCAAGCCGCCGCTTTACCAACGTCCATCGTTGTAGGCTCTCGCCTGCTTCTTCGCGTATATTTTTGTGCCTTGTAAGCCGCACGAGCGCTGCATCTGCGTCAAGATCGCGCCGTGCCTTTAAAGCACGCAAATCTATCCTGCATAAAATTTCGCTTCTTCGCCGTGCTCGCCGCCTGCCACACTTTGCCGCGTCGCCTGCTGCGAACTGTCGCCGCGCCGTATCCCTTGCCCGCACTCTCTGAAAGCTTTAGTGCCTGTGCCTTAAAATTTCAGCCCAAAACCCTATTTAGCGCCGCGTCCAAGCATAAACAATCTCACCGCTTGTTCGGCGACGCGGGCTAAATTTTGTGTTGCGATCTCTTTTTCCATCGCGCGCTCAAGGCTCATCGGTTCGTTTAGGATACAAAAAAATGCTCCTATACCTCGCTCGTTACAGCCACCGGCACAGGGCGAGATACCGCCTGCCAGCGCGATTACGGGCACGCCGTAGTGCGCGGCGATTTTCGCGACGCCGCAGGGGGTTTTACCCATCGAGCTTTGAAAATCGAGCCTTCCTTCGCCTGTGATGACAAGCTCGGTGCCTTTCATATCGCGATCCAGTCCGATCTCTTCGGTGATAATGTCGATGCCCGGCTTAAGCGTCGCGTTTAAAAAGCTCACAAAGCCAAAGCCCAGCCCGCCGGCAGCTCCTGCTCCGGGGCTATTCCAAAGCTCGCGTCCAAGATGTTTGCTTACGACGCTTGCGAAATTGATAAGCCCCGCATCGAGCTGCTTTACCATCGCCGCATCCGCGCCCTTTTGCGGGGCGTAAATATATGCCGCGCCGTTTTCGCCGAAGAGCGGATTATCCACGTCGCAGGCGATGAGAAACTCGCATTCTTTAAGATGCGCCAGCACCGAAGTGCAATCTATCGTGGCGAGTTTAATCAGATCCTCGCCCGCTCCCGTAAGCTCTGCGCCATTTGCATCTTTAAATTTAAAACCAAGCGCGCGCAGCATCCCCATGCCCGCATCATTCGTAGCACTTCCACCGATGCCGATGATAAACTTTCGCGCGCCGTGCGCAATCGCATGCGCTATCATCTCGCCAAAGCCAAAAGTGCTCGTTTTTAGCGGGTTGCGGCGCGATTTTTCGATGAGCGGCAGACCCGATGCAGACGCCATTTCTAAGATGCCTAGCTCGCCTTTTAAGGCGTAGCGTGCGGGCGTTTTTTCGCCTAACGGATTTGCTACGATGACGTCCATAAACCTAGCTTTTAGCGCGTCGGCAAGGGCTTCAACGCTTCCTTCGCCGCCATCTGCGATAGGTTTGACGAGCACCTCGCAGCCTAGCTTCTCGATGCCTGATTTTATGGCGTTGCCCGCCTCAAGCGAACTAAGCGAGCCCTTAAATGAGTCGATCGCGACTAAAACTTTCATATTTTTCCTTTAGCTGGTATTTCAAAATTTTGGAATTTTACAGCGCATAGGCTAAATTTACGATGACGAGACCGAAGCAAAAGTAGAATTTTAAAATCTCGTTGCCAAATTTATGGGGCAAATTCTAAAATTTCATGTCGTGGAATTTTAGAATTCTGTAAGCCATAGAATTTCGGCTAAATTTTAAAATTCCGTAGCGATAGAATTTTAAAATTTCGCTCCTTGAGGCTTTGTGTGTAAATTTAAAACTCCGCTATACGAAATTTTAATACTAGGGCATTTGTGCAGTGCTGGCTAGCTACGTAAATTTAAAGAATTTAATGTAGCTAGCCGCTGGTATATGCCCGTAGCGCTCCGCACTGATTAGCGCGGTAGCGGCTAAAATAAGCTAACCTAGATCAAAAACAGCGACAAAATCCACACGCTGATCATGCCCGTAATGCCCATAATTAGGGTTAGCATTGTTTGGGTGCGGTAGCCTTGCTGCGGGTTCATCTTGCTGAAATTTGTAACGACCCAAAAGTAGCTGTCGTTAGCGTGCGAAACCGTCATCGCGCCCGCTGCGATCGCCATTACGACGAGTGCGCCGGACATTTCGGAGGTGAAGCCCAGCACCTGCATTAGCGAGCCGTCCGCGTTAAATGCGCCCATAATCGAAGCTGTAGTGATGATCGCCACGGTGGAGCTTCCTTGCGCGGTTTTTAAGACGGCCGAGATTAAGAATGGGAAGAAAATCCCCGCGGCTTTAATGGCAGTCGCATTGTCCTTGATGTAGGTTACGAAGCCGGCGTCGGTGATGACCTTGCCTAGCACTCCGCCCGCTGCGGTGATGAAGAGGATCGGGCCTACTATCTTTAAGGATTCGTTGGTGAGCTCGCTAAATTCGCCTAGTTTGTCGGTTTGTGCGAGTAAAAATACCGCAAAAACTACGCCTAAGGCTAGCGCGATGATAGGATTTCCTAAAAATTGCGAAATTTCGCCCGCAAACCCGCCTACTTTTAGGATCTTGGCGACGGAGCCCAGCGCCATAAATAGGATCGGCATCAAAATAGGGGCTAAGCTTAAAAATCCGCCCGGCAATTTGCCGTATTGTTTAAGCAGATCGTCGTAGCTTTTGGCGATGACTTCATTGGCTTCAGCTTCGCTTATATGGACGCTTTTGGCGACTTTTTTAGAAAAAAAGTATGTAGCGATCAGCACCGGCAGGGACACTACCGCGCCCATTGCGATTACGAGCAGTAGATTGCCGCCTAGACCCACGGCGCCTGCTGCGGCGATCGGTCCGGGAGTCGGTGGGATGAATACGTGCGAGGCATAAAGTCCGCCCGAGAGCGCTACTGCAAGAGCGACCGGATTTTCGCCGATTTTTTTGCTGATCGCTTCTCGGATCGGGTTTAATACGACGAAGCCGCTGTCGCAAAATACGGGGATACCCACGATCCAGCCCATTATGAGCATCGCAAGCTCGGGGCGCTTCTGCCCGACTACGTTTACGACCATATCGGCGAGTTTGAGCGCCGCGCCCGTCTTTTCGAGCACGGTGCCGATGAGCGCGCCGAAGATTATGACGATACCGATACTCTTAAACGTGCCGCTGAATCCGTCGCCGATAATCGCGGGGATCTTGGCTAGCGGTATACCCGCGACGATCGCGAGCGCCAGGGAGATAAGCATTAGCGCCAAAAACGGGTGAACGCCTGCTTTGGAGATCAAAAAAATCATCACGACGACCGCTATGGCGAAGCAGATGATTAACGCAACACCGCTCATAAAAGCTCCTTGAATGGATTTAATTTGCCCGCAAGCGGTTTAAGCTTAAACTCCGTTTGCGCTTCAAATTTAATGCGGTAATTTTAGCGAAATTTTAATATAAAGCAAGAAAGGCAGCGTTAAATTTATGGAAATTTATGATTTATGCGAGAATGAAAGACTAGCTAGCGGAATTTATCGGTTGGAATTTATCGATGCCGCGCGGCGAGAGGCGGTAAAATTTTAAAATTTGCAGCGTTTGCTTTGATACACTGCGTGGCGGCGGAAATTTTATCGCGCGGATCGGTCGTCGTCGTGGCACAACAATGGGAGGCGGTGCGCTTGCGCTTTACACGCAGGTTTGAGAGCCTAAAGGGCGTGAGCTACGAGGACTGCTTTGCGGCGCTTGCTGTGGCGGCAGCGGCAGCGGCGATCGAAGGCGTAGTATCGGCGGCGGCAGCGATGAGGTGTCAATGGCGAAATTTTGACATAAGATCGCTATGATAGAATTTTGATTGCTAACTACTTGCGGCAGCGGCGATAAAATTTTAATTGAAATTATCGGCAGAAGCGGCGTCTGAATTTTATTAAAACTATTGGCGCAGCGGCGAAATTTTGATTTTAGCGGCGCCAGAGGAGCTTTTTTTAAAGATCAAATTTTAATCAAAGGCAAAAGCGGCGTCGGTAGGGTTGTGATAAAACGGCGCGCAGCAGCTCGGATAAAAACCGGCGGTAATGCCTAATCTCTAAAATTTTAATCGAGAATGCTCGGGATGCTAGAATTTTTAGTGATAATCTTAGCTCGCCCGAGTTAAAATTTTGATCGAGAGTATTTGGCGATAGAATTTCATTCAAAGCTAGCAATAGTGAAATTTTACGGCTTCGAGAACGGCAGGAATTTTATTACTTGAAGGCAGTGGGGGGGGGGGGATTTACAGCTTTTTATATGATTTTTCTGAGAGTTTGCCGTGATCTTTTCACAATTTTTTAAAATTCCAGACGGTATTGCGCGGTTTATATGTGACGAAATTTTACGGTTCGGTAAATTTATAGAGCAATTTAAATTTACAAAGTCGCTTAAATTTATAAACTAGCGCCTCTTTTTGAGCGCTCTTTGCGCGCGTAAATTTTTAATCAACAGCTCTATCTAATCCGCAAAATTTTAGTTTTTGAAATTTTATATATTTTCGAGCTTGCGTTTTGGCTGAAATTTTGATCCACGACCTGATCCGCCGCAGCTTTCGCCCAGGCTTCGTCGAAGTTTTGCCCGTTTAAATTTGCACTGCTGGAGTAGAGCCAGTCAAATTTACGTAAAAACTCCTCGTGGGCGCACTCTTTTACGACGCGCACGGCGGTGCCGTTCGGATATAAAAAGGTCGTTTTCCTCGCGCGGCGCACTAAATTTTTAAATTTAGCGGGCACTCTTGCGAGATTTTTTAGCTCGCTAAGCTTCGCCGTCGTTATGAGGCAGGGTTTGTCCGCCGCTCGGCGTTTGAGTGCGTTTATCTCGCGAAAATCCTTACTCAAAAATCCCGCCGTCGTATCCGTTTGCGCCAAATAGATCATCTCTCCTCCAAATTTACGCCTTTTTCCTATCTTTAGCCAGCAAAAATATGCACGAGATAATGAGCGTAAAGCCCGCAAAATCAAGAAACACGAACTCTGTCCCCAACCAAAAATAGGCAAACGCCGCCGCGCTCACCGGCTCTATGCACGCGATCATGCTCGCCCTGCTCGCGCCTATTATCTTTAGCCCCGTCATGTAAAAGCTAAACGCGCATATCGTGCCAAGGATCACCACCGCGGCAAGCGCCGCAAAGCCGTCCGCGTCGCTCACGCCGCCCAGCTGCCAAACCCGCGTATAAAGCGCAAGCGCGCCGCCGCCGATGACCATGCCCCAACCTAAATTTAGCGCAATGGGGTATTTTTGATTTAACTTCGCGGGGATGAGGCTGTAAACCACGACGCCAAGCGCGCTAATCAGGCACCAAACCAGCGCCTCCGCGCTGATAACGAGCGAGCCCAGATCGCCGTGAGTGGCGAGCAGCATGACGCCGAGCACCGCCAAAACAAGCGCGATGAGCTCGACCTTTTTAGGCGCGCGCCGCTCCAAAAAGCAAACGACGGCGAGGATGAGCGCGAGGGCGGAGTACTGGATCACGGTCGCGACGGCGGCGTTTGAGAGCTCGATACCGCAAAAGTACGAATACTGCGTCATCATAAGCCCAAAAAAGGCGTAGATGAGCAGCTGCGGCAAAAGCGCGCGATCTTTTAACGGCGCAAGAGCTAGGCGCGGCGAGCGAGCGACATAATACGCCGTCATCGCAAGCCCGGCGAGGCTCAGGCGGTAGGGCACGAGCCAGTCGGCGCTGACGCCTTTTTGCGTGAACAGATACTGCCCGCAAACTCCGCTAAAGCCCCATAACACGCCGCCAAGAAGCGTGATAAATACGCCGAAAAATTCGCTCTGAGATCTCATTTGCCGCCTTAAATTTAAAGCCAAAGTATATAAATTTATGCTTAAGCTGAGGTTAAATTTGGGAGTTTAGGATAATTCGTATATAGTTTAAAAGCTACTAGAAACTAACTTTGGTAGCATATAAAATAGCATTTATATTAAATATTGCAAAATTATAGTACAATTAACAATATTTATTAAAAATAGGAGTTAATTATGGAGGATAAAATAAATGATCTACTTAACAAAATGTCAAATGGGAATATAGTACTATTTGTAGGTGCTGGCTTTTCTGTTGGCGCAAAAACACTTGATGACAAAGTAACAGACATGCCGAATACAGAAAAGTTAACACAGGCAATCCGAGATGTAGGAGGTCTTACAGAGAGCGAAAAAGGCGATTTAAAAGATACAATGGATTATTTTTTACAAGTAAAATGCCAAAATAATAGAAATATGCTACAAAATTTAATTAAAAAGCTAAGAAATATATTTGAAACACAAGAACCGCTTGAATATCATAAGAATATTTTAATGCTTCCATGGAAGAGAATCTGGACGACAAACTACGATGATTTAGTAGAAACTGCAGCTAAATCTATAGGTAAAAGGGTTGAAACAGCAACGCTAAATAGCAAGCTTGAAGATAATGAATTGTATTGCGTGCATATTAATGGTTTTATAAAAAATTTAAACGAAGAGACCATAGATAAGGATTTTAAAATAAGCGGCTCGTCATATGTTGCCTCTGCCGATGTGTTTAGTAAATCCGCATGCGAATACCATTTTAAAAATGATCTTGAATACGCTAGCGCAATTATTTTTATTGGATACTCTTTATATGATATAGAAATAGAAAAAGTATTATATAAAAATCCAAATTTTAAAGACAAGACCTACTTTGTTCAAAGCCAAAAAACAGGCGATACAAATTTCGAGGATTTTCGTTTCAATAAATACGGACAAATTTTAAGAATCGGAGTAGAAGGTTTTAGCGACATAATAAAAGAAAATATTAGTAAGCTAATTGAACCAGCAAAAGAATTTTATACAAAATCCCTTAAAAAATATAGTATTGAGGAAACAAAAAATAAAATACTGCGAGATAATCAAGTTGAGCTTTTTTTAACAAATGGACAGTTGGATGAAAATTTTATTTATCAGGCACCAGATCACGAAAATCAAAAACCGCCCTTTTTGGTTATTAGAGAGCAAATAAAAGATTTAATAGAGAATTTCGAAAAACATAACATCATATGTGTTTTAGGAGAAATAGGCAATGGCAAAAGCATTTTTTTAAAAGAGGCGAGCCACGTTCTAAATCAAAAGGGATACAATGTTTTTATATCAACTTCGGATAATAGTAATCACAGCATAATACGGGATTTTGAGGAGATAAAAAAATATGGAATACAAAGACCGTTAATTGTCATAGATACTTACTCAAATTTCTATGAAATAATAGAATATATAATCAAAAATGGAATTAATGATATAAAATTACTATTATCCGAAAGAACTTTAATACACCATTCAATTATATCTAAAGAAGAGAATAAAAATTTCAAAACATACGACATCTATATAGACATGTTAAATAATAGCGAGATAGACCACTTAAACAAAATAATAGATAATCTCGGGTTTCCTGAAAAGCCAAGAAATAATGAGCTAAAGCAAATATCACTTATATTAATGAATAGAAAAAACTCGGAATATCTTAAA
>CALKQT010000070.1 GCA_937990735.1 uncultured Campylobacter sp. | reverse complement strand
AAAGCGGTACGCGAGCTGGGTTCAGAACGTCGTGAGACAGTTCGGTCCCTATCTGCCGTGGGCGTAAGAAGATTGAGGAGAGTTGACCCTAGTACGAGAGGACCGGGTTGAACCGACCACTGGTGTACCGGTTGTTCTGCCAAGAGCACCGCCGGGTAGCTAAGTCGGGATGCGATAAGAGCTGAAAGCATCTAAGCTCGAAGCCGACTCCAAGATGAATCTTCTTTTAAGAGCTCTAGTAGACTACTAGTTTGATAGGCCGGATGTGTAATGGATGAAAGTCCTTTAGCTGACCGGTACTAATAGCTCGTTTGCTTATCTTTTAAGCATTACTTCCTTGTTAAGGATAAATTTTACTTCGTATTTTTATTTTATACTGCGTTGCGTTTCGCTTCGGATTGCGGTCACGAACTCATATGTTCGCTCCCTTATCCTAGCTCACGCGCCTTGTCTAAAAGTAAAAATACTTTGTAAAATGCCTTGGGTATTAAATTTAAAAGCAAAGATGAATAATCGAATTTATACTTAAAGCATCAATCCTGAAACAAACTCCGTTTTATAAAACAAGATCTGACTTTAACGATGAACGCAGTGTTAAATAAGAGATTATAAAAGATATCCGTAATCTACGATTAATCTAAGTTTTAGATTACGACGAAGTATTTTTAAATATCAGGCGAACAGACAGGAACGAGTAAAGCTTATATACTACGCGGCTAAAGCTCGTAACGTATTTGCAAGATATTACTATCAAACAATAAAAGCAATCCCTTATTTAACACTGCCTGTGGCTATACAGACGAGGAAACGCCTTGCTCCATCTCGAACCAAGAAGCTAAGCTCGTCCTGGCTGATGATACTATCCGTTACTCGGACGGGGAAAGTAGGTCGCTGCAGGCTTTGTTAAAATTCCATAACTTTCCATGTAATTTTCAATTTAAATTCTATTCCAGTGTCTTTAGCTTATCGCTTTTTTAGCCAATAAATATTGCTTGATAAATTTAAAATTCCATAGCCTTTTTAGAATTTTAGAACCTTCTGCAAATACAAATTTTAAATCTAGCCTTCCATCAATACAAAATCTCAAAACTCTGCATTAAATTTAACTTATATTGAGTGAAAAAAATGATACGGATTGAAATTTTTCTATAATACTTGCTTGTTCGTATCGTTTTTCCATACTGTCCTGTTTGCGTTTGCTTTTTAACTTCTATGGCGCTATCTTTATTTCTAACCTATACGAGCCTCATTTATGATTTATACGTTCGTTCGTTTTTAATACATTGCTGCGCTTTTATATCTAAATTATAAAGCCGCCGGCACTTATAAAGCTTTCTGTATGATTTAAACTAGATGCCAAATAAAGCTTGGTAAGCATCATTAATTAATATAATGAAATGTCCCATAAGTAGATAAAACCCTATTAAAAATCAAGCCCAGAAAAGCATGCCCTACAAAAGCAAGCTTATTGATGCGGCTAAATTTTATGAAGATTATTCGTCTAGCTTTGCACGTAAAGTATCCGTGCCTTTTATAACACTAGTATCCCTTCGCCGTATGCGTCTAACATCGCCCGTAAAGCCTCCGTGCGCGGTAAGGTAGGACTAAATTTCATAAATACCGCCGCTTAGCCTTTTATATGATTTAAATCCAAATCCCGTTTCAATGCTTGCGGTATTAAATTTAATATATCTAGCTTTATCCTTTTCGGTCTCCAAAGAGAAGCAAAAAAGGCGCTATTAAATTTAATATATATAGCCCTTATCCGTGCCTATCTGCTTTTTAAGATCAAGCTAAAATTTAAGGTATTTATTTAATAAAACGATCGGAGCAGATAAAATTTCAATATATCTCTTAAATTTATCTCCCTTTAAGCCCGCTGCAAATATAATCCCTACCGTATTGCAAGGTAGCGTAATAGCTATAGGCGGTATATCCATTCTAAAGCATAGATATGGGATAGGTATGCAAAAGCCCTAAATGCTAATAGTCGTTTTTATTTGGCAATACAGATATCTCAACCTCAAAGGACTTTTAATGAAAAACCTATTTAAATCCGCACTATTTCTATCGCTTCCTGCATTTAT
>CALKQT010000069.1 GCA_937990735.1 uncultured Campylobacter sp. | reverse complement strand
TAGAATTTACTGCGCGAAATTTTAAGCGATAGAATTTTATGCTGTCTATGAAATTTAGGCACAGGCTCTATGTGCTCGCCAATTTTACTCGCAGATTTGCCTCGGTAGAATTCCGTGCCGCAAAGCGGAATCTTGACGGATGAACTTTCGATACGCCGCGAAATTTCATCCGGCTGGATTTCGTCCTGCACCTAAATTTAAGGCGAGCAAAATTATAAAATTTCGCCCGATAGAATTTTGCCAAGAGGCGAGATTTAAATTCTATAAAATTTAAAATTATCGCGCCGCAGAGATTTGTGGAAGCGAGCTTGAAATTTTATAGAATTTAAATGCGAAACGAGGGGAAGCGATGGCAACGAAGCAGAATGTGCCTGCAAATTTATACGATCTGGATATGGAGCGTGCGATTTTAAGCTCGCTTTTGCAAAACGAGGACGCATACGGCGAGCTGAGCGAGATAATCTCGGTCGGCGATTTTTTCTACAAGCCGCACGCCGACATCTACGAGGCGATCGTCAAGTGCTCCTCGCACAACGAGCCGATCGCGCCGAGCTTCGTTAAAAAATGGCTAGCCGAGCGCTACGACGATGGCGCATTTACCGAGGTCGTAGCCACTAGCGGCGTGGTCGATGCCCCAAAATACGCGCTTGAGCTGCGCGAAAAATCGATCAAGCGCTCGCTAATCAAGGTCGCGCACGAGATCCCTTCGATGGTAAACGAAGCCGTGCGCAGCAAAGACACCGCCGATAAAATCAGCTCTAAAATTTACGAACTCATCGATGAGGAGCGCCACGGCGGCATCAAAAAATCGCACGAGATCATCGCTGACGTGGTAGAGGAGCTGAAACGCCAAAAGGCGCTCGCAGGCTCGGAGCTCGTGGGGCTTGATACGGGCTTTCGCTTTCTAAACGACTGCACGAAGGGGCTGAAACCCGGCGAGCTCATCATCATCGCCGCCCGCCCCGGTATGGGAAAGACCGCTTTTGCGCTAAATTTAATGATGAAAACTCTGCAAAGCGGCAAGGGTGTCGTATTTTTCTCGCTCGAGATGCCCTCCGTGCAGCTGATGTATCGCATACTAAGCGCTCTTAGCTCGATCCCGCTAAGCGACATAATGAGCGCCAAGCTCAGCGACGACGACTGGACGCGGTTCAACGACGCCTGCGATGCGGTGCTAAATATGCCGCTTTTCGTCTATGACAGCGGCTACGTAAACATCCACCAAGTCCGCACCCAGCTGCGCAAGCTCAAATCCGCAGATGCCAATATCGAGCTTTGCGTGATCGATTATATCGGACTTATGACGAGCACGAGCAATTACTCCGAGCGCCATCTGCAAATCGCCGAAATTTCACGCGGGCTCAAGCTTTTAGCGCGCGAGCTAAACATCCCGATAATCGCGCTGTCGCAGCTAAACCGCTCGCTTGAGGCGCGCTCAAACAAACGCCCGATGCTAAGCGATTTGCGCGAAAGCGGCGCGATCGAGCAGGACGCCGACATCATACTTTTCGTCTATCGCGACGAGGTTTATAAAGAGCAGATGGAGCGCGAGCGCATTTCGCGGCTGGAGGCCGAGGGCAAGGACGCAGGCGAGCCCGTGTTTAGGCGCAACGACTATCAGGAAAAAGCCGAAATCATCGTCGGCAAAAACCGCTCGGGCGAGGCGGGCAGGACGATCGAGGTGGGCTTTCAGGGCAGATTTACCCGCTTCGTCGATACGAGCTTCGGCGGCGAGCCCAGCGAGAGCGCGATCTTTAACGAAAACGACAATCTCGACTACGTCTCGCAGCTGCAAGATCAGGGCTTTGAGGAGCCTGCTGCGCCGCGCCTCGACACGGCGCAGCAGGGTGTAGCGCAAAATTTACAGCAAGATTTAACGCAGAATTTTAATGAAGCGCAAAATAGCGGCGTAAGCTTAAATGAAAGCTCCGCTAGCGCTCGAAACCCCGGAGTAAATATCGATTTTGATGAGATGCCTAGCTTCGGTCAAAGCGATGCAGAGTACGGCGAGGAGATAGACGGCGAGTCTAAATTTAGCGCAGAACAGAGCTTGGCAGAGGTGCGTCGTGCACCGCAAAAGCAAGAATTTAAGGGGCAAAGCTTAGACGATGCAAGAGCGGGCGGCGTCGCGCCTCAAACAGAGCGCATGCATGGAAATTCGGCTGATGCGCAGCAAAACGTAAAGAGTGCGGAAGGCACATCGCAAGGCGCAAAGAATACGCAGCAAGAGGACGCTGCGTATTTTGAAAGAGGCGAGGGCGATGAGCCGCCTTTTGAGGCACAAGAGGACGAGGCGAAATTTAAACCTGCACCGCCTCTAAATATCGAAGAGATGGGCATTCCAAAGATCAATGAGGCAAACAGGCTCGATGACGACGACGCGCCGCTGGATCTGTGAAATAGCGCTTAGGCTAGCGCTGATCGTTAGCGTTTTTTACTTCGCGCTTTACGCGCAGGATTTGGACGACGCGGGCTTTTGCGCGCTGGCGGCGTTTTGGGCTTACGCGCTATTTCGGGTGCTATTTAGCTTTTTTTACGAGGCGAAGCAGCGCGCCAATGCAGCGCTATTTCGCAGCAGCGGGATTTTGATTAAAATTTTTAGAGGCAGGCTGATAAGCGGGGTTTTTGCTTGCGCGGGTGCGATCCTCTTAAGCGTCACTTTGGCGCTAGGTCTAGCGGATCTGCGCGGCGTGGCGCTGTTCGTGACGCTCGCGGCACTGCCTGCAGCTCTTGCTCTGATGCGCCTGGCGGTGCTTAAGCTCAGCCTAAAAGAGATTAAAAATCCTAGGATTTTATCGCTCAAACTTAGTATTTTGCTGCTCGCCGTACTCGCCGTAGCGGTAAAATTTGCCATAAATTTGGCCTATTTACGGCTTGCAGACGCTGCAGATCCAGCCACACACTCTTTAAATTCCGCGATAAATTTTACTCCGCCCGCCCGCACCGCTTCATCCGTCGAAGACTTTGCGAGGAATGACGCTTCCGCACCCGTCGGAAATTTGGCAACAGATAATGCCTCTAAATCCGCTAAAAATTCCGCGGCGAATAACGCTGCCATAGTTATCGGAAATTCCGAGACGGATAATGTCGTCAAGTCCGCGCCGAACGCAGCCAAAAAACCTACCGCTTCGCCCACAAATTTTAAAATGGGCCTCGTTAGGGCGGTGCATGCCTCGGCTGAAAATTCCAAGGTAAATCCCGTCGTTACATCGCAAATCAACGCTAAAAATTCTACGACTAGCCCCGCCGCAGCGCAAAATTTAGCCCAAAATCCCGCCGCGCCGAATATGGTCGCCGACAGTTCCGCTGAAAAATCCGCGACAAGCCCTGCATCAATCTCTGAAATTTTTGAAATTTTAAAATCTACCGCGCCGCAAGCGCACTTCAAATCTGCTCTGCTAAATGAAATTTACGCTTTGAAATTTTACAAAAACGCGCTGTTCGAGCTGGCGCTGTCGCAGAGCCCTAGCGCGCTAAAAATCGCTCTTTTGTTTCTGATCTGCGCAGGCGATTTCGTCTTTTACTGCGCGATTTTGCATCTTTGTGCCTTCGTGCTTTTTATGCCGCGAGCCGCAGCTGCGCCCAAAATAGGGCGCTTCAGCGGCACGATCTTTGCGCTTGCCTACGTCACGCTGTGTTTGATCTGCGCCGCGCAGACGCGCACTGCTGCGGGCGAAGCGGAGAGCGCACATCCTAAAAGTGCGGTCGAGACGGGCGTGCAGATCGTGCTGCAAAGCGGCGAGCGGCTGATCTTAAGCGCTCGCGAGGCGGATGCGTTAAGAGGCGAGCTAAACGCCACGCGCTTCGCCGTAGAAGCAAACGCCGCGTCCGCGCTGAATAGCTACATCGACGCCGTTTACGACGAGGGCGCGAGGCTTAGCGCGCAGAAAATGGCGGATTTCAATTACTCGTTTCTGAGCGATTATCTGGTGCTGTGGCACGGCGTGTGGGACGATGATGCGGGGGCGTATCTGAATGAGAAATTTGCGCTATTCGTAAGCGAAAGCTTTCCGAAAGATTTTGGCGAAAACATCGCTAAAATCGCTGCGGCGAACGTCAAAAATTATGAGAGCTCGCTAAATTTTACGCTCAAAAAATACGGCGCGAAAGTTGATCTTAACGTCACGCAGAGCTTCAGCCTAAAAAGCAAGGCGTATCGCGCGAGCGGGACGGGGCTAGGGGCGCTGGGCGGCGTGCTGGGCGCAAAGCTGATAAGCAAGAGCCTCGCTAAAACTGCGGCTAAGACGGGCGCGAAAACCCTTACCAAGGCGGGCGCCAGCGCGACTAGCGGTAGTGCGGGGCTCGTATGCGGCCCGGGCGCGGTGGTATGCGTGCCCGCGTTTGCCGTGGCTACGTGGTTTGGGCTGGATTTTGCGTTTGCCAAGGGCGACGAGGCACTCAATCGAGAGGAGTTTGAAGCTGCGATCGTGCGCGATATGATGGCGGCGAAAGAGGAGCTAAAGCGCGCGCTGGCGGAGGATTTCAACGCGACGGTAGATGAAATTTCGAGCGAAATTTTAAATTTAGACAGGAAGTAGGGCGGCGGATTATGCCCGCGCAACTTAGATCCGTTGCGAGCGAAATTTTACGGCGGATTACGGAGCTTTCGTGCGGCGCGAGCGGCGTGCATCAAAATGGGTGGTTCGGTAGGCAGTTCGGCAGATGCGAAACAGTAGTGAAACTAGCGACAACAAAATAGGCGCACAAAACGAATAGCGTAGCAGATGCGCAATAAACAGCGCCTCGGGTTTTTTGAATTTATAAAATTTTATTCTGCATGAACATGCGGCGTGATTTAGACCCGTTGCGAGTGAAATTTTACGGCGGATTACGGAGCTTTCGTGCGTGGCGGGCGGCGAAATTTTAAAATTTAATCTAAGCGCAGGCGGGACGTGATTACGGCGCACTTATCGCACCACCGCGCCTCTTAAATTTTAAGAAGCAGCTAAAAATTTTTATATATAATCGCCGCTTAAAATAAGGAGTGCTAATGAAAAAATTTTATCTTAAAATTTCGTTATTTGCGTTTATAACGGCATTTGCGGCGATTCCTGCTGCGGCACAACCGCCTTTGGTAAGCTTAATAGAATTAGAGAATTTTAAAAATGAAGAGCAAAGGACGCTTTTGAAATCCTGTGATTACGGCGAAGGTAAATATAGCTCATGCAATAAACTCGTTGAAATTTTATCTAAAGAGTGCGACGACGATAGGCGTTATTTAAGTTGCGAATTAAATGCGCTTCTTTTATTGACATTAAATAGAGACGAAGAAGCTATAAATTATCTTGTTAAAAGTTGCGATGCAAATTTAATGACGAGTTGCTTATGCCTCAATTGGGAAGATCTGTATTTCACCGGAAATACGGATAGGGTTTTAAAGAGCTTTAAAAAAATATGTAGTATGGATTCGGAATCTGCACATGAGTATTGCGGATTTTACGATGAACTTAAAATTTGTATGGAAGATAAAGAGTGCAACCCAAGAGGAAAAATGAAAGAAATTTATAATAAACTATACGGGGAGTTGAAATGACAAGGCTAGGCTTTATATTTTATTCTATGATATTTTTAGTTTCTGTCGCAATGGCTGGCAAGCCTACGGCTGAAGAGGAAAATCTTTATAATGAATGCGATAAAGGAAACGGCAAATATAGTTCGTGTACTAAACTAATAGAAATTTTATCTAAAAAATGCGATGGCGGAGATATGATCGGATGCGCCGATGTGGGTTATATTATGGGCTTTGAACTGGGTATGCGTGAAGCGGCTTTTGTGCCCTTAGAAAAATCTTGCAAGGCAGGTATTGCAGCCTCTTGTTTTAACCTAGGAATTCATGATATTGCGATAAGAGGCAATGTCAAAAGAGCGGCACATAATTACAGCATAGCTTGCGAAAAATATTCAGAGCATCTAGAAAAAGAAAGAATATTTAAACTAAAATCTTGCGCGCTAAAGACGGCTTTAGAAAACTGCTTACGAGATCAGGAGGAACACGATCCCGTAAAGTGTGCGAAAAAAGCCTTTTGGGAAATAAGCGATAAATACGACGCAAATTCAACAAAGGAGTAAAAGATGGCAAATCCAAAGATAAGCAAAGAGTGCTAATGAAAAAATTCTATCTTAAAATTTCGTTATTTACGTTTATAACGGCATTTGTAGTGATCCCTGCTGCGGCACAATCGTCTTTAACAGGTTTAATAAAGTTAGAGGATTTTAATAACGAAGAGCAAAGGACGCTTTTTAAATCCTGCGATTATGGCGATGGAAAATATAGCTCATGCAATAAACTCGTTGAAATTTTATCTAAAGAGTGCGAGGATGGTGATATGCGCTCATGTGCTACACAGAGTGAGCTTTTACTATCATTACGCCGAGTAGAGGAAGCTACGAAATATCTGATTAAGCTGTGTGATGCCAATAGCACATACCACTGTTTTATATTGGGTACGCTAATAAATATATATCTAAACGGTAATATGCAAACAGCAATCAAAAGTCTTGAAAAAGTTTGTAATAGCGATCTTAAAGATAGAGATATAGTTTGCAAAAATATCGAGGAACTAAAAGCTTGCCTAAAAGACAAAGAGTGTAACCCTATAAAAAAAGGTAAAATTATTTTTGAAGGTGTCGAAAGGAAATTGTATGGGGAAAATTAATTTTGTATTTTATTCTATGATATTCTTAGCTTCTATCGTAATGGCTGGTAAGCCTACGGCTGAAGAGGAGAATCTTTATAACGAATGCAATAAAGGAAATGGCAAATATAGCTCGTGCACTAAACTAATAGAAATTTTATCTAAAAAATGCGATGGCGGAGATATGATCGGATGCTCGGATCTTGGTTATATATTAGGTCCTAAGCTTGGTATGCGTGAAGCTTCTATCACCCCTTATGAAAAATCTTGCAAGGCGGGTATTGCGGAGTCTTGTTTTGCTCTTGGAACACAAGATATAGGTTTAAGAGGCAACATTAAAAAGGCTGTTATAAATTACACTACGGCTTGTGAAAAATTTACCGATCAGAAAAAACTATTTAAACTAAGATCTTGCGCGTTAAAGGTAGCTTTAGAAAACTGCTTACGAGATGAGGAAGAGCACGATCCCGTAAAGTGTGCGCTAGAAGCATTTGAAGAAATAACTGATAAATACAACGCAAATTCAACAAAGGAGTAAAAGATGGCGAATCCAATAGGGGCAAAGAACGATAATGAAAGAATTTTATCCCGTAATTTTGGCTCCTTTAATAACGCAAGCCGCGGCAGAGCGCAACCAAAGCGCAGCCGCTAGCAAAGAGATAAAATTTACGTCGTTTTCTGATTTAAAATTTAAATTTATATCGTTTAGAGCGGCTGAAATGAAAGCACTATGTTTATACTCGCAATAAAACAAGCGTGCAAATGGGTACTAGGTATGAGCGAGGAGGAGGAAGAGCAAATTTTATATTTGAGGCGGTATTTAAAGCTGGGCTGCAAAGACGGCAATGCGCAAATGTGCAAGGATTTAGGAAAAATAGGGAATTAGAGCAGAATTTTAAATACTAAATTGCCCCACTTGCAAGCTCATAAAATTCGGACTTTAAAATTTAATCTTAATTGGGCTATAATCTTAGAATTAATATTCAAAAAGGAGTTTTTATGCAAACACAAAATAATTTTATAAACCGTGAACTAAGCTGGCTACGCTTCAACACCCGCGTGCTGGAACAATGCAAAAAGGATATCCCGCTAATTGAAAAATTAAAATTTCTAGCGATTTACAGCACGAATTTAGACGAGTTTTATATGATCCGCGTGGCGGGTCTGAAGCAGCTTTTTACCGCCGGCGTTATAACCAGCGGAGATGACGAGATGACGCCTCTTGAGCAGCTACGCGCAATCCGCTCCTATCTAAGAAACGAACAAACCGAGCTTGAGCAGCAGTATTTCGGCATCCAAAAGGAGCTTTGCAAAAACGGGCTTTTTATCAAAAGCTACGACGAGCTGCAGCCCGAGCTAAAGCCGGCGGCGGACGAGTTTTTTTTCTCGCAGATAATGCCAGTAATCGTCCCTATCGCAGTGGATGCGACCCATCCGTTCCCGCATCTAAACAATCTCAGCTTCTCCCTTGCGGTCAAGCTCTGCGATGAGGGCGCGCCCGAGTCGGTACATTTTGGAATGATTAGGATCCCACGCGTGATCCCGCGCTTCGTGCAGGTCGCGCAAAACACCTACGTGCCGATCGGCACTATCGTAAAGCGCCACGCGGAGGAAATTTTCCCGGGCTACAAGCTCATCAGCTCCGCAGCCTTCCGCGTTACGCGAAACGCCGACATCGTGATCGAAGAGGAGGAAGCGGACGATTTTATGATGATCTTAGAAGCGGGGCTTAAGCTGCGCCGCAAAGGGGCTTTCGTACGGCTTCAGATCGAAAAGGACGCCGATGCCGAACTATTAGAATTTCTAAATTCTCATCTTAAAATTTTTTACAAAGATATATATGAATGCGCCGTGCCGCTTACGCTGGACGGGCTTTGGGAGATCGCTTCTAATAAGGATTTTTCCTTTCTAGCCCATCCTCAATATCTGCCAAAGACTCTGCCCCCCTTTAACGAAAACACTTCCGTTATGAGCGCGATGGAGAAGGAGGATATCCTGCTGATCCATCCTTACGAAAGCTTCGATCCTGTCCAAAAGCTCATCAAAGAGGCTGCAAAAGATCCAAAGGTCATCTCGATCCGTATGACGCTGTATCGCGTGGAGAAAAACTCCCCGATCGTTCAAAGCCTGATCGAGGCCGCAAGCGACGGCAAGCAGGTAACGGTGATGGTCGAGCTCAAGGCGAGGTTTGATGAGGAAAACAACCTGCACTGGGCAAAGGCGCTCGAAGACGCCGGCGCGCATGTGATCTATGGAATCGCGGGCTTTAAAGTCCACGCCAAGGTAACGCAGATCATCAAAAAAGAGGACGGTAAGTTAAAATTTTATATCCACTTAGGCACGGGCAACTACAACGGCTCGAGCGCTAAAATTTACACCGACGTGAGCTTTTTTACTTGTGGCGACCGCTTCGACAAGGACACGACGAATTTCTTCCACATCCTCTCGGGCTACAACAAAAACCGCAAGCTAGATAACCTCTCTATGTCGCCGATGCAGATCAAAGAGCGGCTCCTGGCGATGATAAAAAATGAGGAAAAGCAAGGCTCTGCCGGCAGGATCATCGCTAAGATGAACGCTCTTGTCGACGGCGATATGATCAAGGCGCTGTATAAAGCAAGTGCGGCGGGCGTGAAGATCGATCTCATCGTGCGCGGCATCTGCTGCTTGCGCCCCGCGCTTAAGGGCGTTAGCGAAAATATCCGCGTGATCTCGATCGTCGGCAAATACCTGGAGCACGCTAGAATTTTTTACTTCGCGCACGCGCAGCCCAGCCTATACATCGCGAGCGCGGATTGGATGCCGCGAAATTTGGAGCGTAGACTGGAGCTAATGAGTCCGATTTACAACGAAAATTTGCAAAATAAGCTCAAAGAAATTTTAAAGCTTCAGCTAAGCGATAACGAGCTTGCATTCGAGCTACAAAGCAGCGGCGAGTACCGAAAGATCGCGCCGAAAAAGGGCGAAGAGAGGATCGACGATCAGGAATTTTTAGAAGCTTATTTTAGTAAAATTTATAAAAATATCCGCAAACACGATGAAAGCGGCACTGCGCTAACTAAGCTTTTGAAAGAGAGTTAAGTGCGCGCCGGATTTGCGCGCTAGACCGCTTGGCATTAAGCTTGCGCGCAAAACCCGCGCGCAAACCGAGATCATAAAATATTAAATGCAGAATTTTAAGCCGTGAATGCGCGAGTAAATTTACAGAAATTTCAAATGGATTAAATGAAAAGATATCTTTATCTAGTCGTTATAGCTATGTTTTGCATGGGTGGAGTCTTTGAAGACGCGGACAAGCTCTATGAGGACGGCGATTATCCTAAAGCGATAAAAATGTGGCAAGAGGCTTGCGACAGTGGAGAGGCGCAAAGCTGCTATAGGCTCGGGGGATTTATATAAATTCGGCATCAACACCACGTAGAGTTATCAAAAGGCAGCGGAGGTTTATAAAAAAACTTGCGATGGCGGGGATATGACCGGCTGCTATGAGCTTGCAGGACTATACTTCGAAGGCTATGGCGTTAGACAAGATTATCAAAAGGCTGCGAGCCTGCACCAAAAGGCTTGCGACGGCGGTAATATGCTTTCGTGCGATTTGCTTGCAATTTTATACGAATCCGGTATCGGCGCCCCAACAAGAGACAAGCACAAGGCTATGGTTTTGCGTCAAATGATTTGCGATAACGGTGATGCAGATATGTGCAATAACCTTGCATATTTATATAAAAACGGCGACAAGGTCAGACAGGACTTGCAAAAGGCGGAGATTCTATATAAAAAGCGGCTGTTTTGTACCAAAAGAAAGCTCAAATGAATCAAAAGAAATGCGATGAAGGCAGCCTATATGAGTGTCAGCGCCTAGCGGATCTATATATAGACGGCAAGGGCGTAGAGAAGGATTTCAAAAAGGCTGCGGATTTATACCATAAGGCTTGTGATGGCGGCAGGGCGGCGGCGTGCTTGATTCTGGGAGACTTATACAAAGCAGGCAATTACCAAAAAGCAGAAAGCCTATATCAGCGCGGGCTAAATTTGCTTAAAAATACTTGCGAGAGCGGGGATGCGGACTCGTGTAGTTATCTCGGGGATTTATACAAAAATGGATGGCAAATTAAACAAGATAGATCCTTAGCAAAAGAATTTTACGGGAAAGCATGCGATTTAGCAGAGCAGATCGGCTGCGACGAATACAAGCAATTAAACGAAGCGGAACTCATCGATGATAAGCACGACATCGCACCGAGCGCGCCTTAATCCGTGAAGCTTGCATGCTTGCGCGCAAACAAGGCTACGCAATCAGCGAGCTATCAATTTTTTAGAATTTTAAAATTCTAAATTTTATAAATTATCTTAGGCGCAGCTTCCCAGAAATACTAATCTGCCATGATGCCAGCTATATACTACGCGTAGATAAAATTCTACTCATACGGTATCTACTATGCGACGCGCAATGATTAGATCGTAATCTTTG
>CALKQT010000068.1 GCA_937990735.1 uncultured Campylobacter sp. | reverse complement strand
GGTGCGAAACAGAATTGTGATTATACAAGAGTGATGCTTAAAGGGGGCTGAATAATTGAGAGAGAATGAGGGGGCTTTAAACGAAGAAAAAATTCGTAAAAAGATAAAATTTTAAAGAAAAAACCAAATGAAAAAGCGAGGAAATTTAAAAGCAATCAAACCCAGTGTAGCTTTCGCATACAAAATTCTACTCTTAAAATTCCCTCGTAATTTAAAATTTCTAAAATTCTAATACGCCATCAGCTTCGCGCCGAACGCGCCGCGCACCAAACTCTCGCTTTTATTTGCTAGCTTATCTATCATCTTCTCATACGCCGAGGGCTCCTGCCAGATCGGATCTGCTACGCCGCTAGCCTTTACGAGCGCGCTTTTAGCATCCTCTAAAGAGCCCACCTCGTCGATGAGCCCGACGCCTTTGGCGCTGCTAGCTAAAAATACTCGCGCATTCGCCCACGTATCGCGCTTCCTAAGATCCATCGAGCGCGCCTGCGCCACTTCGCGCGTAAATAGCTCATAGCTCTCATCCACCAGAGCTTGGAGGCTTGCGCGCTCCGCGTCGCTCCATTTTCGCATCATCGTGCCCGCTTCTTTGAGCTCGCCCGCTTTGACGATCTGTTCGGCAAAGCCTAGCTTAGCGGCAGCTTCGCTCACGTCTAAGCCCTGCATGATAACGTCTATGGAGCCGATGAAGCTGCCCGGATTTGCATAAATTTTACTCGCCCACACGCCGCCTAGGTAGCTGCCGCTCGCCATCGTGCCCTTGGCGTAGGCGACGACCGGCTTGCGCGAGTTTAGGGATTTGATAGCCAGCGAAATTTCCACGCTCGGGCTTAGCGCGCCGCCGGGACTATCGATCAGCAGGAGCACTCCTTTGATCGCCTCGTCGTTTTTCAGGGTTTCGATCTTTTCTAAAATTTCGCTATCGTCCATTATCGCGCCGCTTAGCGAAAGCTGAGCGAGATTCGCGCCCTTTTGCTGCGCGCTTTCGCCGCCTGCGAAAATCAAAAACAAAATAAGCAGAAAAATCAAAGATTTAAAGTATTTGTTGATAAACCCGAGCACGGCGCCGATCGGCGCAAAGATATTCTTTAGAAATTGCATTTCATTCCTTCGATAAAAAGTGATTTTGCGTTTTTGCTCTGCAAAATGAGCTGTAGCGGCAGCTGGCTCTGCTCGCACTCAATGCCTTCAAAAACGGCGATGTCGGCGAGCTTGCCCTCTTTCAGTTCGCCTAAGTTTAATCCCAGCGCGGCTGCCGCATTTCTCGTCGCGCCTAAAAGTAACGCCCGCGCCAGTTCCGCCAGGCCCAGCTCGTCGTGCATCATTAAATTTGCACGTAGCTCGTCTAAAAAGCTTAGGCTAAAATTCGAGCTAAGCCCGTCGGTAGCGATGTTGTAATTAAGTCCGCTTGCGAGCAGCTTTTTAAAGCTCAGCCGCTTTTTGCTAAGCAGGCGGTTGGAGCGCGCGCAGTGCGTGATCGAGTGGAGTTTCGGATCAAAGATGCTAAAATCATCCACCCAAACGCAATGCGTAAAAAGCGTGCGAAGCCCGCTAAAATGCGCTACGAAGCTCTGCGGCGAGTAAAAAGGCGCAAGCGTTGGATTAAATTTAGCAAGCCAGGCTTTAAATTTGCCGCGACCCGTACGCAGCCACTGCCGCTCATACGCGCTCTCCATAAAATGCGTGCTTATAGCAAGCCCGTTTTCGCGGGCAAGCTTCGTCGCAAACTCCGTAATCTGCGGGTGCGTCGAGTACGGCGAGTGCACCGATACGGCGGGGATAAAAAGCGAGCTTGCAAGCGCCTTTGAGCGCTCAAATCGCTCTTTAAATTTAGAAATATTCTCCGCCGCAGCGTCTTTGCTCGCGCCTAAAATTTCATTAAAAAATACGGTTCTAACGCCACTTTGCGCGCAAGCTTCAGCCTCGCCGCCGAAGCTTGAAATTTCGCCGATCGTGCCCACGCCGCTTCGCATCATCGCGGCGATCTGTTCCAAGGTCAGCCGTCCGCGCGCCGCAGCGTCAAGCTGCTGACGCGAAGCGATGACGCTGCCTAGCCAGTCCAAAAAATCTCCGTAGCGCAGCGTGCCTTTGTTTGCACTAAATTCCAAATGCACGTGCGGATTTATAAACGCAGGCATCGCTATGTCGCCGCTAAAGTCCAAAATTTCGGCTTGCGGGTATTTGCGCGCCGCGCTTGCAAAGGCACAGACCTCGATTATCTTTTTATCAAAGACGATCGCGCCCTCTTTTAAAATTTTGAAATTCTCATCGCAGACAAGAACCCACTTCGCCCTTAAAATTCTCATCGTTTTCCTTATCTAAAACAGCGCGTGATTTTAGCATAAAATTCTATTTCGCGCTAAATTTAGAGATAAAATTTTATCGCTTGGGCTTGAGCGGGCAAATTTGGCGCCATAGTAAAAAATAAGCTCGCTTTGGTTATAATTTTCGCTTAAATTCCAAAACAAGGACGCAAAAATGAAAATTATGGTGATTCAAGGACCGAATATCAATATGCTCGGTATGCGCGAGCCCGCTATTTACGGGGTTATGAAGATGGAGGACATCCATAAGCAGATGAAGGCGGTCGCCGATCAGAGCGGCAACGAGATCGAGTTTTTTCAAAGCAATTTCGAAGGCGAGATCGTCGACAAGATCCAAGAGTGCTTCGGCACCTGCGACGGCATCATCATTAATCCCGCCGCGTTCACGCACACTTCGCTCGCTATCCGCGATGCACTCGCCGCAGTCAGCCTACCCGTGATCGAGGTGCATATCTCAAACATCGCCCGCAGAGAGGAGCTTAGACAAAAAAGTCTAATAGCACCCGTAACAGCGGGTCAGATCATCGGTTTCGGCCCCGTAGGATACCATCTGGCGATGATCGGGATGATTCAAATTTTTGAGCAGATCAAAGCCGCCAGAGCTGAGCAGAAAGCCAAGTAGGGCCGGGTTAAATTTGAAAAATTTTATCCTAAAGGACGAAAACGCCGTTTACCACGAGTGCGGATACAGCTGCGACAACGCGATATTTTTAAGTCTCGCGGGGCGCAAATTTTTCCTCACCGATGCACGTTATAGCATCGAGGCGCGCGAGCTTTGCAAAGATACCGAGGTTATCGAGGTCGAGCGAAATTTGATAAAAGACGCGCGGCTGTTTTTGCGAAAGGCAGGCGTAAAGGAGCTTAGCTACAACCCGTACGATTTTAGCGCGGGCGAGTGGGAAGCGCTTAGCAAAGGGCTTGGGATAAGATTTAAGGCGCGGGCGAATTTTTCGCAAATTTCGCGCATAGTAAAATCAGAGGATGAGATAAAAATTTTAAAACGCGCGGCGCAATTGGGCGCTGAAAGATTTGACGAATTTGCCGCCTTCGTGCGCGCTAGCGGCGAAGGGATGAGCGAGGAGGAGCTGTTTTTTAACGCCGAGCTCATCTTTAAGAAAAAGGGCGAGCTCGCGCTTAGCTTTTCGCCTATCGTCGCGATCAACGAAAACGCCGCTAAAGCGCACGCCCTGCCGAGCAAAAAGCGTTTGCGGCAGGGCGATCTACTCCTGCTGGACGCGGGGGTTAAATTTAACCGCTACTGCTCGGATAGGACGCGTACGGCGTGCTTTGACGAAAATTTTAACTTCGGCAAAGAGCAAAATTTTAAAAACGCCAAGCAACAAGAAATTTATGAAATCGTAAAAGAGGCGCAAGCTCTGGCGATCGCGGCGGTTATGCCCGGCAAAAAGGCGCGCGAGATCGACGCTGCGGCTAGGGATTTTATCGCCGCTCAGGGCTACGGCGAAGCTTTTTTTCACAGCACGGGACACGGCGTCGGAGTCGATATCCACGAGCTTCCGTTCATCTCAAAGCGCGGAGATACCGTGCTAAAAGAGGGGATGGTCTTTAGCGTGGAGCCAGGGATTTACTTGCCGGGCGAGTTTGGCGTGCGCATCGAGGACGTCGTGGTCGTGCGCGAACACGGGGCCGAAATTTTAAGCGAGCAGATTTGATGAATGTGCGGCTTAAGAAAAACGGATTTTACGAGTGCGCGGACGCGTTGTGCGTCGTAAAAAGCGCCGTTTTCCCGATGAGGCGTTGCGAGCGCGGAAATTTTAAAAATTTATACCTACTTGGGCTCGGCGGGAATTTAGGAGATGTTAGGCGACGCTTCGAGCGATTTTATCACACTTTACAAAGTGACGCGCGCTTTTTCGTAGCGCAAAATTCCTTGATCTTAAAAAACAGGCCGTTCGGCTTTTTAGATCAGCCCGATTTTTTAAACGCCGTAATGCTCGTGCAAAGCTCTCTACCACCGCTTACATTACTCAAAATCATGCAGCGCGCGGAGCTACGATTTGGGCGCAAACGAAGCTTTAAAGACGCGCCGCGCACGCTGGACGTGGATATTTTATATGCAAGCGCAAAGGTGCGTGCCTGCGAACGGCTCGCGCTGCCGCATCCGGGTGTTTGCGAGCGCATAAGCGTGATTTTGCCGCTTGGAGAGATGAAATTTAAAAGAGGACTGATATGCAAACTAAAATCGTAAATTTTTTAAGCGCCAAGGGCGGGGTTGGCAAAAGCGTGATTGCAGCAAATTTCGCCGAAATTCTAAGCGAGCAGGGCTACCGTACGGCGATCATCGAAGCGCCAAATTTAAACAATCAAGAGATCATCTTAAACGCTTTACAAAGAAAGAGGATTTCGCTGCCAAGCGCTGTCGCGGTAAAAATTTCGCAAAATTTAACTCTCGTCTCGCCCGCGCTTGCTTCACAAAATCCCGTGTCCTCACAAAATTCTGCAAATAGCACAAATTCTGCGGCGCAAAATTCTATCAAAAACGCAAGCTCTAGCGCGGACGATTGCGTCATGCAAAATTCTACGGATAGCGCACAAAACCGAGAAGACGACGAAAGTCTCAGCTCGCACAATTACGCGCAAAAACTCACGAGCTTTGATGGCAAAAACAACTCAGAAAATTCCGTCGCTTCAAATTCAATGGCAAACGCTGCAAAAAATTCTACGAATTGTGCAGCCAAAAAACCGCAAAATTGCGAAGATGGATGGAATTTTACAGAATCAGAAAGCCTAGAAAATTTTAAAAGCGATGATTTCACCAAGCAAAATTCAATCCCTGACGAGAATTCTCAAAATTCCGCGAGTAAAGATGAAATGAAAAATTCCGCCCGCTCATCAAATCCCGAAAAAGCCGGAAATTCCGCAAACGCAAAGGCTCACGAAAGCCCCGCTCGCTTCGCAAGCGAGCTGAAAGAGGCGGGAATCTTCGATTTTATTTTGATCGATGCGGGGCTTGAGTATCTTGGAGATTTTTTGAGCATCGGCGACGAAAATATCGTGCTGTGCGCGAACGAACCCTGCTCGATCAGCAATACCTACGCGCTTTTAAAAACGCTCGGGGCGAGCAAAAAAGAGGCTTTGTTTTTGCTAAATTTTACCGCGAGCGAGGATGATGCCGTGATGATCTACGACAATCTAAAGTCGGTTGCACACCGCAATATAAGCAAGCTAGGCTTTAAACTGCTAGGCTTTGTGCCGTTTTGCAAACAAGTAGCCATCTGCTCACAAAATCGCGCGCTTTTTAACTCGCACTATCCGTTCTCGCCCGCTACTATCGCGCTTAGACAGAGCGTCTCGCGATTTTTGAGCAAACAGGGCTGCGAGCCGATCGACATGAGCGTTTACCGCGGCGTCGGCGGATTTTTACGAAAACTTAGTAACCTAGTATGATTTACGATGAAATTTTAAAACAGCATACAACTCGCTATTTTAAGGCTAAATTTAAAAATTTAATGTTATTCTTAAAGCTAAAATTTTAAATAATATACATAAAAGATAGATTAATCATGCAGTTAAAAGAAATTTTAAAAGACATCAAAATCGCCCGCGACAATCTCAAAAACGTGGGCAAAAGCGCCACGATCTTCGGCTCGGCGCGCTTTAGCGAGGACAATCGCTACGTAAAAGACGCTCAAAAACTTTGCGAGGGGCTCGCCGATTTAGGATACTCGATCATCACCGGAGGCGGTGGCGGCATTATGCAAGGCGCCAACCGAGGCGCATTTGCGAGAGCGAGGACGCACAGCGTGGGCTTTAACATCATGCTGCCGTTTGAGCAAAAAAGCAACGGCTTTTTGACGCAGGGCGCGAAATTTTCGGCATTTGCGCCACGCAAAGGCGCTCTCATCGAAAACAGCGAAATTTTCGTCATCTTTCCGGGCGGCTTTGGGACGTTGGATGAGTTTTTTGAAATTTTAGTGCTGGTGCAGACGGGCTTTAAGCGCGCACGGATCTATCTTTACGACGAGGAATTCTACGCACCGCTAATGGAGTTTTTCCGCACTTCACTGCTAAAATCTGGTGCGATAAACGAAAGCGATCTGCAAAATTTCATGCTCTGCGACAGCGTGTATGAAATTTTAACGGATGTACGACGTAAGGAGAACGAATGAAAATTTTAGTCGCGATGAGCGGCGGCGTGGATAGCTCGATGTGCGCGAAGCTGCTGCAGGACGCGGGGCACGAGGTGCAGGGCTGCTATATGAAGCTGCACGCAAAGCCCGGCTATCATGAGGCAAACATCGCCAAAGTTCGCAAAGTAGGCGAGTTTTTGGGCATAAAAATCCACATTTTGGATCTGCAGGATGATTTTAATCGCGACGTTTACGAGCCCTTCGTGCAGGCTTATATAGGCGGTCTTACGCCGAATCCCTGCGCGCTGTGTAACCGCCGCATAAAGCTCGGCAAGCTTTTGGAATTCGCGCGCGAACAGGGCTTTGAGCGCCTAGCTACCGGGCACTACGTCCGCATCGAGGACAGGCTTTTAAAAGCCGCCGCAGATCTTAGCAAAGATCAGAGCTATTTTTTAGCAAACATCGATCCCGCCGCGCTTAAGTTTATGCTCTTTCCGCTTGGAGGGATGTATAAAAAGGATGTCAAAGAGGCTGCGCGCGCCTATGAGGAGCTTTCGCAGATCGCTTCTGCGAGCGAAAGCAGCGAGATCTGCTTTGTGGATACCACCTACATCGACGTTTTGAACCGTCATACGGGCACCAAAATGCCCGGAATCGTGCGCGACCGCGCGGGCAATGCCATCGGCACTCACGAGGGCTATATGCACTACACGATCGGCAAGCGCCGCGGTTTTACGGTGCACGGCGCGCATGAGCCACACTTTGTGCTAAGCATCGATCCGCACAAAAACGAGATCGTCGTGGGCGGTAAGGAGGAGCTGGCGACCTACGAGTTCGACACCGAAAATTTTAACGCCTTTTTAAGCAGGGATGAAATTTTAAATATGCCGAATCTCGGCGTTAAGATCCGCTACCGCAGCGCCAAACTCCCCGTTAAAATTTCGCCTCGCGAAGACGGCGGCGTGCATGCCGTGCTGTCCGCGCCCGCAGCGGGCATCGCTCCTGCACAGCTCGCGGTTTTTTACGACGAGCGCGACCGCGTAATAGCAAGCGGATTTATAAAATAGTGCTTCACATCCGATGCTCGCTTTCGGCGCCGCTTAGGGCCCATCTGCTCGCAAAACGGCGCTTTGATCGCGCCGCTCGATCTGCACTCACTATGTTAAATTTCATATCAAAAAAGGAATTTACGCTTTTGAATCCAAGTCTCTAAATTTTATCTTGCGAGCTCAGTGCGCAAGTTTTATGCGCGTAGCTTTACGATTAAACCTTTTAAATTTACGCTCTGTCGCTGCGTTACCTGCACTGCTAGCGAAATTTTACGAAAGCTGCGGCGCTAAAATAAAATTTACGGCGACGCCTTATCAAAGCGCGCCGCGACGCAAAGATCGCGACCGATACAAAATATTTCGCGCGTCGTCGAGACGACGCAAAACGAAATTTGCGCGCTCCCTCTTAAAGCGATTTGCAATGAAATTCTAAACCTGTGCCAGAGCCCACGACGACGTTTAAATTTTATAAATTTGTGCCGAAGCAAAATCAAATTTTAAAATTTAGCAGCGCTTTTCATGCTCGAATTGTGCTCAAATCGCGGCTAAAATTCCACTCGCGTCTTTATCTCAAAAAGCAGCTCGCCGTCCACCGCCTCAAGCCCGCCATTCTTTATCATCTCGCGAATTTTACTCGTGCCAAGGCTGCTTTTTTGAAGCAAAATTTCAACCAAATCTAGATCCCTGATCTCATAAATGCAGCGATCTATCAGTTGCGAAGAGCCCAGATCGTCGAAGTAGAAAAATCGTCCGCCGTTTGAATAGACCCAGCCGTATAGCCCACCGTGCACGCCGCCTACCCTGCGCCACTCGTGCGGCAGCTCGAGCGCGAAAAGTCCGCTTTTGCGAGCGACCAGCCTGCGAGTGCTGCGACCGCCGCCCCAAACATCCGCGCGCTCCAAAAAATATATCCGCTTACCGCTTTGAAACACGCTGCCGCTAAGCGCGTGAACTTCGCCCGCGAAGGGATTGTCTGCCGCGCGCTTTTGCTTTCCGTCATTCTCGTCGAAATAATAGATGCCGCCAGGGGAGGCAAAAAGCAGATGGTTTGAATGCGCAAGCTGCCTATTTAGCGGAGTATATGGCGCGGAGACGGGATCAAATTTTAAATCGTTTGCAAAAACGTCGCCGCTTTTCGCATCCCACAAAAAATAGCTCAACCACTGCCTCAAAAGTTCGTAATGCCCGCCGTTATCCCGCGCGTCAAGGCGCAGGTTTTTAAAATACACGTTCGCGCCGTCTGCGGCGTAAACGCCGCTCTCCCTGCCGTCGCTTCCCTCTATCTGGCGCAGGCTCGCGGCATCGGCGCCGGGCAAAACCTCTCCCTTATAAAACGCGCGAGAGCCCTGCGCAGCGTAATATACACCCGCGATTTGGCGCAGATCCGTAGCGTCCATTCGCTTAAATTTATAAATGTAGCTTTGCGGCTTGGGCGCATCCCAAAAGATATGCGCCAAGGTTTCATAAGTGAGCTTAAACGCCCCCAGCGCGTCGTTCCACACCACCTCGCCGTCGCAAAAATAGCTAACTTGCCCGTCGCTTACGTATCCGAACGCTACGGCTTTCGTGCGTGCGGGCTCTAGCTCGCTCATCGCGATATTTCCGCAATATACGGCGTTTTTATCCGCCGCGACGTTGGAGCGGTAGCCGGAGCCGAAATCCAAAACCCGAAAGCTCGCCGCGTCCGCGTCCGGTATCGCAAAATAGCCCGCACCTACCACGAGGGCGTAAATTTCATCTCCTTTTTTGTAAAAATCGCTGTATTTGATCTGCTCGTCGTCCCGTGGCGAGTAGTCGTCGCTGGAATTTATAACAGCCGCCAGAATAAGCACGCTAAAAGCCGCGAATACAAATATCGCGCCAAGCACGATCTTGCGCCAAAGCGGCATGCCCCGAGGCGCGTCTCGCGCCGGCTTACGATCTTCTTCTACCTTGCGCGCCCTAGCTTTGCGCTTCTTTTGCGCGCGCTCATCCTTTGGCTCTTGCGTAAAATCTTCATACATCTTTTGCCTCAAATTTAATCTCGCCGCAGATTGCGCGGCACTTGAAATTGTACAAAAGCGCGGCTAAATTTATGAAATTTAACGCTACGGACAAATTCTAATTTAACTCTTTGCGGCGCTAATTTATTTTACGAATGCCACAAAATCTCTGGCAAATTTTAATTCAAAGCGCTTCGTAGCCGCACGGAATCGGCGCCGTAACGCTTGCAAACACAAAATCCTCATCGCCCGTATTTTTCATACCGTGGCACTCTCCGCTTTTGGAAATGATTAGATCGCCCGCACAGATCGGTACCTCCTCGCCCTTGCTCGGATAAAACACGCCGCGTCCGCTTAAGCAGATCCACACGTCATCGCCGTCTGGGTGGATATGAGGCGCTACGACCTGGCCGCGTTTGACGACCCAAACCGCGCCGCAAGTGGCCTCCGTAGTAAAAAATGTCGTTTTTACGGCTCGCTCGTCGCTACAAATAGCATCTTTTATATGAAAAATTCTTTGCATTTTCTCTCCTTTAAGTTCACCGCATCCGGTGCTGTTTCGGCGGAATTTTAGCATTCTTTTCGTGCAGCGAAAGTGAAATTTCAAGCGCCAAACTCGCAACGCAACCTTAAATAAAAACTCTAATTTCTCGTTTTGCTGTGCGATTTTTTTTTGAGGATTGAAGATCGCATCTGAAAGTAATAATGCGCATAAGCAGGGTATTTGAGGATAGAATTTAGGCTTTAATTTAAGACGAAATTTTAAAAATTCTTATAAATTTAAAGCCGACCTACAAGATAAATTTATTAAATTTGATATGAGCTTTGCTTGTGCGCTTTTGCCCCGGAGCTTAAAGCCAAATCGTAGCTTTTATCAAAAACCTCGCGTGACGCAGACTTTACGGCAAGCGCTAAATCGGCTTATAAATAGATGTTGCCTCTGGCTTGTTTTAGCAAATACGCATTTTGTGTCTCAAATTTTTGTATATTTTACGATAATATTTTATGGCGCGTTATACACTAATCGCGGAACAATCGGTGCTCAAAGAGATAGCACTAAAATTTTGCGCTATCTCTTAAATTTCAAAACTATTTTATCTTGCTTGGATCCAGCGCGATCTCGTCGTTTTTGATCACTCCGATCCCCTTATTTAGCACGTTTTGCGCGATCTGTTTAGCTTCTACTAACGAGTGCATCGCGAAGGTGCCGCACTGAAATTTATTCAGCTCGGGGATGTCTGCTTGAGAGCCCACGCCCAAAATATCCTTCATGCTCGCGCTCCATGCCGCCGCGACGGCGCTCTCGCTAGGTGCGCCGATCACGCTCATATAAAAGCCCGTGCGGCACCCCATCGGCGAGATGTCTATGATCTCGACATCCGCGCTATTTAGATGCTCGCGCATAAAGCCCGCGAAAAGATGTTCCAGCGTGTGGGTGCCGCGCTCGCTCATGATCTCTAAATTCGGACGGCAAAACCGCAGATCATAGACGCTAATTTTATCGCCGCTTTTGGTGCGCATGCTCTTTGCGAGCCGCACGCCAGGGGCATTCATGCGGGTATGATCGACCTTAAAACTATCTAACAACGGCATATTTTCTCCTTAAATTCAGATCGCAGCGATTTTAACATAAAATTTCGCACTTTCAGGCGCACAGACGAAATTTTAGTTACAATTACGTTTATTTTAAGGAGAATTAATGCCCTACATAAACGTTAAAATCACCAAAGAGCACGGCGGCTTAAGTCGTGAACAAAAAGCAAAGCTCGTAAAAGACCTAACCGATGCCCTGGTAGCCGTGCTGGGTAGGGGCAAAAAACCACCGTCGTTACGATAGATGAAATATCCACTGACGACTACGCGATTGGCGGACGACTAGTAAGCGAAATCAGGAAGCGGCAGAGCTAAGCTTGAGCGCCAGGCTAAATTTGAAAAGCTAAATTTTACGCGGCAGGCTCCGCTTCTAAGGGAATAAAATTTGTGACAACCTCAGCTTGCAAGATGAAATTTTACGCTAAATTCCATGCTGTAAAATTCCAAAAACCAACCGAGCGGAAATTTTAAAGCGGATCTAATGGTGAAATTCTTTGAAAAATCGACAAGATAGAATTTTATGCAAATTTCAAAATTTTACTAGATAAAATTTAAGCCTTGCAAGTCTAAAATTTCGTAAAAATAAATAGACGATATTCTTAGCGAACTAGCGTTCCCAAATTAGCTTTTTGCCGAAAGTTAGGGTATTATCGGTCATTTTCATCCAATCAATTCTGATCGTAAAAAAATCGGTCTCCATCGCGCGCGCAAACGGGAAGCGCTTAAGATATAGCGAGGTTTCGCGCTCATCCGCGCTACGGATATGGCCGCAAATCTGCACGCCTTTGATCCTACCTACAAATTTCGTATCCAGTGCGACTGTAGCTGCAACTCCGCGGTTGGCAAAGACTGCTTTGATATGCTCGGAGTCGCTCGCGCTTGCGATGATGAGCTCCTTATTTTGCGGATCGTAGGCATAAAATGCACTGCAGCAATATGGCAGATTATTGCGCAAAACTCCGAGAGATAGGAGTTTCATCCTGCCTAAAAACTCGTCGAATTTATCCTGAGCGGCACACATTTTAAGCCTCCTTTTTGCTAAATTATACAATGATTTTCTTTTATTAGCTATAATCGCGAGCCAAAATTAGGAGAATTTTTATGGAAAATTATAAAAAAGTAAAAGAGATGTTTTTGATGCAGCAAGCCCTAAACGACGAAACAAATGGCGTGGGCTGGGAGGACGGCTATACAAAAAATGGCAAACTTATCAACTGGAAGCGCTGCATTTATATGGAATGCGCCGAGCTCATCGATAGCTTTGCGTGGAAGCATTGGAAAAATATCTCTGCAGCGCCGGACGTGAATAATATCGTCATCGAGATCGTTGATATTTGGCACTTCGTGATGAGCTATATTCTAGAGCAATATTACGGCAGCAAAGAGATCGATCACATCGTAAGCGACGTCACGGCAGTAAGCGGATTTGCGGAGTTTAGCTCCTACGCCTACGACGTGCGCGAATACAGCATCTACGAGATCGTAAACGACATCGAGCTCATAATCCACGAAACGAGCGGCTTTGAGCTGCAAATCGGCGAGCTACTGACCGATTTTTTTCGCGTGGCGATTAAATGCGGAGTGAGCTTAGACATACTTTTTGCCAAATATATCGGCAAAAACGTGCTAAATAAATTCCGCCAAAATAACGGCTACAAAGAGGGCAGCTACCGCAAGATCTGGGGAGACCTTGAAGATAACGAGGTGCTAATCGAGGTGCTATCAAAAGGCGCAGTAAGCGCAAACGAAATTTACGAGCAATTGCAAAAGATCTACGACGCGACGAAGTGAAGTCGTGGGTTTGCGCACGGGATTTACCTTTGAAATTTTGAAATTTCATCTATAAAATTTCGGCATGCGAATTTTAAAAAAGGGCTTTGATTTGAAATTCTGCAATTTTGCGCCTGAAATTTTACGCGATGCTTTGCTTGCATACAAGTAGCAAAATTCCGTGTAGCAAGCAAATAAATATTTGCAACAGGTAAAAACCAAGCTAGATCTAGCCTCTTTTTTACACACGATAAACGAGCAAATTAAACGCGAGCGAGCGATCAAAGCATAAATTTTCGTATTATAACGGCTAAAGCAAGCGAATGAGCCAAGCAAGCGGATCAATGAGGCGCGGTGCGGCAGTTAAAATAAATCTCAGCTCAAATTCCGTCGCAAAAGTCGCTAAAATAACGCAAATAGGAGCATACATGGGTAGAATTTTTAATTTGGCAAAGCAGGATTTTTTTACGCGCAAGTTCATTTTGCTCTCGCTACTACCACTTGTGTGCTCGCTCATAATCTTGGGCACGCTCGCATTTTTCGGCGGCAAAGAGCTTTTTGACGCGCTTTCGCAGGGCGCGCAAAGCGGCGATTTTAGCTTCTTGGACGAACAGCGCTTTCCGGTAATTGCAAAAATTCTAAGCTTTGCTGCTACGAAGTGGATTATCGGCGCGATTTTTTCGGTGTTTGCTAGCTTTGCAGTGCTGATGCTTAGCGTGTTTTGCGCGCTTATCATCGCGGCCTTTCTGACGCCCGCAGTCACTAAAGAGATCAACGCCCGCCACTACCGCCTAATACGCGCGGATGAAGCGAGCACGGCGCGAGTGCTAAAGCTGATGAGCGTTGAAATTTTAAAATTTTTAGCGATTTTATTTATATGTTCGGTGCTTTTGTTCGTGCCGGTAATAAATTTATTTATCATAAACGTGCCGTTTTTTTATATCTATTACAAGCTGGTTCTAATCGACGTCGCTTCAAACGCTTTAAGCGCGAAAAGCTTCGAGCGCTCTTATAAAATGGGCGGCGGATATAAATTTGCCCTAAGCGCTTTTATTTTTTACCTGCTGTGTTTGATCCCACTGGTAGGATTATTTTTCCAGCTATTTTTCATCATCTTTTTGACGCACATAGTGCTGATAGACGAAAGCGCCCGCAATAAAAATCGCTAAAGATTAACTAAAATCAATGAAAAATTTTGAAATTTTCATAAAATAGTGCGAAATTTTTTAAGAAAGGATTCTATGAAATCGGGTGATATTTACATTTGCAATATTTGTTCGCTAAAAAGCAGCGACGATGAAAATGCGGTCTTTATCAAGGCGCATAAAAACGGCGAGACGGTGCATATCTGCACATCCTGCATGCCTAGCGTCATCCACGGCTCAGGCATGGTCGTAAAAAGTAACTCTGAGATCGAAGAAGAGCTTCAAGACGCTGCAAACTAGCTGCTAGCACCACTTGCTGCGGCGCGTTTTAATCGCTTATTAATCTGCGCGCCGCAAAATTCTAAAATTCTAAAATTCTAAAATTCTAAAATTCTAAAATTCTAAAATTCTGTCTGCGAGGTTTTCTATCAAAATACTGCATAGCAAAATTCCACGCTTAAAATTATAAAATTTTATGCAGCAAATTCTGTACACTAAGCTAATCCCACATAAGAATTTTCGCGTTATAAGCTTGACGCTAAAATTCCTTGAGCTAAAACTAAAGTCTGAGAAATTTTAAAATCCATGCAGCCGCTTAATCTCCGCGCTGATAGGCTTTTTTTGGCCTGATTTGGTCACGCTTACGTAGGTTGCGATCGCGCTGGTTACGTGCAAGCACTCGCGAAATCCATCCTCGCCCAGCCGTAGCGCTGCGACCTCGATCTGCACGCGGATAGAGGTATTTCCCACACTTAGGACTTTTGCGTAGCAGCTGATGACATCGCCGATAAATACAGGCTGCTTGAAAGTTACCTCCTGCATCGAGATCGTCACGACCCGCTCGGGCGCTATCTCGCGCGCCGCCGTCGCGCCCGCTAAATCGATCTGCGCTAGTATCCAGCCGCCGAAAATATTGCCCGAGCTATTCGTATCCTTAGGCAGCGCTACGACCTTGATGCGCGGCTCGCCGAAATCATCTAAGTTTAAATCGCTCATTTTTGCTCCTTAAATTTAAAAATCTCGCATTTTAACCGCGCAAATTTAACACTTTTTCGATACAATCGGCAAAAATCTATGCCGAAATTTTAAAATTTTAAGCGGATGCGAGGATGGAATTTTGCTCTCGAAGCAGACACATTCTGCTCGTAAAAAGACTATAAAAACGGCAAAAAGGATACGCGATGAACGATTTTGTAAAACTTAGCGAGATGGCGGCGAGCGCTAAGGCGCGACTAAACGCCCTCTATGACGAGCCGCACGCCGAGCTGATCACGCGGGGACTGGAGATCTGCGGCTTTGAGTCTGGCGATACTGCGCGTATCGCCGTGCTACGCCGAATCGTTGATCTCAAAGAGGATCCGCTGCTGCAAGAATTTCGCCGCTTGGGCTACGATGAGGCGCGACAGCGCGAGCTAAAGAGTAAAATGTATGATTTCACGCGCGAAATACACGAGGGCATGAACGAAGCGCTCATCGCCGAAGCGGGCGCGCAGGGGATTTTGCAGCCGTTTTATCTGGAGCTTTTAAAAGGCATCCACCGCATCGGGCTCGTGCTAAGCGATATGCAAAAAAGCTGGCAAGCCCTGATCATCGAAAGCACGAACAAGCGCTTGCAAAAGGAATTTAGCTCGCTTGCGCAGGCGAAGGAATTTTTGCTGCAAGAGGAGCTGTTTATGCGCACGCCTCACGGCGAAATTTGCGAGCGCTGCTACGGCGCGATAGTGCAGCGTGACGGCAAATCCCAAATGGTTCCCTACGCCGTAGCCTTTGCGGATGAGACGGCGAAGCTGCAGAGCGAATTTAGCGATCTTTTGGAGCGTCTGGTAACACTAGCAGAAGATGAGAGCGAGCTAGCTTACGCCGCGTATCTGTCTAAGCTCAAACAGGCCTTTTGCGAGAGGGACGCTAGCGCGGTGATCGGCGCGTGGCGGGATGCGGAGATCGCGTGGATGGATATAAAAACGCCGCTTCAGATCGGGCATCCGCTCGAATACTACGAAGACACCTACACGCACGCAGTCGCGCTGGAATGGGACGTCAGACTTGCAGGCGCGTATGAGTTTAGCGCGGAGGAATTTAAAGCGCGCGTAAGCGAGAGCTTTGAGCGCGCGTATGAAAAAATCGACGCAAATAACGCCGTCATGCACTCACTCGTGCTCTCAAACATCGCCAAAACCCAGCTTTACGTTTGCGCGCCGTTGATCTACTACGGCGCCGATCTGAACGGACTCTTTTCGGCGCAGGTCGTACCCAACGACGAGTTCGTAAGCACCAACTGCGGCAAGAAAATTTTCGCCTTCGTAAATTTCGTCTATGAAAGCGCCAAGGCTAGACCTTTTATGCGGCTAAGCGGCGAAATTTTTGAGCCCCACTATCTAAATTTCGGGCGCGAAATTTTATTTAAAAAGCCGCAAATTTGGCGCCGCGTCTACGAAATATCGACGATCGGGCATGAGTTCGGGCACATATTTTTTATCGACGCGGACACCGAGGCGCGCATGAACCGCTCGGGGCTTTTTAAGCTCATCGAGGAGTACAAGGCGACCACCGGCGGGCTCGTGAGCTTCTTTTTCCACGAAGAGGAGGAGTTTTGCCTGCCGGTGCTAGATGAGCTGATCCGCCGCGCCGTGGGGCTCATCGCGTGGCAGCGAGTGGAGGAGCTAAAGCCCTACTACTGCGAGGCTCTGATACATCTGAGCTTGCTTTTCGCATCGGGCGTTTTGAAATTTGACGGCATGCGGCTGGCGGTTAAATTTGACCGCGCAGGCTATGAGAGCTTCAAGGCCGCGTGCTTGCAAAACTACGAGGAGCTGGCGCGACTTTATTGCGACAAAAAGGATGCGGCGGAATTTTTATCACGCTTTGCGGAGCTTAGCGGCGGCGTGTATCTGCCGCGCGAGACGCAGGTGCGGGAGTTTGTGGAGTTTTACTACTCGCGCTACGAAGCGATCGGCAACGAAACGGACCCTAGCAATGAACGAGCAAAATGGCTTTAAAATTTCAGCTCCGAACCGCGCCTTAAAACATGAGAAGCGAGTAAAATTCCGCGGAATTTTAAGGGGAAAGCATGGGATATTTTAAAAATTTACTCTCTGATTTAAGGAGCGACAGGCTCGCGCTGCACCCGATTTTGCTCGCGGCGATGTTTTGTGTAATAAGAATATCAGGGCTTTATCTGGTAAGTGAGAAGCTTCAAGACTACCATGATTTAGATATATTGGAATGGTTTTCTATTTGTCTACTTTACGATTTTACGCAATGTGTTTGCTTTGTGGCGATAGGCGCACATTTTGCTTTTGCTGCAGGGCGCTCAAACAAAAATAATCAAAACACAAACGATGATAACGCCAGCAATCAAGCTCTTGGGTTACAACGCCTAGCAATATTGCGCGCTACTTTATACTCATTTATTTTTATTGCGTGTGTGGTAGGCTATCTTACCGCGGATATAAACTACCAAAAATTAAATGTCTTGAATTATTTTCTACCCGCCATGCTAACAAGTGCTCTCATATATTTAATCGCAATCCAAAACTTCATGCCAGTGGCATGGTTTGATATCAATACGGCAAACTATGCAGAAATATTTTCGGTACTCTTGCGCTGGGCTAGCGTGGTGTTAGCGATAGGTTTAGCGCTAATATGGCCGCCAGCTTTGTCATCTTATTTTAGATACGCCTACAAAAAGCACCTAGCAGAGGAGATGCGCGAGGCGTAACGGCGAACTAAGCGTAAAATTTCAGCTAAAATTTTACGCCGTCAGCCGCAGCTTAAATTTAGCCTAGGCTTAGCCTGCACCACTTAAAGCGTCGCGCGGGTAGGGGCAAAATTTTAAAAAGTCGTAAGGGCGCCCCACTAACTCCGAGCGCTGCCTCCTTACGAATATCGCGCATAATGCACCCAGACGCTAAGCTATATCCATGAAATTTTATAGAAACTTACAAAATAAAATTTCATCCCCAAATTTACGGCTTGCGAAATTTGTGTCGTGATTTCTGTTTCTCTTGGGACGAGAAGGGGCTCCAATTGCGAGGTCACACCTCTCGCAGAGGGTGGCGCCGCCTCCGCAGCACCGCATTGCTCTGCTCGCCCACAAACCCCACCCGTCCCTTACGACGCTAGTGATACGGACTGCGTCCGAGCATTTTCATTTAACGGCTTGCGTTACATACTTTGATTTCAAAATTCCTCGCTGCAAAATTCTAAATTTAGTAGTAGAATTCCGCATTGGGGAATTATAAAATTCTATTCGCAGACTATGCGCGGAGTTCTTTCGGGATTTCAAAATTCCGCGGAATTTTAAGGGGAAAGCATGGGATATTTTAAAAATTTACTCTCTGATTTGCGAAGCGGCAGGCTTGCGCTGCATCCGATTTTACTCGCGGCGACGTTTTGCATAGTGAAGTTTTCGTGGCTCAGGCTAATAGGTAATATAGGCGGAAAAGATGAGCTCGGCAGTTTCATATTTATGGACTTTATTCAATGTGCCTGCTTCGTAGGGTTAGGCGCGCATCTTGTCTATGTCGCGGGGCGCGGAGGCAAAAACAGCGACTACGAAGGCGTGATACAACCCCGTGGGCTGCGATATTTAGCCGTGCTGCGCACTATCTTATGCGCTCTGTGCATCATCGCGTGCGTAGCGGGATATCTTAGCGCGGATATAAATCACCAAAAATTGGGCATTCTGAATTGGTTTTTCCTGACCGCGCTAGCAAGCGCTTTCATATATTTGATTGCGATCTGGATTGTTACGACCGGCTCCGAAGTACTAATTTGGGGTATTATCTTTGGGATAAGCTATGTGGCTGCTTACTATGCAGTTTGCATAGGTTTTTTTACCATTCCTGTAGAGTATGGCGGGTTTGCATTTTGGAAAGGGCTGGAGATAATATTTCCGCTAATTTGGGCGTTTTATTTCAAGCGCACCTACAAAAAGCGCCTAGCAGAGGAGATGCGCGAGGCGTAATGGCGAGCCGAGCGCAAATTTCAGCTAAAATTTTACGCCGTCAGCCGCAGCTTAAATTTAACCCAGGCATAGCCTGCACCGCTTAAAGCGTCGCGCGGGTGGGGGTTGGTAAGGGGACGGGTGTGCCTCGCAACTCTGAGCGCCGCCCCCCTTACGAATATCGCGCATAATGCACCCAGACGCTAAGCTATATCCATGAAATTT
>CALKQT010000067.1 GCA_937990735.1 uncultured Campylobacter sp. | reverse complement strand
TGCTAGGCAGCGCCTCGACGAACATTACTCGAAAGATTATCTGCGTCTTGCTCGCGCCGAAGCTCTTCGCCGCCTCGATTACGCCGCTATCAACTTCCAGCAGCGCGCTTTCGATGAGGCGAGCGATAAAGGGTGCCGAGCCGATAGTAAGCGGTACGATCGCCGCGGTGGTACCGATGCTCGTGCCGATAAGAAGCTTCGTAAGCGGAAAGAGCACGATCAGCAAAATTATAAACGGGAAGCTTCGCAGCGTATTTATCGCGACGTCCAGCACGGCGTAAATGATGCGGTTTTCGCAGAGCCCGCCGCTACGCGTAAGGATAAGCACGATCGCAAGCACGAGCCCCAAAATAAACGCCAAAGCCGTGCTTACGAAGGTCATATACAGTGTCTCAAGCGTCGCGTTTAGCAGCAGCTTCGGAATCACTCCGCTAAAAAAATTTTGTATCCACTCTATCATTTATGTCCTTTCATTTTGTGCTTGCTTGCGCTATATCGAGCTTTTTACGCTGCTTTAAAAATTTTTGAAATTTTAAAATTTCGCTGCAGCAAATTTTACGCCTTAAAAATTTTAACCCTCGCGAAGCGGTAAATTTTATGAAATTTTATCGCCTTTAACTCTAAGTTTAGATGAAATTCTATCTAAATTTAACGCGCAGCCCTTAAAATCAGAGTGTAAAATTTTAAAATTTCAAATTCCCGAAAATTCCGCCACGCGTCCTCAAAAAATTTCAAATTTCTTAAATAGCTCGGGCTCATCCTGCACGATGCCGCGCTCTATGAGGCTTGCTACGACTTCTCGGCTGCAGAGCGTCTCCTGCGGCCACCGGCGCGTATAGCCCTCCCACTCGTGCTTGCTCGTAGCATCGATGCAGATTCGATCATTCTGTGCCACAAACACGTCGCGCAGCGCATCGATGCTATTTACGACGCGCCAAACGCTCATATAGAGGTTGCTCGCGTCATTCCCCGCATCGGTGAAAATCAAAATTTTAAAATGCTCGCTAAATTTTAAAAGCCGCCGCCAGCTCCGCTCTACGAGCTCTTTTTTGTCTATGTTTATCAGCACGAGCGGGTTTTTCGTATCGTAAAAGTGCTGCTTAAGCGCCAAAATAGTGGGCTCTTCGCTTTGAAATTTCGCTAAAAGTTCCTCATCGCTTAAAATTTGCGGCGCCTGCGAGCTTAGATCGGTCGTCGCATCGATGCCGAGCTTGCCGCCGAAGCAGGAGTTCGGGCTTGCGTGATCGAGCTGATCGCACACACCCTCGCTAAAAACGAGGCTGCGCGCGCCTATGCGGTTTAGGATGTACTTCGTAAGCGCCTCGTACTCGTCTAAGCTCGGCGCGTCCTGCGGCACGAAAACGGCGTGTTTTACGAAGCTCATCTGCCCCACGCCCCAAAACGCGTGCATGATCTGTTTAGCAGCGGCGGGGTAGCGCACGGCGATCTTAGCCAAAATCAAGTTATGAAATACGCCGTTTTCGGGCATTTTATAATCGATCAGATCGGGTGCGCTCGTGCGAAACAGCGGCAAAAAGATCCGCTCGGTCGCATACCCCATAAATTTATCCTCAAGCGGCGGCTTACCCACGACTGTGGCGTGAAATACGGGCGCGCGCTTGTGCGTGATCGCGCTAACCTCCATCACCGGGAAGGGCTCTACCGGCGTATAATATCCCGTGTGATCGCCGAAAGGCCCCTCCGGCTCGCTTACTGCGGGATCGACAAAGCCCTCGATCACGTAGTCCGCGTCGGCGGGAACGTAAATTTCATTCGTAAGCGATTTTACGAGGCGAGCGGGGCTGCGGCGGATGAAGCCGTAAAGCAGCAGCTCAAAAATCCCCTTCGGCAGCGGCGCCTGACCGCACCAGATATAGAGCAGATCGCCGCCGATTGCCACGGATACGGGCATCTTGCGCCCTGCTTTGCGGTATTCGTCAAAAAAGCCCGCGCCGTCTTTATGGATCTGCCAGTGCATCCCCAAGCGGTCGCGCCCGTAAATTTGCAGGCGGTACATGCCGAGATTTTGCGTTTGCGAGTTCAGATCCTTCGTATAAACCTGCCCCATCGTGATAAACGCGCCGCCGTCACCCTCCCAGGTCTTAAGCACAGGAAGCTCGCCCAAATCGACATCGGCGCCCAGATGCGCGACCTGCTGGCACTCGCCGCGACCGCTAAGGCGCTTTACAAAAATTTTACGCAGCGAGATTAAGTGCGCTAAAAAATCAAGCTTTTCGCTGAAGTTTTGCGGACGCTTCGGCTTTAGTAGGCTCTGTATCTCGGCGGCGATCTCGTCAGGTTCGCGGCCGAGGATTAAATTTAACGCAGAAGATGAGCCGAAAATATTGCTTAGCACCGGCGGCATCTGTTTGCCCTGCGCGTTTTGCACGTTCGTAAAAAGCAGCGCCTGCGAGCGCTCTCTTTTTACCTCGATATAGCTTGCGTGCGCGATCTCAAGCTCGGTGCCGATCTGCTCCTTTACCTCGCGCAATAGCCCGTTTTCGTAAAGTCTCTTTATCCAAAAATTTCCGTTTAAAATTTCATCAAAGCTCTGCATCCGATGCCTTTAAAAAAATAGATTTTTTTCTTGCGGTTTTTGATTTAGAAGCTGCACGATCGCGCTCTTTTCTGCAAAAACCAGCGCGTAATGAAACTCGGGCAGGCTCTTTAGCGCGCTTAGCTTATTGAAGCGAAAGTCGATCTTAGTGCCGTCCAAGCGATCCTCCCAGCTAGCGCAGACGATAATTTTCTCGCGGAATTTTGCCCGCAAAAACTCCGCCTCGCGCGCAAAAAGCTCAGGATCGCTCTCGGCGATAAAGGCGCGGTAGCTGCCGCCAAGCGAGCTTACGTTAAAAAATCTATCCACAAAAATCGGCTCAAAATGGCCGAATGCGCTTAAGTTTTGAAATTTAAAGGGTATGTTTTTGCGCGAGAGATACTCGATCACGCCGCATAGCTCGGGCAAAAACAGCTGCGGAAAGACTAAATTTGAATAATAAAGCCCGCCGAAAACGAAGCTGCTGTAAAATATCGAGCCGCCGTAAAGCAGCCTAAAATCGTCGCTTGCGGGGATAGTGACGGGCGAGATACCGAGGCTTTGTAAAAGCTCGGCGTCGGTGGTGAAGTAGGTATTTTTCTCTTTGGCATTCATAAGGCTGATAAAAAGCTCGCCCTTGCTGCGCGGCGCAAACATCAAATTCTTAGGCACGCTCGTGTAGCGCAGGATCTCGCTTTGCACCTCGTTTATCAGCACAAAGCCGTGTCGCCACGTCTCGCCCAAAAATTTTATCAGTCGCACTAGCGCCGAGCATAAATTTTCGACCTTGATAAAGGCGATCTCATCGTTAAGCGGCTTGAAATTGTTATCGAAAATGATCGCGTACGCGCCGTTATCGATCGCGGTGCGCACGTCGCGCTCGTTTGCGCCGAGTGCTATGAAAGCGCCCTTTTTCGCGACCTTTGCAGGCTCAATCGCAAAGCTCTCGACAGCGGAGATCGCGGGGTTATTTAGCATCGTTCCGTTTACGATACGGGTTAAATTTAATAAATTTACCATTACGACTTCCCTGCGGCGGAGCTTTTGGCGGACGCGCTCTTTGCGGTAGATGCAGAGGTTCCAGCGGATGCGGCGGCGTCTTTTGCGGCGATTACGGCAGGTGCGGCAGTATTTTTTGCGATGCGGCGAGATTTTGCGTTCTGCGAAGCGCTTTTAGCCGCTGCCGATTTTGCGCTAGCTGCAGAAATTTTATTTTGCGCGGCACTTTTTATAGATGCGTATTTTGCGACAGATGGCGATTTTGCCGTGGATGTAGAAGCTGCACTTGCTGCGATACTTTTAGCGGTCGATGCAGTTTTTGCGACAGATGCAGGTTTTTTAGTAAGCGGAGATTTTTTTACGGGCACGCTTTTTGTTGCTGCATTTTTTTTAGCAGAGACGTTTTTGGAAAGCGAGGCGTCTTTTTTAATGCTCACGCTAGAAACATCTGCCGTGCGCTTTCTTCGCGATACGGCGCTTGCTTTAGAGCTCTCGCCATCCGCGCTCGCATATTTTTTCGTGCGCTCATCCGTAAATTTATCGGTGCGTGAAAATGAGCGCACAACCGCGCGTGCACCGAGTTTTGCACATTTTAAAGCGGCGAACTTCGACAGCTCGCAAACGCCTAGCGTTAAAATTTTACGCGCTGCAAATTTTAAAGCAGCCCCTGCGCCGAGCTTTAGCGCCAAAGGCGTGGCGCATACAAGCCCGCCCGCGCCGATCTTTGCGGTGAGGGAGGAGCTGCGGTAAAACTTTAAAATTTTATCCGAAGCGGTATCGCTTCTTTTCAGTTAATAAAATTTTATATACAGCGCTTTGAAATACTATATG
>CALKQT010000066.1 GCA_937990735.1 uncultured Campylobacter sp. | reverse complement strand
TGAATATAAAAAGGCTGTATGCGAACAATCGGTAAGTATTGATTCGCAGATAAGTTATTTAAAAAATAATAAAATTCGTAATTTAAAAGAACGCATAGAATATTTAAAAGGTGTTCAGATAGCCAAAATAGATGATCAAATAGACATGTTGAACAAGAAAGAAAAGCTTAGCGATGCTGGCGAATTAAAACTGATGGAGTTAATGAATATAAAAGATAAAATTTTAAACGACAATATACCTAAAATAAGTGACGAAATTAGTGCTATAACTCTAGTACAAATTCCTGATTTAATGAAGAAAAAGAGCATTATAGAAAGTAGGCTTTCTGATTTTAATTTTAAAACTTCTCATATAATTTCTAATATAGTTTTATCTGATCGCCCAGCAAAGCCTAAAAAACTAATAATTTTAGCAATATCTGCAATAATAGGACTCATGCTTTCTACCTTTGTAGTATTGGTTTTTGATAAATTTAAAACCTGCAACTCCGAAAATAGATAAATTTTAAATAATTTATTTCTATATTGGGGTGTTACGGCTGAATGTAAAGGCTGCTTTGATAAAACTCCCTACTGCGGCGCTTTATATGGAATATTATTTTGCGCAAACTCTAGTAAAATAGTATTGACGTTAAATTAGCAATACTATTTTACTAAAGAGTAAGGAAGACAATTTAGCCATTGTGGCATCAAAGCTAGAAGTTGCTTTTTGGCTATGACTATTGAATTTTATCCATACATCGAATTCTATCGCTTGGATACATTACCGAAAAAGTCATTTATTACTATCGAGTAGCCCCAATTTGCATTTACAAAAGCATCGTGATTATAAATTTGGGTGTATTAATTAAAAATCGCCGATTAAAATTCTATAATTGTATGTAAAAAAGTATTGGTGTCCCGTGTAGTATCTATGCAACTTTTAAAAACGCCCCATAATACGCGATTACAGAATATCGCTCTATAGTCGTTAAAGACCATATAACAAAATTTGCTATCTCTTAAGGAGACTTTAAATAATAAGCAAAAATGGGTTAAAACCTATAGACCTTAAGAAATTTAGCTTAAGCTTCGTAGCAGCTTAAGGCTTAAACCCTTAAGTAGGCTAATTAAACACAATTTTTACTTAGTGCTTTAAACGCTTATCCATAAAACATATTCTTATTAGTATAAAGAATACAGTAGTAGATAAAGCTTAAGGCACTATTTTTGTCCTTATGCGCCGGGGATTATATTAGAAAGATCTTAAAAGCTACTTAGTCGAAATCTATTGATACTCTTTTTGAGCTTTTCTTCTTAGCTAAAAAGTGCCTAAAAGCCCTTAAGCTTCTTTAAAAGCATGGGTAAGCGATACAATTTCCTACACATTGCCAAAATTTCTAAAATACAGAGGGTATGATTCAAAATTTAAGCAAATAGATAAAAAGTAGCGGAATAGAAGAGGGCAAATCAAGCGTGGCAAGAGTAGTTAGAATAATAAAGAACGCTAAAGTGTTTATTCACATACCAACAAACGTCAAAGCAGCCATCCATCAGATTATGAAGCAAATAAATGGTATAGGAATATCAAAAATCGACGAAAAGACCAAATAGCGAATAAAAGGATAAAGTAGACATTCTAAAAGCTTTATGCACTATAACACTAAAAGCAAGCATCAAGGCTTAATAGTTGCAGTGATTAAAGCATTAAAGCATCAAGGTGTTAATGTGTTAAAGCACTTAAATGTTATTTCAAAGTAAAGCTTAAAGTACGGCACTTGAAGCAGCCGTAGCTTTTTAAGTAGCAACTCAATACATCAAGCACCTAAAGCATTAATAAAGATCAATGATGATAAAAGTATTAATAAAGGCAAGTAAATCTGTAATAGTAGACATAAGTATAGTAGGCATAATAGCAAATAAATCGAGCATAATAAAGAAACAGAGAATGTCCGCACGATCCGCTTGATCGCAAATATATCTGAAAGCAGCAAAAACATTAAAAGAATAAGTAAATCAAGCGAATTGAGCCTGGCATGAATAATAAAGGAGTGCAAGAATGTGCTCTACTATTCAAATCAGACTAAACACCGGGCAAAACGCTCAATACCCATATATCCGCATACACCAAGATATTCAATAATTGTAAAAAAAGCTAAGAAGCTGGATAAACCATACACGGCAAAGAGCCTATGAATATAATATCAATCGAAATTTAAACAAAGCGGCATAAATTTAAACAAGAAGCATATAAGCAAATCTTACGAAAATCCATATAAAATAACTGAGATATACGCAAAAATCGTCGCATTACAAATACCGGTGCAATACCTCAATGACGATATAGGCACAATATACTACCGCCGGCAGTTGCTGCATTATACATATCGAAGCAGCTATAGCCAAACCGGACTAAGATTAAAGACGCCGGACTAAATATCAAAATACTCTAAACCGGATTAAGATTAAAAAACATTATAAGGTGCTATAAATTCTAATAAGTGACGCATAAACAACAATGACGCTTTAACGACGGCAATACTCAAATATACAAACTAGTCTTAAACGATTAAACACCGCCCAATAACATTACCCAATAACATTACCCGTTAAAAGTTACACAGGAATTTAAAACAAATTTATTAAGATTAAGATGCAAGCGGCGAAATCTTACTCATCAACACATTAAAAAGCTATACCCAATTTAAAGCCTAATTCAAAAAGCAGAGGAAGCTTTTCGAGGATAAGGACAAGAATATAAAACGCTCCACGCATAGTATTAAAACATCTCATAATATTAAAAAGAAGTCATAGAGCATTACAATCACAAAGAAACAATATCTTTTGGACTTATAGCTTTTATAGTTATGTGATGATTAAAAATACATAGATGTGTTTTCAAATTTACGTGTAGCTGTAATATACAAAAAATACCGCCCAAAAAATGAGAGCCCATATAAGACGCTAAAACGTCTCAAACAAAGCTCAATGAAGCAAAACGCGACGAAACGACATACTATAATATCCGTCAAGAGCCTATCGCCTCTTGACGGATATCCCCCAGCCATGGGCATTTATAGCTTGCATACGGCACGCTTCATAGCGTAAAATGAGACGAATGGGAAGGCAAATGGGACGACTTATTTATGGAATTTGCTCTATTCGGTCCAAAGCTTCATTGCGCTTTCTGCCACTTTCTTTTTGCGCTCCTCGCTCAAATACTTTCTTTAAATTCTTTAAGTGCTCTAGGGAGCTTTAATATACGCTATACTGCCTTGTAGGTCAGCTATGCTTTGAAGGATTTGCCTCGGTCTTTAAATTTTAAAATAGCAAACTCAAAATTTCATCCGCTGTTTTATAAAATTTTAATCCCCTTTCGTATAAAATGCATTAAAATTTCATTTATAAAGAGCCTAATTTGGATAAATTTAAAATAGCTTTCACCGTTTTTGCTTTGATCTTGGGCGCTGACACGTTAAACGCAGCGGATAAATTTAACTCCGCCGCACCGAAACCCATCTCCGATAGAGAAAATGTGCAAAGATCCACCCCCGATAAAACGAGCGTACAAAAACCCACTCAAAACCAATCAATAATGCAAAAATCCACATCCAATAAAATATCGGCACAAAAATCCACTCAAACTCAAGGAGCTCTACAAAAGCAAACGCCCGATAAACAAAGCATATCCAATCAACAAACCCCGCCAAACACTCAAAGCGCCTTAGAAAAATATCTCTCCACTCCCGAGGCAGGCCCCAAACAAGATAGCTCGCAAGACGTCTCCAAAGGTTCAAGTTCCAAAGCTAAAGCCGAAGCCAAAGCCCCTACTAAAATTTATAGACTAGACAGATCAAAAATACGGGATATCAATCAAAAAAGATTGGACGGAGAGCTTGATTTAAATTCAAAAGCAGCTCCAAGCTCCTTCTCCTTCGACGCCTTATTAGAGCATACTTTAGCTAATTCTCCGAGTTTAAATTTAACCAGGCTCGATGTTCAAAGCGCACGTAACGAGCTTGAGTATCAAAAGGCCTCACGCTACCCAGAGCTAGGCATTAATGCCAATAGCGAATACGCCAAACGCTACGGCGCCCGCTACAACTCCGTGCAGATTGGCGATGATAGCCTAGTCTCTCAAAGCGGCTATGGAGATTCCGTCTCGCTTGTGCTGCGCCAAGATATATTTAAATTCGGCGCGGATGAGTTAGCGATCGAAGCTGCCGAAGAGAATATCAAACAAGCAGATCTTAAAAGATGCTCTTCGTATATGGATAGCTCGATTAAGCTTTTGGAGCTTTACGATGAGGCGCTCGGATATAAAAACAAAATAGAAATTTATGAGCGGTTAAAAGATGCCTACGAGATGCTTTATATCTATGAAAAGAGACTATCGGGCGCAGGAGAGCTAAGCAAAACAGCTCTAGCAGATCAAGCCATAGCATTGGCCGATACGAGTTATGAGCTATCTCAACTACAGCTTAATGCCAATAACGCCTTAAATAAAATTTACTCGCTTTCTGGAGTTAAAATTCCAAACGTGTTTTATCTTTCGGATCTAGGCGGAGCTAATAGTATCAACTCGGAGTTCGTACCCTTTGAAGATAGCGTAATCGCTAAAGGATTTGATCATGAATTAGCCGCAAATGAGCTAAGTATGAGATCGCAAGAAAGACTTTATTATCCTACCGTTTCTCTCTACGGCAGATACGATCTTTACGGCAGCGACAGAGATGACTTTAGCCGCGCCGGAAAGGATGTCAAAAGACATGGATATAGAGCGGGACTTACGGTGCATATGAGCCTATTTGACGGAGGCAAGCGCGCCGCACAGATCAAAGAAAAGCAGATCAATAAAGAGAGGATTTTATCTAAAAAAGAAGAAGCTAAATTAGAATACGAAAAGCAGATCGCTGATCTTAAACTATTTCTATCCAAAAAGGACGAATACGATAAAATCCTATCTAATTCCTCTAAAATTTCAAAAGATATCCTAACTATGCAAAAGAGATTAAATGCCGGTAACGAAAGCTCAAAGATAGATGTTTTAAACTCTCTAATAGCTTCTTTAAAAAAGGAGCTAGCCCTTAAAGAACATGCGCAAAAAGCTAGCTTTAATATCAAAAAAGCAGAACTACTGTCTAGATACGGAAGGTGCGAGTAGGTTATTCGGTAGCCAAGTAGATGATTTCGCGGCTAGCCCAATAGATAGTTTAAGCGGCTATGGCGTTTTAACATAGCGTCTTGTATTTGGCTTTAGGCTTTGTATCTTGTAGTGCTGGGAAGTAAATTTAAAAATTTAGAGTAGTAAAGAACCTTGAAATCTAATATGGCAAAGCAGTTTTAAATTTTAAATATGCCGTAAGAATAAAAAGATAAAATGCGGCGAAATTTTTATATGAGTAGGGGATTTGATGAGAGATTGCGATAAAGAGCCGGTAGCAGCAAAAAGCTCTTTATAACGCAAGCGCTAAAACGGATAAACGCTCTGCTAAGCAAGCTCTAATAAAACAAATCCTACTTCCTACTATATATTTATGAGCGTATAGGCGAATATACATATATCGTAAAATTCAAATTATTAAATTACTTAAGGAGGAGAGAATGGCGTTTGAAAATGCGATCATCACCAAAGAGGATGATGAAAAATATGGACTTACTAAGATGTTTCTCAAGTATAATCGGCACGATAGAGGTTTGCCGGATCGATGGTATTGGGTCATAGACAGAGAGCGCAACTGCTGGTTTATGGAGAGTGGATTTTTTCCGGATCCGGAGCTAGACCACGCTTACCTCTCAAAAAGTTTATGGGTGCTTTATTATAAAGGTGAGATGTTCGAAATTATACTAGATACCGAGCTTTATAATAAAATTATAGATCAAGTATCATATGATAAAGTATGGCTTCTATTGGATGTAAGACCGATTACTTATAGTAGATTAACTAATAAAGAAATTTTTACACTTTTGAAAGAAATTCTTGATGTTTATGGATTGGGTGGTGCGTGGAGGCAGGCTAAATCACCAAACTATAAAGTAACACTAATAAATAAGTTAAAAGGATAAGATTATGAAAAATCTAACACTTGAACAGGCAAATGAGTTGCTAAAAACAGCTAACACTAAACAAGATATAATAAATATATTAAATAAGCTGAATCTTAGCTCACCCGAAACAAAGACGATATTATATTCTGGCATACAGGACATGGATGGTTTTAAAGACTATCTAAAAAAGACTAATCAATATAATAATATTAGGATGATAGATAAAACGTCAGTCGGTGATTTTTTAAATATATGGGAAAATGAAAATTTACAAAATGCTTTAACGAGAGCATTTGGTAATGGTGATCCAGATTTTGACGTAATTGAAGAATATAAGAAACGCGGTAGTGCTGATGGTAAAGTGCCGCCATCCGAACTCAACAAATTCTTTCACGATGCAGGTAAAAAAGATAGTGGCTTATGGGATATTGCCTCTAAACGTTTTATTGCAGAGACCAAAGGTGAAATAATAACTTTAATAGGTGAGGGTGCTCGCACAGATAGGACTTTCTATCAAACCGAACTCCCTGAACTTCTCAAAAACAAAAATATCACTAAAATCAACGGTATGGATAAAGCGGAATTCACTTCTAAACTAAATTCTTATGCTACCGATAGAGAAAAACTAAATTATATTATCAGCGATCAAAACGCCGTAGCAAAAATAGCGGGCAAAGAAATATCCGAACTAACGCAAGATGATTTCGATAAAGCACGCAAAAACACAAATTTCGAGGCGATATTCAAAGAAAATAAAAATGCGCTAGTTAAAAATTATATCAATGATATAGTCACAAATGATAGAATTCCATATTCAGAGAAGGTCAAAGAGCTAACTAAAGCTTTTGGTCGCGATAAGCTACCGTTCATCACGAAAGAGCTAAATAGACTAGGGATTATGGGCGGACTAATAGGCTTTGATATGACTATGCAAAGAGCAGATCAGGCACTTAGCGCAGGAAATAGAGAAGAAGCAAGAACCATCGTCAAAGAATATATGCTAGAAGAAACCGGAGCGAATATAGGCGGATATATGTTTGCCTCGCTGATTATGCCTAATAAGGGTATGGGCAAAACTAAAGCAATAGCTTTGGTTACACTATTCGGCGCGATAGGCTCATATCTGGGAAGCGACTATCTCCTAAATCTTTATAAGAATAGAGATTCGTTGTCATATTTTTTAAATCTATATGATCCGAATTGGGTAGGAAGAGATCCTTGGTTGCTTGAAGTAATTAAGGAGCTAACGGCTCCTTATGTGGATAAGCTCGATGAATATATAACGAACGCTTCGGATGCTCTTATAGATTTTACGATCGCGGCTGTCAATAAAATGAATGAAGAATTATCTAACAAACTTCAAAACACTAAGAAGTTTTATATCGGACTTGCCGTTTCTATCTTGGAATTTTTTATCTACGACCCTCTCGCCCTTGATCTTAACGGAGACGGCAAGATCGGTATCAGCCCGGCACCTAACGGCGGAGCCTACTTCGATCACAACGGCGACGGAGTATCTCACAGATCATCTTGGATAAGCAAAGAGGATGGAATTTTAGCCTACGATCGTAACGGCAACGGCAAGATAGATGACGGTAGCGAGCTATTTGGAAATTTCACGCAGATAAAAGATAAAGATGGCAATCAAAGACTAGCTAAGGACGGCTACGAAGCTTTAAAGGAATTCGATAGCAATAACGACGGGCTTATAGATAATAAAGACGATAAATTTAAAGATCTTAAAATTTGGCAGGATGCGAACTCTAACGGGATCTCAGACGAAGGCGAGCTAAAGAGCTTAGATGAGCTAGGCATAGCTAGCCTAAGCCTAAATCACAACGAGGTAAACGAAGATCTAGGAGGCGGAAATACCCTAAGCCTAAAGGGAAGCTACATTAAAAAAGACGGCACCGCTCATAGTATGGGCGATCTGAATTTCAACGTAGATACGATAAACTCCAAATTTAAAGATGAAACGCCGTTAAACTCAGAAGATATGGCTAGAGCAAATATCAAAGGCTTTGGATTACTAAGAGATCTAAGATCGGCTGCTGCTTTAAATAAAGAGCTAGCTGCCGCACTAGATAGCTACTCTCGCTTAAGTACTAAAGAGGAGCAGCTCAAGGCTCTGCCTGCTCTTATAAAAGCCTGGAGCGAGACTGCGGCAAGAAGCACGGGCGGAAATTCTAATGCCGCGGGCTACGAAGTAAACCTAAAAGGGGTGAAGCTTCCAAGCAATGTAAATCTAGGCGCAGGATCAAACATCAACGTAGATGCAGACGGCAACGTGATAAACTCCGGTAATCCAAACGCCAGAAGACTAAGCCTTACTCCGTCTCAATACAGAGCGCTTCTAGATAGTTCTAAATCCATAGATGAAAACCTACTAAAGGAGTTTGAGAGTATAAAATATAAGATCAAAGTAATCGATGCTTTCACCGGCTCAAAGACTGCGGAGCTCTATTATATAAGCAATGACGATATAAAAGCTATCATCAAAAACACGAACGAAACTTATGAGAAAATTTTAAACTACTCCTATGCTTCGCTACTGGCTCAAACGAGACTAAAAAGCTATGCGGATCTAATAAGTCTGGATATGATCTCCGTGCCTAACGATGCGGCTGCGGGCAATGGTGCCTCGGGGTCTGCAAGCGGCGGCGCTTCGGCGGGTGATAATTCAAAATCCGATACCGCAAGCGGCGGTGCAAACGCATCTGCTAAACCGAAGTATGATTTCAGACTGAATTTCACCAAAGTAATCGATAAATTTAAAGAGATAAACCTAAGCGACCCGAAGAAGGCTTTCGTGGATTTGGCGGAGTTTGCTACATTGTTTCAGAGTAAAAAGGAGTTCGCCGCAGGACTTAGCCTACTTGCCGAGTTCGCATACGGAGCGAATAAACGAGGGGTGCTAAGCGAGTATATAGCCGCCATAGGCCAAGAGACGCAAAATAAGCTAGACATAGCAACGATAACCTCCAATTCCAGCGGCACCAATGCAAATGATATGATGGTAGGTTCCGAAGGAGCCGACAAGCTTTACGGTCAAGAAGGCAACGACACCCTTTATGGCGGCGAAGGTAATGATACTCTTGACGGCGGAAATGGTAACGATATCCTCTATGGTGGCGAGGGCGACGATGCTCTTTACGGAGGAGATCATAGCGATATCATAGAAGGTGGAGCCGGTAACGACGGTCTTGACGGTGGATGGGGAGATGATACTTATATATTCGGTAGAGGCGACGGAGCGGATAACATTTACGATGCGGGCGGAACCGATACGATTAAATTTAAAGAGGGGATTAAGAAAGAAGATCTAATCGTTAAAAGAGCCGAGAACAATATCGATAACCTTGAAATTTCCATTAAAGGAACCAAGGATAAGATAACGATAAATAATGCCTATAAATGGGATGGATCCGTTTATAATGGCGGCATGATAGAGAATTTCGAATTTGCAGACGGAACGAAATTATCTATCCATGATTTCGAAACCCAAACTGCTTTTAAAGGAACCGATGCCAATGATTCTATCTACGGAGCAAATGCTAATGATGAAATTCACGGGCAAGCCGGAGATGATACGATATACGCCAATAGCGGCGACGATATACTTTACGGAGAATCTGGAGCCGACAAGCTTTACGGTCAAGAAGGCAACGACACCCTTTATGGCGGCGAAG
>CALKQT010000065.1 GCA_937990735.1 uncultured Campylobacter sp. | reverse complement strand
AATTTTAAAATCTATGGCGGATTATACTTGCGGGGTTTGAAATTTAGATAAATTTAAAAACCCCGCGGTGCTAAATTTTAAAATTTAGCACCGCGAGATCGCAAAATTCTGCCTCACAAAAGCTCCGTGATAAAAAATTTGCGGCAAATTCTACATCCAAAACCCTGCGCTACAAAGCCTAAATTTAGGCGGATTGCTCTATAATCATATTTTTATTTGAATTTTTGGAGAGTATTTTGAATATAAAAGGCGACATTACGGGCGGACTGACTGCAGGCATTATCGCGTTACCGTTGGCGTTAGCGTTTGGTATCGCAAGCGGGCTAGGAGCTAGTGCAGGTATCTGGGGGGCGATCGTGTTAGGGTTTTTTGCGGCGGCTTTTGGCGGCACAAAAATGCAAATCTCAGGACCTACGGGACCTATGACGGTCGTAAGCGCCGCCGTGGTCGTGAAATTTACGAGCAATACGGGCACACTTGAGATCGGCTCGGTGATGGCGGTATTTGCCGCGGCGGGGCTCTTTCAGATCGCTTTTGGAATTTTGCGCTTAGGCAATTTATCAAATATATCCCGTATTCGGTCGTTTCAGGCTTTATGAACGGCGTGGGCGTCATCATAATTTTGCTTCAGATAAATCCGATGTTAGGGCAAAAGGGCTTAGGCAAAATTACGGACGCGATCGTCGCTATCCCTCAGAGCATCGCGCATCTAAATCCCGCAGCACTCGGTCTTAGCGCAGCGACGCTGGCGATCTTATATCTTACTCCCAAAAAGCTCTCAAGGCTTGTGCCTACGTCGCTTTTGGCGCTAGTAGTCCTAACTCCGATTTGCTATGCAATGAGCCTTGACGCACCTACAATAGGCGCGATTCCTACGGGCTTTGCTAGCTTTACGGTGCCGGTACCGAATTTAACTCACATTGGTTCCATCGTAGGATATGGGTTAATTTTAGCGATTTTAGGCACGATAGATTCGCTGCTAACTTCGCTTGTGGCGGATTCTATCACCAAAACCAAACACTCCTCAAATCAAGAGCTCATCGGTCAAGGTATCGGTAATGCACTCGTGGGCTTTGTCGGCGGTATTCCGGGAGCAGGCGCTACGATGAGAACGGTCGCAAATATAAAAGCGGGCGGGCTTGGTAGACTATCTGGGATCACGCACTCAGTATTTTTGCTACTGGCGCGGTATTGGTGTTTGCACGAGCAGTCGCATATGTGCCGCTAGCGGTGCTGGCGGGGATTTTGATAAAGGTAGGCGTGTCGATATCCTAGATTATCGCATGCTGCGCAGGCTTAACGCACGTACCGAAAAAAGACGCGTTCGTGATGATCGCCGTATTTTTGCTAACGGTGTTTGTGGATCTCATCTTTGCCGTGGGCGTGGGCGTAGTGCTTGCATGGATAACGTATTATGCTGATTCGCGCAAAGGCAAAAAGAAATTTGCTATCCAAACTCTAGACCGCGACGATGCGAAATTCGTCGAGATTATCGGACCGATGTTTTTTTGCCAACAGCGCGCGTATCGTGGATGATCTATCGTCTCTCGGCGCGCCGAAAAAGCTCACGATCGATTGCAGCAAGGCAACTTTTATGGATATTTCATTCGTTTACGCGCTCGAGGATTTTTTACAATGCGTCGATAAGAACGCCACGAACGTGGATATCATCATCGACGAGCGGCTGTTTTCTGGTAGGGCGCTAAATGAGCTAAAATACCTACTGCGCGATAATATCAGAGTGCAAAACGATATTTTGGAAGATGAAAAAGAAGTAGGGCGGCAGTGAAATTTATGGCGTTAGAATAGCGGTTAAATTCCGTCTATGCGATAGAATTTTGTGGTGAAATTACTATGGAATTCTATGTTTGAATTCCAAGTAGAATTCTATTTTAAAATTCATGCGCCAAAACCACACTTTATGAAATTTTAAAC
>CALKQT010000064.1 GCA_937990735.1 uncultured Campylobacter sp. | reverse complement strand
TCCATTACATCGTCAAATTTCCAAGCGATTTCATAAAAACCGAGCTTCTCTCTTAAGTTTATACCGCGCTCTAAAAGATCCTGCGGTACGATATTTACATAGTCTTCATCTATAAACAGAATATCAATATCTTCTTCAACTGACATAATGTCTCCTTTCACTTTATTTTTGGGTTAAAAAATCTATGTTTGACAGTTTTGCCATCGTTTCTAGTAATATTTAAAAATTTACTAATCCAAGAATTCGATATCCTCAAAATTTTCTAGTTCTAAATATGCTTCGCTTGCAAGATTACAAATCTCCAACTCTTTTGTATGTTCAGTCCAGTGAAGCAGGAATTCTGTTATATAGTACGGATCGCTACGCACCAACATATCTATTGCTGGAGAGGGTATGCCCTTATAATCTAGCAAATTTTGATCTATTACCTCAAAGACAAAGACCTTAAGACCCACATCTTCCTCGATCTTTTTAATTCTCAAATTATTAAGCTGCTTAATAAGTTTATCCTTGTAAGGCAGCTCATGCTTTAGCATAACATTTAAAAATTTATTTAGCTCCTCACTAAAGAAGGGGTTATGGAATCTTTTTTTCTGGTCCAAAATACGTTCCTGTGTTAATTTTATCCTGCGAAGCATCCATAAATAGATTATGAGTGCTTAGGTGTATATCATTACTAGCATATAAATTTGAGCCTTTGATATTTATAGAGGTATCTTTATTGCTATCAGTTAAAATTTTAATATTATTGCCGCTAAGATTAGAGGCTACGGAGTTGCTTGATTTGGAACTATCTTTGGAAGAGGTTCCGCTAAGCTCTGCAGAGGCGCCTACGCTAAAGCCCCAGGTAACCCAGCTAGAGGATGCGGCGGCTCCTTGGGAAATGAGGGCGGCGGTTAAAATAACAAGGGTAAAGAAAGAAAGCCGCTTTATAAATTTATTCATTTTTACCTTTTGAGCGGAGTATTAGAAATTTATTTTCCACGCCATCTTTATTCCTATACAAATTAATAATATATCCCATCTACGCACACATCGGCATTTAGTTCGGCGCACATTTTTAGCATTTCTTTACTAAAGTCGATAGAATATACATCGTCCTTCTCCGTCGCGTCTATCATTATATCGATGTTAACGTTTAACTTTAATGCCGATATCCTCTTTTTAATATCGCCAAAGTTTGCTTTTAAAATTTCATACAAATCTTTTAAGGCATCGCTTGTAAATACGCACTCTTTCTTGGCAGTATAGCATAGCCAGCTACAGCTATTTCTAACCTTGCCGCGCCTTTCATCTATGTCGCCGATTTTATATTTTTCTATATAACTAATTTTATATTCATTGATCTTCTCATCTAGGATCAAGTCCGAAAAATCAAAGTTATATTTATCCGACGATAAATAAAAAGCAACATACATAGTAGTCATTTGCGCTCCTCATAAATTTACAACCCACCAAACTTCTATAATTACCCATTAACGGCTAAATTTTAGATTATGCTATCTCTACCGATATTTGAGCGTCGATTTTGCCGCCATTTTCTTTTAAAATTTCAGGAAATCCCAATTTTATAATCTGCTCTTCGGAGAGGCTATAAGAATAATGGATATTTGCCTCTACGCTCAGCGGAGCGACTATTTTCGCAACTTCGCTAAAAGGCAGCTTAACGTCCAATAGCGCCAAGTAAAAAGCTTCCGTATCGCTATCAAAGACATTTATATAGCAGCCTTTTATATTTTTATCGCCGCTATTTGGAGCTTTGATTATTCTTTCATGGCCGGCAGAGGAACCAAAGAAGTATGAAAAACCGGGCTTAACCATATCAAGGCATCCAAAAGATCTCATCTGCTCTATGTTTAAGCTATAGCCATATACATAATAAGGATCGTCTGCATCCGATTTTACAATTTGTTTTATGTCTTCCAAATCAAGATCTATTTGCCGCGAATCGGCGTAGCTCTCATCGATACCGAAAGATGTTATATCATAATATGTCTTATAATACATATCGCGTATATGAAATTTAATCCGCTTATCGCTTAAAAGCTTTGGATCTATTTTTATACCGAGTTTTTGCGCGTCCGATTTCGCAATCGATTCGGGCTCGAATATAAATTCTTTTCCAAAACGATCGCTTTGCCCTTTTGGAATTTTAAGTCCATAGAGTTCCCGTCCATCTCTTACCGGAAAAAGATAACGGAAAATACCTTTTATACTTTTCATTTTTGAATCCTTCTTGTTTTATTTGCTTCTCAAGCCGCTTTAAATTTACGCTACGCTCGCTTAGATGCTCTGCGCGTATTGAAATTTTAAAATCCGCGCCAAGTTCTTTCGCCCGGCGGCTAGTACTTTCTTTTTACTATATCGTCTTTCTTTACGAAATACTCCGTTTTATCGCAGGGATAGTAAATTTTGCACCACTTATCGTTGCAGCTTTCGATAGGAACAAGTCCCGCCAACCCTGCGTTTATCTGCGTAGGTATAAAATTTTGCTCCGTTTTAATATAAATTGTACGGTGCACGTTTTTTTTAAAGGCATAAATTTTGCTATCATCGATTTCATAATCCGCTCCGAAGTCGAAAATGCCTGCACACTGACTAACAAATCCATAATTATTGCTTGTTAAAAACTTATTGGGTATCGGATTCATGCAGCCGCTAAATATTGCCATCCAAATTATAACTAATACTAATGTCAAAATTCTCATCTTATTTTCGCTCCTTTATTGGAATTCTATTTATAACGCCTTATGATATTCCCGTGCGGATATGCTTAAATTTTAATTTACACCTTAAGGCGGCGCCTCATCTTTTATACGGTATTATATCACTCTTTTTTACAAATACTTTTATATCGCTGCACTTTTCAACGACCTCGCACCACTTATCATCGCAGTGGCTAATTACAAATATAGGATAATCGGGTCTTGCCAAAACATCATTTTCATTTTTGGATGCATAGGTTCTATATTCCCCCTCATAAAAGTAACTATATTTATGCCTATCCTTAAACCAATACATATTCTTTTGAGCGGATTTATCATCGGCGCCGGCGCATTTGGCGGCATATTTCATAAAATACGGCTCACATCCACAAAAGAATAATAACAATATAAAAGATATAAAATATTTCACGACTCTCCTTTCAAGTATAAAATTAATACCATTTTTCTATATTGTCCTTCTTTACAAAATACTCTTTTTGACCGCAAGGATAGTAAATTTTACACCATCCGCCTTCGCAGGATTGGATAGGGATGACTATCTCATCATAATAAGTAAATTCCTCTTTATCTTCATAGAAAATTTTACGAATAACGCCATCTTTAAATTTATATATAATTTTTTGATCTATTTTTTCGCCGCATTCCCCGTAAAACGCACCGTCTTCGTGTTTTGCAAAAGTGATTTTATGCCCTAAAATCGTAGGGCTGCACCCATATAGGCATAATGCGATAAAAGATATAACAAAATTTCTCATCTCTCCTCCTACTTAAAGTCCTATCTTTTATTTGGATACATTAGGTCATAAAGCCGTTGTATTTCATCCTTCTTGACATAGTACTCCGTATCGCCGCATGGATAGTAAATTTTACACCATTTATCGTCACAAGATTCTATTGGAACCATAGTTGATGTGCCATTATAATAGTGAGATAAGGTCTCTACTAGCTTATATTCATATTCACCGCTTTTTTGGCTTTTAGCTCTTGAATATATATCTAAAAAATCCTCAAGGCTCCTCGGTACGTAAAGTTTATCATGAGGTATATAGTCATGAAAAATAAAACCGCAAGTACTTCTAGACATATTTGTACCCGGAATAAAAAAGCGATTACTTAGGCTACACCCCGCTAGTAAAGCAACATATGCCAATGACAGCACAACAAATTTATTCATCTCTTTCTCCTCTCTTCTATAATATTTTGTATCGCGTCTTGTACTTCTTGATGCTTTTGACGCCCCCGCCGTCGAATTTTAGCAAAATATATGCCTTTGTACATATAGGAAACCCCTAATGCGAAAAAGCCCCTAATAAGAGTCCTAATATTTCGGAAAAGATTATATCTAAAATAAAAATGAAAGAGGCTGGAATAATTAAAATTTAGGATGAGCGCCCGTGTGCAGGAGCCAAATGTAACTCTAATAAAAAGTGATTAAAATTTAAAAATAGATAATTGGTGGAGGTGTGCGGGATTGAACCGCAGTCCGAAAACAAACGACCAAAGCCTCTACATGTTTAGCAAAAGTGAAATTCTCGCGCAGGCTCGCTCACTTTCCAAAACGACCCGCCGGCGCAAAGACTAAGAGTTCACCCTACGACTCGTCACGCCGCAGAGCTACGCTATCGCAGATTACCCGCAGCCGCGCTTAGATAGTATCGGCGCAGAGCAGGGCTCAACTGGACTTACGCAGCTTTAGCGTAAGCAGGAGCAAATTTAACGTTGTTTGCGTTTAAATTTAGTTTGGATTTTATACGCTGTATCCAAAGCGACATGCAGCCTTGACCCATCCGTTCCCGTCGAAGCCAAGTCACCCCCGAAAGAATGAGCGCGCATTTTACTTTAAAATTTTATAAATGTCAAATTCGGCTTATGCTAAAATTGTATCTAAATTTTAACCGAGCAAAGGAGCCAAAATGTCAAAAATCACGCTTTCTAAATTATACGAGATGAAAAAATCCGGCGAGAAGATCGTGATGATCACTGCCTACGACGCGCTTTTTGCTAAAATTTTCGATGACGAGGTCGATATGGTGCTCGTAGGTGACAGCCTAAATATGAGCTTCGGCGGGCACTCCGAGACCCTGGGCGCAAGCGTAGAGCAGATGATATATCATGCGCGCGCCGTAAGACGAGGGCTAAAGCGAGCGTATATGGTCGTAGATATGCCGTTTTGCTCGTGCGCGACGCCAGAGCTTGCGCTGCAAAACTGCGCCAAAGTCTATGAGAGCACCGGCTGCGACGCCGTCAAGATCGAAGGCGGCGCGCATATGGCAGATACCGTGGCGTTGCTTAATCGAAACGGTATCGCCGTGATGAGCCACATCGGGCTAAAGCCGCAGTTTTCGCGCTTTATGGGCGGCTACAAGGTAAGCGGGCGCGGTGAGGAGGGGGCGCGCGAGGTCTTAAGCGACGCCAGAGCGCTTGCTGAGGCGGGTGCGGTGCTGTTGCTGGTCGAGGGGACGATCTGCTCGGTCGCAAATCAAGTGGCGCTAGGCACCGACGTGCCCGTCATCGGCATCGGCGCTGGCGTCGGCATAGACGGACAGGTGCTCGTGTGGAGCGATATGTGCGGGTTTTTCACGGAGTTTCGGCCGAAATTCGTTAAGCGCTATTTAGACGGCGCCGAGCTGGTAAAAGGCGCGGTGCGCGAATACGCGCGCGAAGTCAAGGAGGAGAGCTTCCCGAGCGAGGAGTTTGAATATAAGCAATAACGAGATTTGGGCTAAATTTTAAAATTTACGCGCTGAAATTCTAGCAATAAAACTATGCTTGCCTTAAATTAACGCTTCGTTTTCGCGTGCCGCAGGCTATGTAAACGGCTCGCGCCGCTTGAAATTTATTCGGCGAGAGCGATTGCGAGCGCTTTACCTAGTGCGAGAGATCGTAGGCGCTTTGGGTGGATACTCTGCGCGGTATATTTTATACGGGGGCGCCGTGCGAGAGTTTACCTACTTCCGCTGCGGGTGCTATTTCTGTCGCCGACTGCAACGCACGAGCGCTTTTCATGAATGATCCGAGCCGCAGCTCTAAAATACGCTATGAGCGCTAAATTCTACGCACGCAGCCGTAGAGTTCAAACATAAACCAGCCGTCAGGCCTAAACAGCTCATAAAATTTAAGGAAAAAATTTGGCTAAAGCTTTAAAAATCATCATAGCTGTAGTTCTGGGTTTGCTCTTTTGCGTAAAGGTGCTGCCGATTTTGGCGGTATTTTTCGCGTTTAATTCTTTCTTTGATAAAGATGATATGGAGCTGGATAAAGCCCCGTTAATGCAAAATTACGAGCAAAATCGCGAGAAATTTCTAGACCTGTTAGCTTTTGCAGATCGCAACTTCCCTAAAAATTTGCGCGTTACGATCCAGAGCACTTATGGCGATGAATATATTTGGATTGATTTGGACAGCAATAAGACGAAATTTTACTCAAATTCTATTTTAAAAGATAATGCGCCGAGCATAGGCGAGGGGTTAAAGCTCATTGGCTGGGACAAAAAGACATTCGGGGAGCTAAAGTCAAAGCTCGCGGCGATAAATGCCAGAACCATCGTGCTAAATAGAAGCGGCGACAGCAGTGCGCCTTGGGCAGAGATCACCTACCGATACGTGGAGCACTTCACCGATAGCTATCAGTTTTATGCTCCGGATAGCCCGAAACTCGCCGAGCTATATGCCAAGGGCTGCTCGAAAAAATTTCAAAAGGGCGGCGTAGTGTTTTTATTCGAAAACACAATGTCCGGCTCATATAGAGCGTTCTGTAGTGGCGACGACGATAATAAGAGCGTTTTGATCGAAAAGCACGATTTGTAGAACTAGGCTCGCGCAAGAAAAATTTGGCGCCTTAATTTGGGGCGCGATCGATAAGGCGTCGCGAGATTGCGAGGCTAAATTTAATCGCACGAGCTCGCGTTAAGTTTAGCGGTAAATTTTAAAATCCGCGCTAAATTCTAAGTCGTCTTGAAAAACAAAATTGCGCGCGAAATTTTACCTAGCTGCGCAAGCGCGCAAGGCAAAATTTTGCATAAAATTCTACGTAGAATTTCTTGCGAAATTTTAACCGACTACGCGAGATAAAATTCTAGCCTGCTACGTGCCGCGAAGCTTGAAGCGCAGAATTTAAAGCCTCGCTGCCGTAAAAGCGAAATTCGCATTAAAATTCTACGAGACAAAATTTTGCTGCAAAATTTCGCTGCAAAATTCCAAACGCCGAATTTAATATCGCAAAATTCCAGCGCCAAATTTTACGTCGTAAAATTCCGTGCGTATTTTTCAATTGGCTAAATTTCGCTCTTTAATTCTGTGCGCTATGATTCTGCCAAGTTTATTCCGTCTCTCGCAAACTCTGCGGCTAGCTTCAAATTTGTGCGTTAAAATTCCGCTCGCAGCATCTGTGTGCCCCTCATGCCGCGGTAATTTTATGCGCTAAAATTCCGCGCTGCACAGCGGGGCTCTGCGAGGCGGAATTTTATACTTTAAATTCTACGCGCTAAATTCTGCGCCGTAAAATTTAGCGCAGTTAGCGACCCGCGCGCTGTTTGGAAGCCGCCACAATAAAATTCCGCACTTAAGGCATAGCGGGCGTAGCGGTATGAGCGTAGTCTTAAACCTGCCGCGCTAAAATTTCGCAGTCTTTCGCGACGGGTGCTCTGCTTTTTAGCCCCAGCCCTAAGCGCGTACCGTAAAATTCCGCGCGGCAAATTTTATTCCGCCCGCAAAGATCCGTCCCTTTAAAATTGTCAAAATTTAGCCATTTTTCGCTACACTTGCTAAAATTTTAAAAACGATTAAAGAGAGATTATGGACAGAATTGTAGAGATCGAAAAGATGCAGCTCGATGAGAGCGTGGAGAGCTCGCTGCGCCCGTCGAGCTTCGAGGATTACGTGGGGCAAGAGAAGATCAAATCAAACCTCGCTATCGCCATCGCCGCGGCGAAAAAGCGCGCCGACGTGCTTGATCACGTGCTTTTCTACGGGCCGCCCGGGCTAGGCAAAACCACGTTAGCGCATATCATCGCCGTTCAGATGGGTGCCGCTATCAAGGTCACCGCCGCGCCGATGATCGAAAAGGCGGGCGATCTGGCGGCGATTTTAACGAACCTGCAAAGCGGCGACGTGCTTTTCATAGACGAGATACACCGTCTAAGCCCGGCGATCGAGGAGGTGCTGTATTCGGCGATGGAGGACTTCCGCCTCGACATTATCATCGGCTCGGGTCCCGCCGCGCAAACCATCAAGATCGACATTCCGCACTTTACGCTCATCGGCGCCACGACGCGCGCGGGCATGATCTCCGCGCCGCTGCGGGATCGCTTCGGCATGCAGTTTCGCCTGCAGTTTTACACGCACGCCGAGCTTGCGCGGATAGTACAGATCGCTTCTGTTAAACTCGGGAAGGAGAGCGCAAGCGACGCCAGCGCCGAGATCGCGCGTCGTTCCCGCGGCACTCCGCGTATTGCGCTAAGGCTACTGCGCCGCATACGCGATTTTGCCGAGGTGCGCGACGAGGGCGCTATCTCGCACGATCGCGCGCGCGAAGGGCTTGAGGCGCTGGGCGTGGACGAGCAGGGCTTTGACGAGATGGATATAAAATATTTGGAAATTTTATTTGACGCCAAGCGCCGTGCCTTGGGGCTTAGCACGATCGCGGCGGCGCTTAGCGAGGATGAGGGCACGATCGAGGACGTTATCGAGCCCTATCTGCTCGCCAACGGCTACATCGAAAAGACCGCCAAAGGCCGCATCGCAACCGATAAGGCGCGCGAGGCGCTCGGTCGCGTGCTAAGGACTGCGGAGAGAAATCTGTTTGAAGAGTAGGGCGGATGAAATTTTATACTTCACGGCGCTAAGTCATAGCTACGCAGGTGGAAACTCTGCCGTGGCGATTTCGTATATTTAATCTTTGAATTTTGCTTGGTTTTAAAGCTTCTTCAGATTTAAAATTTAAAGCGGGAAATTTTGTAAATTTAGAGCAAATTTATTATCGGCTCAATAAAATATTCAAAAGAATATGAAGGGAAATTTTATGAAATTCATAACAAAATATATAAAAAGGTTCTTCTATTATTTTTACGATGTATTTTATAGACGCGTTTTTATCAGGGGAGTTTCGCATCCGCCGGCACAGGTGGCTAGCATAGGCTGTTATGGTTTGCTTTTTGTTCTGTGCGGGATACTTCTTGCTATTTATAGAACGGATACGTCGCCCAAACAATTGAATGAGCTTGAGATAGATGCCGGAATTTTAAGAAACGTTTATTATAATTTTCGCGGAAGCGGCGGACGAATACATATAGAACTAGAAAACGGAAAGAAAAAGGTTTATGAAATAAGCAAAAGCGATAGCGATATTTATGAAAAGCTAAAAGGGCAAAAAATCAAAATTTACGGCGAGCCAAGCCCAGATATATTAGGTAATAATGAAATTTTACAGCTTGAAGATAAAGATGGAAAGATATATAAGGAATATAATTTTGATCATAGATTGTTAAGACCATATTTGATGACCGCACAGTTTAAATTCTTTTTAAAAGGGGTAGTTTTTCTACTTTTATTGATATTTTTTATAAATTTTTCAGATAGAAATTTGATTAAAAACAATCCAGAAGAAGGAGCAAAAAATGAGTAACGGGTTGGGTATTATTAGAGATGCACTTTCGCATGGTCTCGCTAATGCGGCTGCAGCGCAAGCTGGAGCGAAGCTCTGCTTTTATCGCTATATTCTCACTCTCCATTGAAAGTTAAAATTTAGTCTATTCGTGCATCTGTTGTGCTCATTATTTTATAAATTCGCTATTCTTTTACTCTACGCAGATTGTTGTTTGCGATTATTAAGGTACATTGATTTTCTAAAAAATAGCCTGTCGCCCGCTTAGCTTTTACTTCATTCTCGTTTATCGTACCGATTTTTACTTCGCTTCTAGCAGACGCATTCACTATACATTTTTCTTTTCCGCGTGAAGTTGCCATTGGGCTTATTGTAAGAGTTGCGGCGCGAGCGGATCCACACATCTGGCGCGCGCAGCTTTAGATTTTGCTGCGCAACGCGCGCATCTAGCGTCAACATATCAGCACTGCC
>CALKQT010000063.1 GCA_937990735.1 uncultured Campylobacter sp. | reverse complement strand
TAGTCCGTGAAATATCGTAGCGCGGGAGTCAGTAGCGAAGCCTCCCAGTCGGCAAAGCCGTCTAAAATAACGATTACTAAAGTTTTCATAAAGTCTCCTTGAATAACCTACACTACTCAGTTCGGTTCGCATATCAAACTAAGCAAAATCGTAGAATTTATAAAATTTTTTAGAATTCCGCTTTGGATTTAGAACGGAATTCTATGATTTTTCAGGTACGCGCGATAACATCGCTTTAAAAAGCCCCGCCACCTCGGCGTGTCGCTAGATCGCTATATCTGCGTTTCGCTCTAGCTCTCAATATAGGTTTTTAGTTTGCGGCCGATCTTTGGGTGTTTTAGCTTTTTGATCGCCGAGCTTTCGATCTGGCGGACGCGCTCGCGAGTGATATTGAGCTCCTTGCCGATCTCTTCAAGCGTGCGGTCGCTCTCGTCGTCAAGCAGTCCGAATCGCATGCGGATTACCGTGCGCTCGCGGTCGTTGAGCTGTTCCAAGATATCGTCGATCTGCTCTTTTAGGTCGGATTTTAAAATTTGCTCGATCGGCGAAACCGAGCTTTTGTCTTCGACGAAATCGCCGAATTTGCCGTCATCCTCGTTTCCGATCGGCGCTTCTAGACTGATCGGCTCCTTTGTGATTTTGATGACCTGCTTTACTTTATCTACGCTAAGGCCTACCTCTTGCGCGATGACGTTGATATCGGGCTCTTTGCCGCCTTCTTGCATATATTTGCGCGTGATTTTATTAATTCGATTTATCGTCTCGATCATATGGATCGGGATGCGGATTGTGCGCGCTTGATCGGCGATGGCGCGCGATATCGCCTGGCGGATCCACCACGTCGCGTATGTCGAAAATTTATAGCCGCGCTTGTATTCAAATTTATCCACAGCCTTCATAAGCCCGATATTGCCCTCCTGGATGAGGTCTAAAAACGGCAATCCGCGGTTGGTGTAGCGCTTAGCGATGGAGACGACCAGGCGCAGGTTGGACTTCGCCATGCGCGCTTTTGCGTTATCGCTGATGCGTTTGCCGCGCTTGATCTGCTCTAAAATTTCTTTCAGCCGCTCAGGCTCGAGATTGAAGCTTTTTTTGCTAGCTTCTTTTGTCAAAAAGAGCTTTTTTATATCGACGTAGGTCGAGACCATCGTAGCTTCCGGCACGCGCGCGATGATGTCGTCTTTGCTAAGTCTCGTAATCTCTTTTAGAATTTTTTTGTGATTTTCGCGCAGTTCGGCGCTAAACATCGGCAGCTTGTACTCTAGGCGTTTGAGCTCCTTTTCAAAGCCCTCGTCGCTTTTTAGCGCGGTCTCCATCGATTTTACGATCTCAGTGATGAGCTTGCTGGTTGGCCCCAGATCCATGAGCTTTTCTTTTAAAATTTTCTTTTTAAACGCCAAGTTTAGCTTCGATAAAATTCCCTTACTCTCCTTAATCGCCTCGGCGTTTTTCTCGGCAAATTTCATCCAGTCCTTTTTGGCTTTTTCAAGAGCCTTGAAGCTTTCGATGACCTTTAGAGCGCGCTTATCGTTCTTTTTGGATCGCCTTTGCTTCGCCTCGTCGGCGCTTTCCTCATCCTCCTCGTCGTCGTAATCCTCCTCCGATAGTTCCTCTTCGTCCTCCTCTTCACCCTCTTCGTCGCTGTCGTCAAAGCTCTTGAAAAGCTCCTTGACGCGGCGTTCTCGGTTGATTAGCGGCTCTTTATAGTCTAAAATGAAGTCTATTAAGTACGGCACCGAGCAAAACGCGTCGATGATGATGTCCTCGCCGAGCTCGATTTTTTTGCTGATCTCGATCTCTTCTTCTTTCGTCAGCAGCGGGATCTGTCCCATTTCGCGCAGATACATCCGCACCGGGCTGTCCGAACGGCTCCATTCCAAAAGCTCGACGTCACTGGATAGGTCAAACTCCTCGTCCCAGCCCTCGTCTAGCAGCTTTTTTTGCGTGGCTTCTTTGAGTTTCGCGTCCTCTAAATTTTTGATTTTGGAGATTTCTGCGGCGGAGATCAGCTCGACGTCAAATTTTTTCGTAAGCGCTTCGACTTTCTTAACGGCCGTCGCGGTGGGGGCTTTATCGAAAAATTTTATCAGTCTTTCGTAGGTGATGTAGCTTTTTTGATTGTCGTCGAAAAATTGCTCGATGGGGCTTAAGGCGTCTTTTGGGCTCGCCATAAAATCTCCTTGTGTCGTTGTGTATTTGGTTTTGGAAAATCGGATTATACCGAAACGCTCTTTATTTTTGCTTATATACGGCGCAAATAGTCTAAATTTAATAATTTTTCAAATCCTAAGAATTAGGCTAAATTTTAAAATTTAGGTTATATTTTTAGCTAAATTTAAGACTGCTCGCTAAAATTCTGCGTTCACAAGACGAAAATTAGCGCGCCGAAATTCCGCCCTTTACGCCGCCGATTTAAAATTTAACGCCTCTAAACTTCCTATCTCTGCGCTCTCGCGTTTAAATTTAGCCCTAAATTTCAAGCGAGGAATTCCGCCCTCATATCGGAGCGATTGAGCGGATTTTAATAAATTTGTCGGTAAAATCGCGCATCTATTTTAAAATTTAAGGCGGAAATATGGCAAAAGTATGGAAATTCGGCGATGATATCGACACCGACATTATTATCGCGGCGCGCTACCTAAATACCTCCGACGCAGCGGTGCTTGCGACGCACATCATGGAGGATGCGGACAGGGATTTTTCGTCCAAAATAGCTCGCGGCGATATCATCGTAGCGGGGAAAAATTTCGGCTGCGGCAGCTCGCGCGAGCACGCTCCGATGGCGCTTAAGGCCGCCGGGATTTCATGCGTGATCGCAAAAAACTTCGCTAGGATTTTTTATCGAAACAGCTTCAACACGGGTTTTTTGATCCTCGAATGCGACGAGACGGATAAAATCGCGCAGGGCGACGAGCTTAGCATCGATCTAAAGGGCGGCGTAATTAAAAATTTAACTCAAAAAACTGAGTATAAATTCGGCGCAATCCCCGAGTTTATGCAAAAGCTACTCGACGCGGGCGGAGCGATAAATTACGCAAAAACAAAGATAAACTTGTAAGGAATTTGGATGAAAAAATACGACGTATGCGTGATAAAAGGCGACGGAATCGGCCCTGAGATCATCGAAGAAGCGATCAAGGTGCTTGATGCCGTAAGCCATAAATTTAATTTCGAGCTAAATTTTGACTATCGCTTGATGGGCGGCGCGGCAATCGACATTATGGGCGTTCCGCTTCCGAATGAGACGCTAAATGCCGCTAAATCAAGCGATGCGGTGCTTTTCGGTGCGATCGGCGGCGCTAAATGGGACGGCCTGCCGCGCGAACTGCGCCCCGAAAGCGGGCTACTGAAAATCCGCAAAGAGCTTGGAGCTTTTGCAAATCTGCGTCCTGCGATGATTTTTGATGAGTTGATAAACGCTTCGACGCTAAAGCCAGAGATCATCAAGGGCGTCGATATAATGGTGGTGCGCGAGCTTACGGGCGGAATTTATTTCGGGCAGCCGCGCGTTAAAAACGAAAAGGACGCGCTAAATACGATGTGCTACAACGTCTCTGAGATCGAGCGCGTGGCAAAAGTTGCCTTTGAGGCTGCGCTTTTGCGAAACAAAAAGATAACGCTCGTGGATAAGGCTAATGTGCTTGAAACAAGCCAGCTGTGGCGCGAGGTCGTAAGCGAGCTAGCCAAAAATTACGAGGGTATAAATTTGGAGTTTATGTACGTCGATAACGCCGCGATGCAGCTCGTGCGGGCGCCTGCGCAGTTTGACGTGATCTTGACGGAGAATTTATTCGGCGATATTTTAAGCGATGAGGCGAGCATGATCTGCGGCTCGATCGGGCTACTTCCGAGTGCGAGTATCGGCGGCAAGGTGGGAATTTACGAGCCGATCCACGGCAGCGCGCCCGATATCGCGGGGCAGGGGATCGCAAACCCGATAGCTACGATCTTAAGCGCTGCGATGATGCTAAAATACGCATTCGGCGAAAATGAGGCCGCGGCGGCGATCGAGCTTGCGGTGCGCGCCGTGCTTCGCGACGGATACCGCACCAAGGACATTGCGCAGTACGACGCCAAAGAAATTTGCTCGACCGCAGAGATTGGCTCGATCATCGCAGATTACGCAAGTAAGGCTTAGGAGCTAGCTTTGAATGGCGCACTAGCATACGCTATGGAGCTTGAGAAAGAAGGTGATATCTACGGCGCGATGCGGATTTGCCGCGGTATTTTACGCGATAATCCGCAAGATGGCGATGCGGCGGTGCTTTTTGCGCGGCTAAATTTAAATCATCGAGTAAGCTCGGGCGTCAATATGGCGATGCTGGAGCGCTTTTTAAGCGTCGATGCGAGCAAACAAGCGGAATTTAAGAGGTGGCTAATTGATGTATGAAAATGAACTGGAAGATATCATCGAAGCGGTAAATGAGATGAAAGCGCAAAAGCGCGCGCAAGATTTGACGGCACAGCAAGAGGGGGCTGTGAATGCAAACAGCGCTGAAGCAGGAGCGCAGGCTTCGCAGGATGCTTTAAGCCCCACTTCTTTTGCGCCAGATCCCATTGCACCTGATGCCTTAAATTCTACATCTGCGCTGGATATCGCTTCACCAAACGCGCAAAATTTTACTTCCTTGGATACTAAAAATTCCACTTCGCGTCTTGTTTCATCGGACGCTTTAAATTCGGCCTTCGATCATTCAAATTCCATGGCGAGTAATAGCTCTACGCCTAGCGGCACGGAATTTGTAGCGGACGCTACTTTAAAAAAATCTGCCGTAAAAGATGAAAATTTTACTTTTTCTAACGAGGAGAATTTTAAAAACTCTGATCTTACAAGCAGTGAGAATTCCGTGGTTTCCATCTCTTTAAATGGAGAAAATTTTATAAATTCCGCTTCTGCAAGTGGTAAAAATTCCACAAATTCAACCTTTGCAAGCGATGAAATTTTAAAAAGCTCCGCCGCGAAATTTGACGAAAGATTTCGTGATTTATCGGGCATCGCAGGCGAAATTTACGATAGTCTAGGCAGCGATATGAATGGGTTTGTTTCGCCACAAAGCAGGGACGCAAGTATGGCGCAAAGCTCTGCCAAAAGTAAAGATTTTGAATTAGCGCTAAATTCTACGGATGATGACTCCCAAAGCGAGAAAGATTTGACGCCTCGTATTTTGGGCGCGCATTTTAAGGAGCTAAGTAATGACGATTTTGGGCCTGGCTCTGATTTCAAAGAAAACGAAGCTGACGATTATTTCGGTACGGCGCATTATAAAAAGCAGGATTTTTCGTCGCTTCAAGCTCAAAATTCCGTCGCGCTAAATATCCGCAATGTTACCGTGCAGCAGCAAAATTTCGTTTCACAGCCGCAGAATTTTACGATGCCTGAGGCGCGAGACCATAAGCTCGCCACGCCGCAGCTTCGTAATTCTGCCGCGCAGGATATGCAAGCGGGAAGCTTTGCCTCTTCTGGTGCTAAAAATTCCGCCGTGCGCCAGTCCGAGGAAGCACGACATCTCGGGGCCGCGAGACGACCTCAAGCGGGCGATAAATCAAAATATCTCGCAAATGCAGATTTTAAAATTTCAAGCGAAGCGGAGTTTTTGAGCGCGATAAAAGAGCGGATTTTAGTGCTTTTTGAGGGGCTGAACGCTTTTGAGAAGGGCGATTTGAACGCGCGCGTGGAGCTAAATTTAAAATTTATGGAATTCTTGCTTGCAAGTATCGAAAACCGACTTGAAAATCTATCAAAATAACGATTTCATCGCGCTTTTAGATTATCTTAAAAAATTTAGCTCACGCATATATCTGGTGGGCGGCTGCGTGCGCGATCATTTTTTGGGGCGGGCGAGCGCTGATGTGGATGTGGAGCTTTACGATGTGGGTCCGCGCCGTTTCGAGCAAATTATGCAGGACTTCGGTGCACAGGGCGTCGGCAAAAGCTACTTCGTCTATAAATACAAAAGCTTTGATATCTCGCTTCCGCGCACCGAGAGTAAGACGGGCGTCGGGCACAAGGGCTTTAGTGTCGCTTTGGCTACGGACGAACGCGAGGCTAGTAGGCGGCGCGATTTTACGATCAACGCGATGATGATAGACGCTATAAGTGGCAAAGTGCTCGATTTTTACGGCGGGCTTGCGGATCTGCATGCGAGGATTTTGCGAGTGGTTGATCCGCACACTTTCGTGGAGGATAGCTTGCGCGTATATCGCGCGGTGCAGTTTGCTGCGAGATTTGAGCTTCGCGCCGAGCCGCACACCTTAGAACTTATGCGCGGTATCGACGTTAGCGATCTTAGTTGCGAACGCGTTAAAGCGGAGCTGATTAAATTTTTCCGTGCACCTGCGCACCGATATGGGATGATGCTAATGCAAGAGCTGGGGCTTTATGAGCGGGTTTTTGGATTGCGGATTGATCCGCGCACGCACGAGCGGCTGATGCAATTCATAGAGCACGGCGAATCTTTCGTGAGAAATGAAATGTTTTTTTTGTATGCGTTTTTGAATTTTTTAGGCTTAGATAAAGATAAAATTTTGAAAAATTTAGGGCTAAATTCCCTTTATAAAAGACTACTTAGCGAGCCGTTTTTTAAGCGGGTAAGCGATGAGCAGCTATGCAAAATCGCTCTAAAAATGCCGCTTAAGCAGTGGCTCGGGCTGTATTGTAAAAGTAGGGTGCAAGCATCAAAGCGGCTTGGGATTTGGGATAAGAAATTTAAAAGCTTGGTTTGCGCTACGGATGTCGCTCGCAATCTACGCGGCGCTGCGATCGGCAAGGAGATTGAGAGGCTGCAAGAAGCGGAGATTAGGGCATTTGTAGCGGCTTTAAAAGCGTAAATTTAGAGAGATTTTTGTAAAATTGCCGTTTTATTTAGGAGCTAGTTTTATGAAAAAATTCTATCGTCGCGACGAAATTTACGCGTTTTGCAAGAATGCTGCGTCTTTGCAAAAGCGCGCTTTTTGCTTTGATCGCAGGCGAAATCTCGTGATTTTTGCTGCACGAAATTTTATCTTTTGCGGTAAGCGAAATTTAAATTTTTGCGGTGTAAAATTTCATAGCGCAAAACTTAGTTCGGTAGGATTTCATGACGCGGAATTTTACCTATTAAAATTTTATCCGTCGTGCCGCCACACCGAGAAAACCCACGAGGCGAAGCTTTATGGATCGAGCGAATTTCACAGATCGCATCACTGCGGCGAGAAATTATACGAAACGTGCGGTAACTATGCGGAATTTCACGGCTCACATTACAGCGAGATGAAATTTTGCGGATTAGGACATTTTGGCACAAAATCTCACAGCCTGCGTCGTATTAAACGCATTAAAGCAAAATTTAGCGAGCCGTATCGCGTGTCCTGTGCCATGGGAGCAGCTCTCGCACCGCACCGCAGAAGGACGCAAGAGCCGTATCGCTGCAAGGAGATATCTGACGTACTGCAGCGTCGCAAAATCATGAACCTAAATTTTATTTCGCAGAATTTCAAAATACGGAATTTTGCCCATTCAAATTTACAAGGCTTTACTGCGCAAAATTCCAAGCCGCGTAATTTAGCTTTGCAAAATTCTAAATCTCAAAACTTTGCCTCGCGGAATTTTAAATCTCAAAATTGTGCTCGTGCAAAATCGGTGATTTTTGATGTTTAATATCGTGTTAGTATATCCGCAGATCCACACAAACACCGGCTCCATTGGGCGCATGTGCGTCAATGCGGGATGCCGCTTACATCTAATCAAGCCGCTCGGATTCCTCATCGACGACAAGCATCTGCGCCGCGCAGGGCTTGATTATTGGGCGAACTTGGATCTTAAAATTTGGGATAATTGGGACGAGTTTATGGCGGCGAACGAGAAATTTAAGCAGCGCTTCTTTTTTGCGACGACAAAGACGAACAAGCTCTACTACGAGGCGAAATTCAAGCCGGGCGATTTTTTGATTTTCGGCTCGGAGGGGCACGGGCTGCCGCTTGAGATCATGCGCACAAACCGCGAAAACTGCATCACGATCCCGATGAGCGGGGCGGGACGCAGTTTAAATTTAGCCACCAGCGTGGGTATCGTAACCTACGAAGCGATCCGCCAAAACATCGATAAATTTGACTTTAGGAGCGCGGTTTGCGAGTTTTAGTGCTACTTTTTGCGATGTTTTTCTGCGGCGCGAGTGCGGCGGAGCTGAAAATCGCATCGTTTAACGTGCAAAATTTATTCGATGGCAAGGACGACGGCACGGAGTACGCGGATTTTGAGATCGGGCGCGGCTCATGGAGCGAGCAAAAATACGAGCGCAAGCTGCAAAAGGTAGCGGATGAGATAAGCGCGCTTAATGCCGATATTTTGGGGCTGCAAGAGATCGAAAACGAAGCCGTGCTAAAAGCGCTTGCGCAGAAGGCAGGCTATAAATTCTACGCTTTTTCGCGCGCACAGACTGCACCTGCGGGTGTGGCAGTGATGTCGCGCATTCCGATAAAATTTCAAAAAACCTACCGCCCGACAGAGCTTAAAACACGAGATATTTTGCGCGCTGATTTTGCGCTTGGCGGCGCTGATTTTAGCTTTTATGTCGTGCACATGCTCTCTGCACGCAATCCGCTTAGCGAGCGCAAGCGCAATTTCGCCTTTTTACGCGAGGTTTTGCAAGGGCACCAACGCGCTATCGTAGCGGGAGATTTTAATACGAATTTTGGGCGAAATTCTTTACTAAACGAGTTTATCGAGCGCGATGGATTTAGTGATTTGTGGGCGCTGCATCCCTGCTCGCAGTTAAAGCATTTTGGCTCTTGTGAGTCTCACGAAAGCGGTGCGGTGCTCGATCATATCTTACTTAGCGACGATTTTTTTAGTAGCGAGCCGGGATATAAAAAGGACAGCTTCGCGGTTGCTAAATCCTCTACCGCTTCCGATCATTTTCCGATTAGCTTCATTCTGACGAACGAAGGCGCTTTAAAATCTATGCCGAAAAAGCAAGAATTTTTAGCTAGAAATACCGCTAGTGCCGCAAAGACCGTCACGATAGAGGGACTTTACGGGCGCATTATAAGCGAGCCTGTGCTGATAAAAGGCGCAGTCGTGAGCTTTGCAAACCGCCATGGCTTTGCGATCTCCCAAGATGGAAGCGGAGTTTTTGTCTATGGCGGCAGCGGGCTGCAGTTAGGCGACAAACTCGATTTACTAGTAAAAAAGACGAAATTTTATAAGCAAAGCTTTGAGATCGACGATTTTGAGATCGTAGCTAGAAACGGCAACGTAGGCTCTATAGCGCCATACGTTTTGCCTAGCGCATCAGTGCGGCAGCTGCGCGCAGGAGATGTGATAAGCACGATCAAAGGCGACGTTAAAGACGGCATAATTGATCTAAAAGGCGCGGGCGAGTTTAGAATTTTTCGCAAAAGCGCTCCTGTGCAAAACGGCAAAAATTTAGAATTTAAAAATGCCTATTTTACGATTTATAAAGGGCAAAAGGAATTTATAGTAGAATGATACACGCCGTTATAACCGCACTTTTCGTGCTTTTTATGATATTTATGATCGTAGGATTTAACCGCGAAATGATGGAGAAAAATGAAAAACGAAATCAACGAAAAAAGGATAAAGATGGAACTACTCATTGAGATTGGGGTCGAGGAGCTGCCTGCGATCCCGTTTTTAAAAGAGCGTGCGAATATCGCGCCAAAATGGCGCGCGGTGCTTGAGGCTAACCGCATAAATAGCGACTTTCGCTTCGAATTTAGCCCGCGTAGATTCGTGCTATTTCACGAGGATTTTCCGCAACGCGGCGATGATGCGCAGATCGTAAGCACGGGCGCGCCAAAATCCGTCGCGCTCAAAGACGGCGCGTGGAGCCCTGCGGCGCTAAGTTTTGCTAAAAAATGCGGCATAAGCGAAAGCGAGCTGGAATTTCGGCAGATAGGTGGCAAAGAGGTGCTCTACCACGCTGCGGTGCAAAAGAGGCGTGATAGTCGTGAAATTCTAGGTGAAATGATAGAGGAGTTTTTGCGATCACTAAATTTTGGACGCACGATGCGCTGGGGTAGCGGTGAGTTTGAGTTTATTCGTCCGATAAGAAGTATAGCCTGCGTTTTGGGCGGAGAAAACGTAGATTTTGAAATTTATGGCGTGCGAAGCGCGGCTGCATTTTTTCCGCACCGAAAATTTGGCTACGAAGCGATTAAATTTAAAGACGCTGCAGATTATTTCGCATTGCTGGAGCGTAACGGAGTAATTTTAAGCGAGCAAAAAAGAAAAGATAAAATTCTAAGCGAGTTTGCAAATCTCGAAAAAAATCATGGCTTTAAGATTGAGGTCGATCCTGCATTGCTGGATGAAGTAACGGCGATCACCGAGTACCCGACTGCGCTGCTAGGCAGCTTTGAGCGAGATTTTTTAAGCGTGCCAAAAGAGGTCATTATCACTTCGATGAAGGAGAATCAGCGCTATTTTCCCGTTTTCGAGGGTAAAAACTTAAGCAATCACTTCGTTGTCGTTAGTAATGCGATCACCGATGATGACGAGCTAGTGATACGCGGCAATGAAAAAGTTTTACGCGCGCGCCTAAGCGATGCTATGTTTTTTTGGAAAAGCGATTTGCAAGCGGAATTTAGCCCTGAAAAACTTAAGCAAATTTCCTATATGCAAGCCCTTGGCTCAGTTTATGATAAGCAAGTGCGCGAGCTAGCGGTAGCAAGGGCACTGAGCGCGGATTATGCTACGCAGATTGAGGCGGAGATCGGCAAAAGGGACTTTGCGCGGGATGTGGAAAATGCCGTAATGTTTAGCAAAGCAGATCTTAGCAGCACGATGGTGGGCGAATTTAGCGAGCTTCAAGGCATTATGGGCAGCTACTATGCCGCACACGCTGGACTAGCAGAGCATGTATGTCGCGCGATACGCGAGCAGTATCTGCCTAGCGGCGAGGATAGCGAGCTGCCAAGCGGTGTATTTAGTAGCGTAATCGCTGTGGCGATGAAATTTGAAACGCTCCTGGGGCTTTTTAGTATCGATAAAGTTCCAAGCGGCAATAAAGATCCGTATGCGCTTCGCCGCGCAGCTACGGGGCTAATTAAAATTTTACTAAATCAAGGATTAAGTTTTGATGCGAATGCGCTGGCGCAAAAGCTGGCGCCAAATTATAAGAAATTTGACATTTCTAAGCTGCTGGATTTTATAAAAGATAGGTTATACGGAATTTTTGACGAGATAAATCCGTCCGTGATCAAGGCGTGCATCGCAAGCGGCGAAAACGATCTATTACTACTAAGCAAGGCCATAAAGGCGCTGGGCGAGATCGCAGCAGCAGCGGATTTCGGGGAAAATTTCGCGACTTTTAAGCGCCTAGCCAATATCATCAAGGACGAAAAAATAGGCGCGGTGGACGAAAACCTATTCGAACACGACGCTGAGCGCGCGCTAAATGCGGCGTTCAGGGCGATTAAGCTCAACGAAAACGACGTGAGTGGGTATCTGCGCTCGCTATTTGGGCTTAAAGGCGTGATTGATAATTTTTTCGATAACGTAATGATAAACGTTCAGGATGCCGCGATACGCGCAAATCGTATCGCAAATATCGGACAAATTTATCGCGCGTTTTTGCAGTTTGCCGATATCAAAGAGATAGGATTTTAATTTCACTTAGAGCTCATTTGCCCAAGGTTTGCACGAACCTTGGGCAAAATTTTACCGCGCAAAGGAGCGCAAATGCTAATCATCAACGCAAAATTACCAACTAAAAATCTAAAAATCACAAAATCTCTCTCGCAGCTGATTCAGGGCTTTCTTTATCGCTATCTGCCGGCTTCAGAGCACGTAGGATATAGGCACGAATCAAGCGGTAAAATTTTTAAACGCACGGTGTTTGATTTTATCTTGCGAGGAGAGGACTTGCGCGTGCGATTTGCTTCATGCGAGCCGGAGTTTGAACGTAAAATCGCGCTAGCAGTGCTAAAAGACGGGCTAAGCTTGGGTGAAATTCTATTTACGCAAACTACCGTCGAAGCGAAAAATCATAAAATTTGCGAGAACGAAGCTATTGTGCAAGGCTACGTGGCGTGCGCAGTAAGCGGGCTTTTGGGACATAAGGTCTATTTGCAGCCACAAGATAGCAGGCATTTAGAGATGATGAAGACGAATATTTTACAGCGATTTGAAACGATTATGGGGCGAAAATATGATGGCGAAATGGAGTTAAATTTATTGTGGCAAAAGCCGGGTGAGTCTGTGAAATTCTATTACGGCAACAACCGCGAGCCGGTATATGCGTGGCAAGCAAGATGGAAAATTGTAGCTAATGCAGAACTAATAAATTTGATCCTTGGCACGGGCGTTGGAAGCGGGTGCATGAACTACGGAGTAGGGGTTTTGGAGGTTGTAAAGCAAAAAGAATAAGGTCGCAACCTTTAAAACAATAATTTTAAATCCCAACGGGAAACCTTATTCTTTGATCTACATTATAACACGATTTTTATCAAAATAAAAGGGCACATAAACCTTTAAAACAATATAACTTGACATATATTTTATTTTGTGCTATAATGAGGTAAAAGAATAAGGAGTTATATTTGAAAACCAAAAAGGTTCTTAATTGCATGGGAAAATACATATTGTGCATTTTATGTATATTTTTTAGCCCTATCGTAGATGTTAAAATATTTGACATAAATTTGGGGCAGATAGAGTTCAGTACTTATTGCAATTAGTTTTTGAATTACAATAAAATATGCCTCTTAATGCCTTAATCTTATTCTGATTTCAAATCTAGAATAATTTTAGAAATATTTAAGTAAAATGGTCGTAAAATTAACTAAAATACTTAAGGTAAAAATAAAATATGGGATTAGCTCATAAACTCTATAAAATTGGCAATCTGTTAAGTGACGACGATGTTAAGGCTATGATTAAAAGTTCCAATTTTAAGGATAGTGACCATATAACTTTGGCTATTGATTTTAAAATTGAGAACGGGAGGCTTCTTAGTGCTCCAAAACTATCGCGAACTTCATTAGACACCATAAAAACATTTTTTACAAAAAAGATAGGTGGAACTAGTAATTCATATTATTTATACCCAAACTACGAGTATCAAAACGAAAAAGATTTATATAAAAAATTCCAAGCTATTTCGCATACCTTACAAAATTCCATTTTAATCTATTCAAATCCACAAAATCATAGTTTAGCAAAGATTGTTTTTGATTATATAGATAACTACAAAAATGATGAGCTTGGGTTAAAGGACTTTAAGCAAGGCGATTATTTTCTGATTTTACTTATAAATGGCAAAAGTTTTTATGAGCTTATGCCGGAAGTTTTGCAAAATTATCTTAATGAATTTGTAAAGCCTCATATAGAGGACAAAAAAGGAAACGCTTTTTTAAAGGAGCAGATAGATATTGTTACCCAAGAAAAAGAACCTTGCGGGTATGATCCGAATGTCAAGTTTTTTACTATGGATAATTATGATGACAAATTTAAAGAGCAATCCATAAACCGTCTTCCTATGTCAAAAAATACGGCAAAATCCGCGAGTTCGATTTTGAACCGAAAGATCATGTTCAACTTGCCGAAGCGCTCGGTTT
>CALKQT010000062.1 GCA_937990735.1 uncultured Campylobacter sp. | reverse complement strand
ATATCCGAGCGTGCGTCGTTTTGATACATCACCGAACAGGGGATTTTGAGATAGCGCTCGGCGATATTTGCTACCAAATCGCCCTCTAGCCGGACGTTATTTTGATAGTTTTTCGTGCCGGAGCAGTTTTCAAAGGCCACTACGTCTGCGCCCAACTCCTCGATCTGCTTGATAACCTTTTCGTACACGCCTCCGCTCGGACAGCCTGTGATGATGATCCGCTTTTTACGAGCTTTCGGCGGCGTCATTTCCTTTGCGGCGGCTATGTAGGCGCGTATCATTTTAAGCTTTTCGCGTTTGTCGTATATGAAGTCGCTCGCAAATGAAATTTGATGAATTTCGCTACCCGCTACCGGCATCGGATTTAGTTTGCCAAGCTCTAAAAGCTCCAACATCACATCGCGCTCTTCGTTGTAAATTTGCACCGCATCGAGCAGTGCTTCATCCGTGATTTTCGTATTAAATTTTTGCTCCAAAACTTTGCGAAATTTCCTAAGCTCATCGGTGAAAAGCTCCAAACTCTTGCCGCCAGTCATATTCGGCAGTTGCAGTACGTGGACGTCCTTATGCTTTGCGAGCAGCTCATACATCTTTTTCTTGCCGTCACAGGTCGTTTCGCCTATGACGAGATCGCTAGCGTTCATATAGGGGCATTTTTTCGTAACCGCGTAGCCGTAGCTTGCTTTGATTAGCGGGCAAAGATTGCGCGGAAGCTCGGCATGAGCGGCGTCTATAGGGCTCTCATCATAGGCGCAAAGCCCAACCGGCACGGCGCCCGCAGCGTAAATAAGCTCCTTAGGAGAGTAGGTACAAAACATCCCCACTACGTGTTTGCCTTGCTCTTTTAGATCGTGCAGAGCCATTGCGTTGCGCTTTTTAAGCGCGTCAAAATCGATTCTCATCTCGTCTCCTTTAAAATTTCGTTTGCTTTGCGTGCACCGATAAGCGCAGCGCCCATCGCGCCGCAGTAGATTGCGTTTTCGCAAGTAAAAATTTCAGCCCCCAGATGCTCGCCTAGAAGCTGCTTAAAAAGCGGCACGTTGCTAAGACCGCCGCTTAAGAAGTAAATTTGATTTTCCA
>CALKQT010000061.1 GCA_937990735.1 uncultured Campylobacter sp. | reverse complement strand
ACTACAAAAGCGACATCAAGAGCCGAAGCGGAGCTTGGAGCAAAATTCTAACGGCGAAAATTTTGAAGTTTCGAATTCTGAATTCCTGAATTTTGAATCCCTGAATTCCGAAATCTTAAATTCTAAATCCCTGAATTATAAATCTTCAAATTCCGAAGCTTCAAATTCTGAAACCATAAATTCCGATCCTGGCGCTTTAAATTTAAAAGCCGAAGCGGCTCAGAATTCTGCCTGCGAAAACAGCGCAGAGCAGCAAAATTTTATCTTGGATGACAGCGGCTCTTTGCAGCAGAATTCCAAGGCTAGAGATTACGACAAAGAGCCGATAGCAATCAAAAATTATGAAAGATTTTTTGTATATTCGTTTTTAGTCCTATTATTGCCGATCTCTACGCTACATGCATTTTTGATTATAGATTGTATAAATCATGAAGATATTGACATAGTTCAGTATTTTGCTATTTTATTCATTATTTTACTATCTACAGTTATAATATCTATATTTACCGTAATCCGTCCTAGACAAGAGATAAAATTTACAAACAATTATATAGAATTTATTAGCGACGACTTAGTTGAAAAACGCTGCGAAATTGATGAAAACGCTTTATCTTTAAATTTCTCTATCGGAATTTTGGCAAGTTTATATGAGATAGGAAAATCTGAAAAGATATTTTTATACTTTATCGCTATTTTTATGTGCGTAACATGGTGGAATATATTTTTTATAGCGGTATTCTTTACATATTTATTCGGATTTTTATTAAATTTAATACTTTATCTGTTTATAAATAGGAATTTAAAAGGGTTTAGAATTTTGCCGTTTATTAGGATCGCACGCCCCTCATACGGCAGATGGTTTAGGAACAAGCCCATTTATCCAAGATGTTATCTCGTTTACATTTGTAATCAAAAAATTTATGATGAAATTAAAGAATATTTTTTACGAAAAAGCGTAAACATAAATAACGTTAAGAAAGATTATTTGTTTATCTAACTAGGAGGATAAAATGACGAGGGAAGAAGTCGCGAAGAAAGAGTCAGGCAACGCGTATAAAAGTCTTTTGTCAAATTAAGCTATTACAAATTTAGATCTATTTTTTAAAAGGTGCTTGAAATAATGGAAAATTATAATGAACAAAAAGCCAGGGATTACGACAAAAATCCGATAATAATAAAAGACTATGCTTTTTACGATTATATGAAATATTCCACGATTGCTACGCTTATAGGATGCTTATTCTTCATCTCGGTCGTTACCATAGTAAACCCCATTGAGCCCAAAAATTTTAGACTACTCCCTTTCGCTTTGGTAATGTTTTTTATCAGGCGAAAGCAACAAAAGGGCGTCTATTTCGTATTTAACGATTCGGAGGTCGAATACCGCAAAGAAGATAAAATTTATAAATCTTTGAAGCTTGAACAAATCGGCGCCGTTGCGATCAGTTTTGATCCACGCTGGGATCGGCAGCAGAAGATAAGCATACCTGAAATGCTATTTTTGTCGCTTTGGCCTTTGGGCGCATACGTTATGCGCGGAATGCATGCAATGATCGCGCTAATTTCGATGATAGCAATTAGCCTATTCGGAGTGAGCATATTGATGCATCTTAAAAATGGCAGTTTCAGATGCTTAGGCATTCATGACCGACTTGTGATATACGGCGAAACGGGCGATATTAGAATTATAAATGTTTTGATTTATGGCGAAAAAGAGTATCTGGAATTAAGAGAGTATTTTATGCGCAAAACGCATATAGATTTGGATAGCGTCCCGCGCACCTTGTCGGTATTTAGCAAAAAAGTAAAATTTAGAAAATTTAAATTTTAACGCTCCGCTTAAAATTTTATCTCAAAATTTACGCGCTATCATCGCTGTTTTCATATACGCCGAGCTCTACGAGATTGCCGTCAGGATCGCGCAGATAGATACTTTGCATAGCGCCGCGCGCGCCGTTGCGAGGTACGACGCCAAGCTCTATTTGCACTCCTTTGTTTTCTAGCTCCGTTTTGAGCTGCTGCGCGCTTTGATCTTCGCAGATGAGGCAAAAGTCCGCCGAGCCTGCGCTGGGACGCGCCGCAAACGGCGCGAACTCGCCCGCGCGAGTGTGAATATTGAACTTTGAGGAGCCGAAACGCAGGCTGTGTTTGCCGCCCTGGCAAACATGCTCTAGCCCCAAAATTCCTTCGTAAAATTCCACGCATTTTTGCAGATCGTCCGTAACTAGGACGAAGTGATCGATCTTCGTGATTTTCATTTCATCTCCTTGCGTGCTCACAAGTCGTAAAATTTTTACGCCTCGCGGTACGATTTTGGAATTCTACCGCGAAATTTTGCGACAAAATTCCAAATGCTCATAGCGCGAAATCAAAATTTCGCAGCGACAATTTTACGCACGGAAAATTCTTCGTCGGTAATTTTAAAATTCTAAAAATTTAGCCTAAGTAAAATCGAATGCGCCGAAATTACGTACCCCCGTAAAATAGAAGCGAAATTTAATCTTGCGATTTCAAAACTAGCGATTTTAAAATTCTCTTGCCTACCTCGACGCCGGGCTGATCGTAAGTGCTGACGCCCAGTATCGCTCCGGTGGCGCTGGTTAGCAGCTCGAAGTAGTAAAATAGCTCGCCCACGCTCTGTTCGCAAAGCTGCGGAACCTCGATTAGATCGACGCTGATGCCCTCATTTAGTACGGCTTGCAGCGTAGCATCGCACTGAAGATTTAGCACCTCATCCAGTCGCATGCCGTTTACGAAGTCACAGCCCTCAAGACCTTGCAGACTGATACCAGGCACCGCGTCCGTAGTGCCGTTGTCCGTGAGCTTTAAGAAAGTCACGGTCTTATCCTTTACGCCGTCCATTATGAGCTGAAGGAAGCTGTGCTGATCGCGCGAGCCTACAAGCCCCACAGGAGTAAGCCCCTCGCGGCTAAAGCCGATCTTTTTACCTAGGCTTTCCGCCCAGAGCTGCACGTACCACTCGCCCAATGCGCGCAACGCGTCGCCATAGCTAAAAAGGACGTTAATCTTCGCACTTTTGTGCGTGGCGTAGTGATGGGCTTTTCGTAGAATTTTATTCTCCGCGATTTTAGCGGGATCGCATGCTAAAATTTCATCCAGATACCGTTCTTTTGCGGCGGCAGCTCCGCGTAGCATCGCGCTTGCATCAAGGCCTAGCCCAACTGCGGGCACTAGCCCTACCGCACTTAACACGCTAAAACGGCCGCCTACGTTAACGGGCATATTTATCACGCAGGCGCTGTGCTCGCGCGCGAAGACATCCAGCGGCGAGCCTGCATCGGTGATAAAGATGAAATTTTTTGCTAGTGTCTTTAAATCTGAAATTCCAAAACGCTGCAAAACGACCTTAAAAAGCGAGATTGTCTCGATCGTGCTGCCCGATTTGGAGGATACTATGAAAATCGTGCGAGCAAAATTTAACCCTTCAAGCGCGCGACGCACGCTAAGCGCGTCTAAATTATCCAAAATTTCAAAGCGCAAATTCTTTCTTACGCGCGGACGCAGCATCTCATAAAGCGCTCGCACGCCCACGCTGGAGCCACCGATGCCCAAAAGCACGACCCCATCGTAGCTTCGTGCGCTAAAAAATTCCTGCGCCCGCGCTATTTCGTCTGCACCTTGTTGCGGCAGGCGGTAGTAGCCTACCTCGCCGCTTTCGTATTCGGCGCGGATCTTTGCTGCTACCTCCTCTAGTGCGCCCTCTTTTGCCGGCGGGAAAAATAGCTCATTTTTTACCATCGCCGAATTCTCGCTCGTAGAAATATTTGATCGCCTCCACGTAGCCTTTTACCGAGCCGCAGTCGAAGCGAGTGCCTTTAAATTTATACGCGATCACCACGCCGTTTTGAGCCTGTTTCAAAAGCGCGTCGGTGATCTGCACCTCGCCGTTTTTACCCGGCGCCGTCTGCTCGATGAGATCGAAAATATTAGGCGTTAGGATGTAGCGCCCGATGATGGCTAAGTTTGACGGAGCCTCGCTAGCCTCGGGCTTTTCGATCATATCCGAGACCATTATCAGATCGTCGCTGATGCTCTTTCCTGCGATGATGCCGTATTTATTTACGTCTTGCGGCGGCACTTCCATCACCGCAACGACGCTGCAACGGTATTTTTCGTAAATTTTAACCATCTGCGCAAGCACGCCCTCGCCGTTTTCGTTCACGCACAGATCATCTGCTAGCACCACGCCGAAAGGCTCGTCGCGGATTAAAATTTTACCCGTATAAATTGCGTTGCCGAGCCCCTTCATCTGCTCTTGGCGCGTGAAAGAGAAGGTGCAGCGCTTCATAAGCGCCCTAATCTCGTCGAGCAGATACTCTTTGCTACTGCCTGAAATTTGATCCTCCAGCTCGTAGCTACGGTCGAAATAATCCTCCAGCGCGCGCTTGCCGCGACCCGTGACGAAAGCCATATTGTCCATGCCCGCCTCCAGCGCCTCGTCCACGCCGTAGTGAATGAGCGGCTTGGTAAGGATCGGAAGCATCTCTTTAGGTAGCGATTTGGTCGCGGGCAAAAAGCGCGTGCCGTAGCCCGCCGCGGGAAATAAACAAGTCTGGATCATGAAGCTCCTTTGATCTTTTTTTAAACTTTTATTATAATGCAAAAAAGATAAAATTCCGCAAAGGAAAGCCTTGAAAACGATTGAAAAAGAGATCAGCGCCGCGCAGGAGATTAAAAAATCAAGCTTCATCGCCTATCTAGCGCCGCTAGCGAGCTTTGAGGCGCTGCGTGTGCGGCTGCGGCAGCAACATCCCAAGGCGCGCCATATCGTCTGGGCGTATCGTGCGCTAGGTGAGTTTGAGCAGATCGTAGAAAACTCAAGCGACGACGGCGAGCCTAAATCGACCGCGGGCGCGCCGTGTCTAAACGCGCTTCGCGGCGCCGAGCTAATTAACGCCGCAGTGCTCGTGGTGCGCTACTTCGGCGGCATCAAGCTGGGTACTGGCGGGCTGGTGCGCGCATACGCTAGTAGCGCAAATGCCGCGATAGACGCCGCTACGGACGCCGCAGAGCTAGTGGAATTCGTGCTGCGTAAGAAGTGCATATTTTTCGTGCCGTTTGCGGCGGTGGCTAAATTTGAACATTTTTTAAAAAAATCGGGTTTTGTTTATGAAGCGAGTTTCGGTGCTACGGGGGCGGAGTTTAGCGCAGAGCTTAGCGCGGAGGAATTTGAAAAATTTAAAGGCTTTGCAGATGCTCTTGCGCCGGCTCTTAAAATGCTGTGCGAGCCGAAATTTTAAAATTTCAAAATTCTATAAAATTTAAAATCTCGCCCCGGCTAAATTTGAAAGTATAAGCGGATTTTGCATTTTATCGCATTATCGCAGTGGAATTTTAAAGCTAAAGTGAAATTTCATCGTGCGAAACATAAAATCCGATAAATTTTAAAATTTTAAGAATTTCAAAATTCTGTCGTAATTTAGCTTGCAAAATTTCGCGAAAATTCCGTCCGTAAATTTCAAAATCCCATAAAATTTTTAAAATTTCACGTGCTTCATCTTAGCTTCACGCACAGGCAGGCTTAGCAGAGCTGCAATAGCCGCTAACGTCATATCCAAATACCACATATAATCATACGCGCCGTATGCCCGCACTGCAAGACCTCCGATATATGCGCCAAAAAATCCGCCGATTTGATGCGAAAGCATCGTAAATCCAAATAGGCTTGCTAAATATCGCGTCCCTAACAGCTTACCGACGGCAGCCGCAGTAGGTGGTACGGTCGCTAACCAGGTAAATCCTAATCCCACGCTGAAGATATAAAACGTAAGACTATCTTTGGGCGAGAGCACATAAGTACCAATAAGAGCGATGCGTAGGGCATATATGCAAAATAAAATGACTTTACAGCGCACTTTGGAAACACACCAGCCTACGAATAAGCTGCCTACGATGTTTGCGATGCCAATCAGTGCGAGCGAAAAGGACGCTACCTGCGCGCCATGCCCGCTTAGCGCTACTTCGCTAGGTAGGTGGGTTACTAAAAACGCTACGTGAAAACCGCACGTAGCAAAGCTTAAATTTATCAAAATATAGCTTTTATCGCGCAGTGCTAAACGCAGCACTTCACCTAAGCTGCGCTTATCTTCTTCATGCAGGCTGGTTTGCTCGCCAAATAGAATTTTACCGCCTGCTAAAAGCCTCGCAAGCGGCAGAATTAACAAGCTAAGCCCTGCAAGCGTAAAAAATGCGCCGCCATATCCTAAAGCGGGCGTTGCGATGCAAAACCCAATCATAGGCGCAAATAAAAACTGCCCGAACGAGCCGCCTGCATTTAGTACTCCGCTGGCAACTGAGCGGATAGAAAATGGCAGGCGCTTTGCCATTAGGCTCATTAGAATTGGAAAACTACCCGCGCCAAGCCCCAATGCAAGCCCAAAACCCATCGTTAATACAAGCGCGCTTTCACTACTAAATAACGGCACAAGAACGCAGCTAATCGCCAAAAGCACACTGCCCCAAAACAGCACGACGTAGGCACCAAGCTTGTCTGCAAGTATCCCGCTAAGCGGTTGCGAAAAACCCCATACCAGCTGCGTAGTCGCCATCGCAAAGCTTACTTGCGCGATGGATAGGGAATTTGCTTGCATTATAGGTTGCACGAAAAGACCTAATGACATACGAATGCCCATCGTAATCATCAAAATCGCCGCGGCGCATAGGATCATTATCCAAACTGATTTCATATATATTCCTTTTAAAAGATAGAATTATAACATAAAAATTACGAATATATCGAGATTTTATAGATATATTCAATTAATGTATTTTAGTATATTATTTATGTAAGAGGAATTTACCGAGCTTTAATGGGCTTTGCATTAAAATTCCCTTTTCAAGGAGAAGCGATGATTTACGAAGATGAGATGATTTACGTACAGCGCGAGGAGCACGAAGTGCCGTGGGTAAAGGTCTTTACGAAGGCGAAATTTAAAGAGCTTAGCGACTGCGACGAGGCGACGCTGGCGCATCTGTGGCGCGCTGTGCTTCAGTGCGAAAAGAGCCTGCGGGAGTTTTATGCGCCCGATAAAATCAACATCGCAAGCTTCGCCAACTACGTGCCACGCGTGCATTTTCACGTCCAAGCGCGCTTTAAAAACGACAGCTTTTTCCCGGAGTCCGTCTGGGGTAAAAAGATGCGAAATGGCAAGCTCGATCTGCCGGAATTTAGCGAATTTGCAGAAATTTTAGCGGCAAATTTAAAGATGGAATTCAGATGATAGGCGCGCGCTCAAAAAAATACCTAAGTCTTTTCGCGCTTGCTTGCTGCGTCGCTACCTTTGCGTTTTACCTGCGCTTTAAAAGCGAGGAAAACGAGATAAAAATCAAGCAGCAGTTCGATTTTAGCGCGAGTTTGTTTGAAAAGATCGTCGATGAAGAGAAGCTAAACGCCTTTGCGATCTCGCTGATTTTATCGCAGAATAGCGACGTGGTGCGCTGCTTTGAGAGCGGCAAACACAGCGAGTGCATGGACGTGACGAAAAAATACAAAGATATCTTAAGCGCGGTACCCTTCTACACGGGCGTGAAGATACATTTTCATACGCAAAATACCAGAAGCCTGGCTAGGAGCTGGAGCGACGAATTTTACAACGACGATCTGAGCTCGTTTCGCCATTCGCTTTTGCAGATCCGCCATAGTCTGCTTCCAAAAGCGCTCGTCGAGATGGGGCGGTGCGGGGCTTTCATGCGCGGAATTTCGCCGGTTTTTAGCGACGGTAAATTTATCGGAAGCGCCGAGATAATGCTCGATTTCGAGCATGTCATCGCGCAGATCAATCGCATGGGAAACGATATTTTTATCTTGGTCGATAAGAGATTTGAGACCGACTGCTTCTACGATAAAATAGGCGTTATCAAGGACTTTATCGTCGTAAACAGCGCGCCGGATTACGACGTTTTGTCGATTTTGGCGACGCTTGATTTTGGGGCGCAGAGCTTTATCAAAAAGGACGGGCATTATTTTTACGTGAGGGCATTTTCGGACGAAAACGGCACGAAGCTGGGCTATATAATTTTGCACCGCGAAGGATAGCGGTGGGATTTAAATTTAAGTGCTTCCGCTTGTCTGCTTTGTCGCAGCGGCGCAGCGTTTTAAATTTAATCGCATGATCGCGGAAATTTGCGCTGAAATTTTAAATTTTAAAAGGAGCTTCGGTATGAAATTTTATAAATCAGTTAAATTTAAAGTGCTAGCTGGAGCGCTGCTTCTGGCGGCGATACTTTGCGCCGCATTTATCCGTATAATCCCAGATTTTTCCACTTCGCGAGGCTTTGAGATAGTTTCTACTTTCGACTACAACAAATACAAACAGGGATACTGTCTCAAAGAGAATAGAATTTTGCCCAAAGAGGAGCTGTATAAAAGAGCGATAGGGCAGTATTTGGATTATGAGCTAAAATTAGAGCAAATGATCAATGATTATAGGACCTATGCCTATGGCAGTTCTTGGCGTAGCTCATATGAAATCGCATACTATGAACTAGAGAACATAAATTTATCTAATTGGTTTGAAGTATTAAAAAAGTATCATGATAATAATGAGACGTTTGAAGAAATTTTTATGAATAAATTAAAGGCTAAAAAAACTGACCCAAAGAAATATATAAAGATAAATTTAAATGATATGAGTGCCGGGTTTGATAGACCGATAATTATTCTAGACGGCGCTTATAAAGGACCAAATATTCATATATTGTTAGATAGATTTGTTTTAATTTATAAAAATTATATACAACGCAATCATTCCGAATACTTATTTGATAGAATGAATTTTTCTGAAAAGATCAAAGAATATTACCAGGAGAGAAACAAGGCGTCGTTTGATATAAAACAGGGTTTTGAGCTAGACAACTGCGGAAATCTAAACTATCCATTGGAAGAATATTATTTACGCAGCAGGGAAGCAAAAGACGGCTGAAAAGCCACGTTAAAACAAAATTTTAAAAAGCCCTAGCCGCGCAAATTTCACTTCTAAATTTTAAAATTTACGCCTAAATTTCGCGCGCCGTTTTAGTCCAAAAATTTCTGCTTAAACAGCGGGATTTTATAGCAAAAGGTGCTGCCTTCGTTCGGTTTTGAGCTGACGCTTTTTGCGATTCCGTAGCGCTTGCAAATTTTATCGATTATGTTTAGCCCGAGGCCGAATCCGCCAAGAGCCGCGTTTTCGCGCGAGTATCTATCCCAGATCGCGCTCGTATCCTTTATGCCGATGCCGAAGTCCTGCACGCTAAAGACCGCTATGCTCACCCCAATTTCTAGCGCGATGATGATCTTGCCGCCGGGGCGCGAATATTTTATGGCGTTGCTTAGCGTGTTGTCGATGAGGCGCATTAGCGAGGTTTCGTCCATAAAAACGCTCACATCGGGCGCTATTCGCGATTGCAGGCTTATGTTTTTACTTTTTGCGACTAGGTAGATAAAATTTATCCTAGCGCCTAAAAACTCGCTCATATCGATGCGGCGGCTTTTTAGGCTCATCTTACCGCTTTTGATGAAATACTCCACATCCTCGTAAGTAATGACCATCTGCTTGAGTGCGGATTTTATGCGCGCGGTGTGTTTATCGCGCAGCCCAAGCATCTCGGTGTTGATGAGCGCGACGCCTAGAGGGGTCTTTAGCTCATGCATCGCGTCATTGAAAAACGCCTTGATGAGGTTGCTTTGCTGCGCGTAGAAATTTTTAATGATTTTGTAGTTAAACAGCGCGATGATGAGCGCTACGAAAATCGTGATAAAGATAGTAGAGATCGCGATAAATTCTATCTTGGCGTAGCTTATCTTTTTTGAGATGACGAAAAAATGCAGCTTGCCCTCATGAAGAAAATGGCGTTTAAAAAATACTCGCCCGCCGAATTTCAGCGTGATAAACGCAAAGTCGGGCGGCTGCACGCTTAGATTTGATCTTAAAATTTCGCCGTTTGCGTTTAGGATCGCGTAGTCGTAGATGAGCTCGTCTTTTAGATCGGGATATGCGCCGGCTAGAGCTTCGCCGCTTTTTTGTATCAGCTCGGCGACGTCGGCGCTCTCTTCGATTTTGGAGTTTAAATAGATGATATAAAGACTCTCGCTTATAAAGGCGCCGATGATGAAGATCGCGCTAAAAAGCGTAAATTTAAACCCTTTAAGCATTGATCTTATATCCGAGTCCGCGGCTGGAGAGGATGAAGTCGTTGCTCGTTTTGGAGCGGAGGTTGCTGATATGCACGCGCACATCGACGCTGCCCGCCTCGCCGTCCCACACGTCGGCGATGAGCTCATCGACGCTTGCGAATCTTTTGATATTGGCGAGCAGAAATTCTATGATTTTGATCTCTTTGGCGCTTAGCGCTATCTCTTCGTCTGCGCGCTTTAGAATTTTTAAATTTGCGAAGTAATAAAATTTGCCCGCGATCTTGACGGCGCCCTTTTCGTCGCCGAAGTACTTTCGCATCAGTTCGCTTACTCTAAATTTAAGCTCGGCTAGGTGGAAGGGCTTTTTTAGATATTCGTTGCAGCCTAGCTCGTAACACTGGCTTAAATCGTCGATGTCGCCGAGCGAGGTCATCATCATCACGGGGGTGTTAAGGCCGAGGCTGCGGGCGTATTTGAGCACCTCTTCGCCCGAGACCTCCGGCACTTTGATGTCTAAAATCAGCAGATGGTAGGCGCCCCCGGCGATCTTATCGCAGGCTGCGTCGCCGCTAGAGCATTCGTCCACCTCGTAGCCGAGCTCCTGCAGATACTCGCTTACGCTGCTTCTGTATTCAAAATCGTCTTCTAAAAGTAAAATTTTCAAACCCGTTCCCTAAATCGGGAGCGAGACTACGCTCCCGTGCAAATTTGCCCCGCATATACAACGAAGTAGCGAAGCAGAATGACGCCGCAAAGCACGACGAAAGAATTTAAAACTATAAACGCAGGCTTGTAGGCATGGTTTTTCAGCGCCGTAAAGGCGATGATGATCGGAGCGATGAGCCCCGTGCCTAAAACGCCGATCCAGAAGATTTTGCCGTAAACCTCGTGCGTCAAAGCCTGCTGTGCCGCAAGCGCGCTCGTGCCGCCCTCAAAATACATCCCGACAAATAGGATGAATAAAAGCGGAATCTCAAAGAGTATCGCGCGCAGATCAAGCACCAAAAGGTATTTTATGCTATCTTTGTTTAACGAGCCTTTAAAAAACAGGAGTCCCACTAAAATGCTCGCCGCGATGCCGCTGGAAAAGCCCGACAGCAAAAATAAAATCGGCAGCACCGGAGTATTCCAAAGCGGAATTTTCATCACCGCGCTTAACAAAAAGCCCGTATATGCGCCCACGCAAAGAGCAAGGATAAACAAAGCTCGCTCGAATAGTTTAGAGGCTTTGGCGAACGAGCTTAGTAAATTTACGATAGGTCGCAGAAAGGCGAGCAGTTTAAATTTACAAATTTCCTCGCCGAATACGCATAGTGCAAATACAAAGCTAAAGGGCACGTAGATCAAAAGCGCCAAAACGCCGAGGCTCATCACCGAGCCGAAGTTAAATTTGATCAGCAAAAGATAAAAGCTAAATGGCTTTCCCAGATCAAAGATCAAAAGCAAAAGCCCCGCGCAGATCGCAAGCGGCGCCGTGATCGCACCCGCTCTAATCATCGCATCCCAGATAGAATTTTGCTCGCTTTCGTGGCGATTCCATTTGACTAAAAGCGCCACCATCGTCGCTCCCGCGCTAAGGCCCGCCAAAAATAGATAAATCGCAATCGGCCAAGGCCAGTAAATTTCAGAGTATTGGCTCATATCGCCCCACATATTATTCATAGCGTCCTCCTTTTTTGTTTTTGATATTCGCTAGGCGCGGCTTGGTGTTTAGATACGCTTTGGGATATTCTACGCTTGTTTTGGCTAGCAGCTTGCTTACCTCGGAATTTACGTCATTTACGTCGCCGAAAGTTAAAGCATCCGTTGGGCACACGCTTACGCAGGCGGGCTGCAAACCTTTGCTAGTGCGGTTAGTGTAACAAAAGGTGCATTTGCCGATAGCGTGCGTGATAGGATCGACAAACCTCGCGTCGTAAGGACAGGCTAGGATGCAGTATTTGCAGCTGACGCAAAGCCTCTCGTCTATGAGCGTTACGCCGTCTTTGGTTTTAAAGCTCGCTCCCGTAGGGCAGACGTCCACGCAGGGGCTATCTTCGCACATAACGCAGCTGGCGCGCGAGTAATCAAGTTTTAAATTCGGAAAAACGCCGCTTGTTTTGCCGCGCACCTGCAACCTATAAACGCCGCTCGGTACGCCGTTTTCATTCCTGCACGCAACCGAACAGGCTTGGCAACCTATACATAAATTTTCGTCGTGAATCATTATGAGTTTTTTCATAACCGCCCCTTTCAAATTTTAACTATATCGACGCCGACGTTGGTTACCATCGTGCTTACCACAGGACCCGCAGCCGGATCGAGAAGGACGCTTTGGTTTGTGCCTATGCCGTTCGTACGCTTTAGCCCCGGGCTTACGTGCCCAAAGCCGTGGTATAAAAACAGGCAATCGTCTCTGATACCTTGCGTGACGAAAATTTTAGCTTTTTGCTCGCCGAATTTATTTTTAAGCTTCACGACGTCGCCCGTCTTTAACCCCTCCGCTTTTGCGGAAGCCGGGCTGATCCAAACCGGCGATTCGCTCATCATATCGTTTAAAATTTTGACATTTTGAGTGTGGCCGTTGGTGTGAAGCGCGGTCTTGCCGGTCATCAAGCAGTATTTGTGCCCGCCGAATACGTCCATACCCTCGGTATTTAAGCAGCCGTATCCCGCAAAAAGCTCCTCTACTTTCGGCGCGAAAAGCTCGATCTTGCCGCTCGGGGTTTTAAATTTCATCTGCGAGCTCATCTCGCCGTTTTCGTCCACGAACTCCACCGCAGCAGGATATTTATCGATAAATTTAGCCACGAGCTTCGGCTCTCGGTAATACAGCTTCGGCACCTTGTAGCTTACGTAGCCGTTTTTGATTAAATTTGCGATTAGCTCGGCGTTGCCTTTGGCTTGCTGCATGCGGTATTCATCGATATTGTTCCAGGTGTAATCTTTATCGATCTTCATCACCCTTGCAAGCTCTCTAAAAATTTCATAGCCGCACTTCGTATCGCCCACCGGCTCGACGGCTTTGTTTCGCATCACAAATCCGGGCGCGGTGCCGCCTTTGTTTTGAATCGACTCATCGCGCTCCAAATAGGTGGATTCGGGCAAGATCACGTCGGCTAGACACGCAAAGTCGCTCATATATACGTCGATTGCGAGCACGAAGTCCAGCTTTTTGATCGCTTCTACGCTCTTATCCACGCCCGCAACGTTGATGAGGTGGTTAAAGCGCGTGCTGACCCAGCCTTTTACAGGATATGGTTTTTCGCTTAAAATCGTAGGCGCGATCTGCATCAAAACGCCGTGTTTGCGCGGCACGAAGAAATTTTCGCTACCTTCTTCGCCGCAGCCGTCGATACGCGCGGTCTTTGGAATTTTAAAGCCTTTATCCGGGTTCGAGATGGTAGGGAAAAGATCCTCTTTACAAAGCGAGTTGAAGGTTTTGGAGTCTTTAGAAAAGTAAATTCCGCCCTTTTTCTCGACGTTTCCCATCAGCGCGTTTGCGATCGCGATGGCGCGCGTGCGGACGTATTCGGCTTTGGCGGTCGTGGTTTTATGACCCCAATCGATTATGACTGCGGGAGCCGCGGCGTAAATTTCATTTGCGATGCGCTCGAGCTTATCCGCTTTGATCCCAGTAATGCCCTCCTGCCAAAGCGGCGTCGTATCCTTCACGGACTCCCTTAGCTCTTCTAGCCCCACGGCGTATTGTTCGATAAATTTTTTGTCGTATTTGTTATCGCGCAGCCAGACGTGAATTAGCGCCATCAAAAACGCCGCGTCGGTTCCAGGCTTTATCGGCAGCCACTCGTCGGCTTTGGAAGCTACGACGCTAAAGCGCGGATCGAGCACCAAAAGCTTTACGTCCTCTCTACTTGCGGCTTTTGCGAGCTTTTTGGTTTTTGAGATATCGATGCCTTCAAAGAGATTGTGGCCGAAATTTACGATGTATTTTGCGTCGCCGTAGTCTCTTTGCATATTGGCGCCGAAAGTGTGCGGCACGGCGATATTGTAGGTGACCGGGCAACAGGACCAGTGCGAGTAGATGTTCGGACTGCCGTATGCACAGGCGAAATTCATCATCTGAGTGTGGTGCTCGCCCGTTTTAGAGGTGAAAACTACGCTTTGCGGGCCGTATTTTTGCGAAATCTCGCCCAGCTTCTGCGCGCAAATTTTAAGTGCCTCGTCCCAGCTCGCCTCTTTAAATCTACCCTCGCCGCGCTCGCCTACGCGAATGAGCGGTTTAATGAGCCTTTGATCGTCGTAGAGCTGATTTATGCCCGCGCCTCCGCGAGCGCAGACCGAGGTTTTGTTTGAAAAGCGATGGTTGCCCTCGATGAGAGCTCCGCGACCGTTTTTGACGGTCACCTCGATAGGACAGCGCGAGGAGCACATCTCGCAGACGCTGGCGACTTTCTTTTCCGTCCCGCCGGTGACCGCGCTAGCGTTTAAATTTAGATTTAGCGTCGCTAGCGTGCCGATCGCGGCGCTGCTTTTTAGGAAATTTCGTCTATTCATAAAAACTCCTTACCTTTAAATTTCGGTAGGAATTCTAAGGCTTCATCGTAAAAATAAGGTTAATTTTGATAATGCAGCTTTTGGCTTAGACTTTATCTCGAAAGATAAAATGCGTCCTGCGCCATATTTTAAAGCCGTAAAATAGCGCCAGCAGTAGCAAAATGCTAATTGCGCCGCAGATCGCAAGGGCTACGCGAGCGCCCAGTAGCTCGGTAAAAAAACCCGATATGAGCGCTCCAAATGGCGTACTACCTATTAAAAATAGCGCGTATAAGCTAAGCACGCGCCCGCGGAATTCGTTGCTTACGTGCATCTGCACGGTGGAGTTAATGCTTGAGTTTGTGATTACGAAAAGAAACCCAGTTACGGCAAGCCCTGCCGCAGCCCATGCGAAGGAATTCGCAGCCCCAGTAAGAGCTAAGCTTGCCCCCATAGCGATCGCGCACAATCTGATTTTGCGGATGCCAAGTTTATCAAAGACTGCTACGAAAAGCGCGCCGCAAAAGGCTCCCACGCCTAGAGCCGACATCAAATATCCAAAGCTTCGCTCATCCGCGTCTAGGCTAAGCTTAACAAGTGCCGAGATCGTTACGTTGTAATTTGGCACCAGCGTCGCTACGATAAGCACTATTATCATTAGCTCGCTTAGAATTTTTTTGTGCAAGACATACGAAATTCCAGCACCGATCGAGGCAAAAACGCCTCCGCTTCTGCTAGATAGCGCAGTAGCGGATGGCGGAATTCTTATGAAAAACAGCGAAACGATGATGCCTAAAAAGCTAAGAGCATTGAATAAAAAGCAAAAACCCACGCCCCACAGCGCCATCACGATCCCCGCAAGTGCGGGTCCTGCGATACGAGCGACGTTGAAGGACATAGAATTTAACGCTATGGCGTTGGCTAGATCGCGGGGCGAGTCGATGAGGTCTTTTACCATCGACTGACGGCTCGGGGCGTCCATGCTGGTAAAGATGCCGCTTGCAAAAGCGCAAAATAAAATTTTGCCGAAAGAATATAGCTCGCAAAAGCTCATAACCGCGAAAATTGAGGCAGTCACCGCCATGCCTATTTGAGCAAGCAGAAGGATCTTTTTGCGATTAAACTTATCGAGCAGTACACCGGAAAACGGCGTAAAAAGTAACGCGGGCAAGAACCGTGCCGCAGCTACGAGACTGACCTTAAAAGCGTCTGCGGTGATGCTTAGCACTAGCCACGGCAGCGCGACGCTTTGCATCCAAGAACCGATCAGCGAGAGATTCATCCCGATCCAATAAATTCTAAAATTTGAGTATTTAAGCGATAGGAAGGGATTTTTCAACGCACTGCCTTTTGAAATTTTGATTTGAGATTATACATTAAATTTTAAAAATTCACTTAAAGATTTAACATTTATAAAAATTTAACGAAAATTTAATATTTCTGAAAAGAAAAATTTTATATACTCTGCAATAAATTTTTAAGCAAAGGATTAAAAATGCAAAGACCGACTCCGATTAATCAGGAAATCAAACTTGATGAGAAGCGCTATATCGTTTCCAAAACCGATCCGAAAGGCATTATCACGTTTGCAAATCCGTATTTTTGTATGATTTGCGGCTATAGTGAGCTTGAGCTTTTGGGGCAGCCGCATAGCATCATCCGACATCCGGATATGCCGCGAATAGCGTTTAAGCTTATGTGGGATACGATACAACAAGGCAAGGATTTTACCGCCGTGGTAAAAAATTTAGCCAAAGATGGGCGCTTTTATTGGGTCATTACGGAATTTACTTCTAAAAAAGATCCCGTGACAGGGCAGATCACCGAATACACGGCATTTCGTAAGGCTCTGCCAAGATCTGCGATCGAAACTATAGAGCCTATTTATAGGGCGCTACTGGATGCCGAAAGAAACGGCGGTATGCAGGCTAGCCAAAAGGCGCTCGTGGACTTTTTAAAAAGCAAAGGCGAGACCTATGAGAGCTGGATCGCAAAGGTCTCAGGCAAATCCAATCCGCTCACCGCAATGTTTTTTAAGGCGATGAAAAAGCTTTTTAGCTAGTTTGACTGACATGGACGCAAATTAAAATTCCGCGGAATTGGTTGGAATTTTACCTCGAAAATTCCATGACATAATAAAATTATAAAATGCGAAATTTAGCCAAAATTCCGCGGAAATTTCTTAAATTTGAAATACAGAATTTAATAAAAATTCTGTAAAGATTATATTTTAGATTTCTTATATATATTTTACACCTAGTAGTATCACACCATACAGGTTGTTTCTACATCTAAAATTCCTGATGCGTATTTAGCGCAGATCTGTGAAGCGCTAGAAAGTAACTTACACAGGGTATCGAGCTATATAGCTACTTGATCTAAGAAAGAGGTGATTTGCTAAGAGAGAAATTTGCCATAAGACAAGAGGGTCGCTTTAAAATTTAAAAAGTTGGGTATAAGGTGGATTAAAAATAAGGAAATTTATACGCTTGATTAGAATTTTTTGGATTTATGGTAGATTTTACGTATAGCTTAAAATTTCTAGAGTCTTTGCCTTATTGTAGGACAGCGAATGAGCGATAAAATTTACTGAGCTTTAAGTGATGAGAATATAAAATGGTGCGTCCATCAAATTTAAAGGCGATAAATGGATCAAAGCGGGCTTGAGGAATTAAGAAAACTCCTAAATAATCAGCACAGCGATGCAAAGCAAAATCTAACAGAAGGTCTTTATCCCAAAAATTTTAACGCTTTCGACTTCAAAAATTTAAAATTAGAAGATGCAAGCTCTAAGACTTTAAATTCCGATGATACCGCTATTAACAAAAGCTCCGAAGTCCAAGCCAGAGATTACGACAAAGATCCGATAATTCTTAAGAACTACGAATATCTATATCAAAAGCTATTAATGGTTTTCTCTCTTTTTATAGGCGGCGTATTTGCCATAATCGTAAATTTTGATTGGAAAGCCAGCGGCGCAGCGAATTATAGCGCCAATGACGGTATATGCATGATTTTGTTTCTATCATTTTTATCACTATTTATTATATTGCCAGAACTTATAGATTATAAAAAAGAGAGACCGACGATACGGCTTAAAAACAACCAAATAGAATTTTACGAAAAAGATAAAATCGCGTATGTCGAGCAATGTGAAAATTTACAGCATAATATGGATTGGTCCTTTTTTATAGGAAATTTTAAAGGAAAAAGAGGATTGCTATATATATTTATGGCGGTATTGCTATGCTTGGTTTTCATGACGATTGATCTTGTAGTTGCTCGTTGGTTTTTGAGCTTTGCTTTGTTTCAGTTTGTGGGCAATATATTAGTAAAATTTATCTTTTGTCTTGTTTTGGGAAAGAGCGGCGATAGGAGATTTTCGCTTTTTCCTGCATTGAGAGTTGGCGAACCGCATTATGGACATATCGGCTTATTTGCTTGCTCCAGATATTATTTAATACTGATATCTAGAAATTCTATATATTTTGAATTGAAAGAGTATTTCTTAGCTAGACACAATATAAATATCAACGATGTAGATAAAATTTATTTCTAGCTATAAGTGACACAAAATTTTATCAAAATGTATGATGCAGAATTTTTGCATTTAAAATTCCATCCCGCGATATCGCACGGAATGGAATTTTAAAATTTTAGCCGCAAAATACGGCTAAATTTCAGTTCCGACAAGCAAAACTTGCCTCGCGCGCTACCGAATGAGTTTGGACACCGTTTGAGTAGTGTGCCGCAAGACACGGTTCGCAGGAGTTGCTATAAAATTTTGCTTTGGCAAGATAAAATTTTACCAAGGCAAGACGAGCTTTCCTTCGAATGCAAAATTCTATTTTAATTCAGCAAAAGCACGACCGAATACCCCTTTCGCAAATCCAAACGCGATATAAATTTCCCCTGAGCAGAAAGATCTGAATTTAAAAAATATTTATCGTTTGTATATAGAACCTCAAAATTTCTACGAGGAGAGCTTATGAAAAAATTCCTACTCGCGCTCATTGCGATATTCGTTTTAGCGGGCTGCGGCAGCGACCCGAAAGGCGTGGCCGAGGACTTCGTCAGAGCCCTATACGAGGGCGACTCCAAGACTTTGGTTGATATCATCGACATACCCGATAAGGACAGATCGGACGACGGCTCTATGCAGATGATAAACGGCAAACTGATGCAAATGGCGGGTGCCGGCAAGGAGGAGGCCTCCAAGCGTGACGGGCTAAAGAGCGTCTCGGGCGAGCTGCAAAATAGCGACGAGAAATCGGCGCTCGTGAAAGTCGTCGTGTCTTTTAAAAACGGTACGAACCGCACCGAGAGCGTTAAACTCGTCAAAAAAGACGGCAAATGGAAGGTTGCGCTTTAGCCAAAAAGCTTCTCGTCTGCCTGATCTTTGCTCTAGGTGGACTCGGCGAGCTTTGGACGCTAACGCGCGCGCCTACGGCAAAAGAGCCGCTGCGGGTGCCAAATGAAATTTTATCAAATCTGCGCACAGGCGATCTCGTATTTCGCATGGGCGACGTCACCGACAGCCGCATAATCGCAACCGCAACAAATTTTAAATACTCGCACGTAGGCATGATCGTGCGCGAGCGCCCGCTTTTGGTGGTGCACGCCGTAACGGGCGAGGGCGAGCGAGAGGGTGTCGCGGCCGTTTCGATGCGGGAGTTTTTGGCGCATGCGCGAGACTTTGGCGCGGCGCGGATAAATTTTTTAAGTGAGGAGCAAAAGGCGCGCCTCGCTGCCTCTCTACTTAGGCGCGTCGGCGAGAGTTTTACGCTAAGACCTCGCGGCGAAGTGAACCTCTACTGCACGACGTTACTTGAGCAGGAAATTTCAAAAATAACGGAATTTTCGCCGAAATATTTTAAGTTAAGCCTAGCTGTCCTAGGCGGCGAATACCTCGCGCCGAAGGCATTTTGGCATTACGGCGGCGTTGAAATTTTATACGAGCGGTAGGCACGACCTAGCTTGGGCTGGAATTTTGCGCGCTGTGTAAATTTTAAAATTTCGCGTCGATTAAAATACGTGCGCGGGTGCAGATAGGATTGGATATAGAATTTTTGTGTCGTAAAATTCTTCAGTTTAAAATTTTATTCTGACACTAAAATTCTTGAAATTCCAAGTACTATAAATTCCATATACTTATAAAATTTGACTAGCTAAATTTATGAAATTTCTTTGACTACCGAATTCTTGGATTTTCATTTCAAGGTTGAATTTTATCTATAAAATAGAATTGTGCTTCTTTATAAAAATCCTCGAAACGTAGAATTCGCAAAATTTGTCAGACGTAAATTTCGATGAAACACGCAATAGCCAAATTTTAAAAAGCGAAGTGCGCTTCGCCTCTACAGCTCGCCGAAAAGCGCTTCGAGATTTTTAAGGCCTTCCTCCGTGGAGACCTTTTTCTCGCTCGCCGAACCGGTTTCGATAAGCTCGATCTCGCAGCCGCACAGCATCGAAGCCAGTCGGATATTTAGACCGTTTTTGCCGATCGCTTTACTTTTTTGATCGGGGTTTACATAGACGATCGCCTTGCCGTCCTGCGCTATTTTGACCGAGTTTACGATCGCGGGCGCCATCGCACGAGTGATCAAAATTTCGGGGCTTGCGGAGTATTCAAACGCGTCGATGCTCTCGCCGCCGCTTCCGTCTTGCAAATTTTTGCTTAAAAATCTACTCACCGCATCGATTCGCGCGCCTCCTTTGCCGACTGTAGCGCCTACCGGATCGACGTTTGGCGAGACGGCGCTAAGCGCGATCTTGGCGCGCCTGCCGGGGATTCTGGCGCAGGCTTGGATGATAACGCTGCCGTCTTTGATCTCTGGGACTTCGGCGGCGAGCAGGGCTTCTAGGAATTTCGGGCTGGTGCGCGAAAGTTCTAGTCTGATGCCGTGGGATTTGTCGATCGCTACGTTTTTGATGACGGCTTGTAGCACGTCGCCGATCTTAAAATTTTCGCCTTTAATGCGGTTTTTAAGAGGCATAAAGGCTTTCGTATCTTCGATCTCTACGTAGGTCGTGCCGTCGTGATCGATCTTGGTGACCGTGCCGTGAGTGAGGGTGCCTACCTTGCTTTTATAGTTTTCAAAAATTTTCTCTTCGAGCAATCGCTGGATATGAAAATTTAGCTCTCTGGCCAGTACACCGGAAGCCGTGCGACCGAGGTTTTCGATATTTATTTCGTAGCTTAGCTCATCGCCGATCTCCGCGTTTTCGCCTATTTTTTTGGCTTCGCTTAGCGCGATGAAGTTGTGATCGCCGAGCCGCTCATCATCATCCGCGACGACGTGGACCTTTTGGTAGAGCTTGACGCGCTTGGTCTGCGGATCGACTTCGCTGTCGTAGAGATATTCCTCGCCGAAAAGTCTTTTTGCGGTCTGGATGAACGCCGTTTTGACGCGCTCTTTGACGTCTGCGGGCTCAAGCCCCTTTTCATTTGCAATCGACTCGATGATGTCGGTGATTTTTTCCATAAATTTTCCTTAAGATTTGATTTCGTGCTACTAAATTTGGATTTTAAATTTTGAAGTGCGGTATTATATGGAATTTTGACTTTATTTTTATTTAAACGAATTATTATCTAAATTTCGCTAAACTCGCGGGTTTAAAAAGATAAATGAAAGGATAGATCATGCAGCTAAAACTTGCCAGAACGGAGCTCGCCTCTAAGCCAAAAAGCGTTAAGATCGAGGATTTGCAAGCCCAAGTAGAAAAGAGCGGACAAAAAATATTTTATCTGGATAGAGAAAATTCTCAAAAAGATTTAGCCGCTTTGGTGGATTTTTTCGATACCAAGGGTTTTAGCGTGTATCAGCGCATAGTGCGATACGGGCTGAACGAAAACGAGTATATGTACGAGGTGCATATCCTTTGAGCAAACTCCTCTTCATCCAGACCCTAGGTTGCGCGATGAACGTGCGCGATAGCGAGCATATTATCGCGCAGCTGAAAGAGCAAGATTACGAGATTACCGATGACGTAAATATTGCGGATCTGATCTTAATAAATACCTGCTCCGTACGCGAAAAGCCCGTGCATAAGCTTTTTAGCGAAATCGGAGCTTTTGATAAGGCGCGAAAAAAGGGCTCCAAAATCGGCGTTTGCGGCTGCACCGCAAGCCATCTGGGCGGAGAGATTTTTAAGCGCGCACCATTCGTGGATTTCGTACTCGGCGCCAGAAACGTATCTAAAATTTCGCAAGCCGTACGTACGCCAAAATTTATCAGCACAGACATAAACTACGACGAGAGCGAGTTTGCCTTCGGCGATTTTGCGAGCTCGCCATATAAATCCTTCATAAACATAATGATCGGCTGCGATAAAAAGTGCTCCTACTGCATCGTGCCGCAGACTAGAGGCGATGAAATTTCGATCCCCGCTCAAATCATCTTGCGTGAAGCTGAGAGATCCGCCGCTCGCGGCGCCAAAGAGATATTTTTGCTCGGCCAAAACGTCAATAACTACGGCAAACGCTTTTCTAGCGCGCACGAAAAAATCGACTTCAGCGACCTGCTCATGCGGCTTAGCGAGATAGAGGGCATCGAGCGCATCCGCTTTACTAGCCCGCATCCGCTGCATATGGACGATAAATTTTTGGACGTTTTTTGCAATAATCCTAAAATTTGCAAATCGATGCATATGCCGCTACAAAGCGGCTCTAGCAATGTTTTGCGTGATATGAAGCGCGGATATACCAAGCAGTGGTATCTGGACCGCGCGCTTAAACTGCGCCAAAGCTGCCCGGGCGTGGCGATTAGCACCGACATCATCGTAGGCTATCCGAGCGAGAGCGAGGATGATTTTGCTGAGACGATGGAAGTATTGGAGGCGGTGAGATTCGAGCAGGTTTTTTCCTTTAAATTTAGCCCGAGACCCCTCACGCCAGCGGCAAATTTAAAGCCGCTGGATGATGAAATTTCAAGCGAAAGATTAAGCAGGCTACAAAGCGCTCACGCTAAAATTTTAGATGAGATCGCAGGGGCGCAAAAGGATAAAATTTTCGACGTATATTTCGAGGAGCTGCGCGAGAGCGGCACCGCGTGCGGTAGAAGCTTTTCAAATTTTTTAATCTGCGCGCAAGGCGGCGAAGAGCTGCTAGGCACAACTCGCAGAGTATGTATCGAAAAGACCGCCAGAATGGCGCTTTATGGACAAGTTATCGCTTAAAAAGCGGCTATTTTTCCGCGTCGCCGAATATCTCATTTTTATTCTGATTTGGTGCATTTTTTTAACGTGCAGGGTTAAATTTACCCCCACAAAGTTGCCCGAAAAGCCCTGCGTCGTCGTGTTTTGGCATGGAAGGCTAGCGATGATGAGCTTTGCATATAGACGCTGGTGGCTGCGGGATTTCGGTAGCAAAAGGCGCGCCAAGGTCATCATCAGCGATCACAAAGACGGCGAGATAATCACGCGCGTGATCTCGCATTTCGGCATCGGCGCGATCCGCGGCAGTAGCTTTAAGGGCGGCGCGCGCGCACTTATGGGCGCGATCAAAGAGATAAAAAGCGGCACCGACATTATCATCACTCCCGACGGTCCGCGTGGTCCGCTTCATAGCGTCGCGGACGGCGCCGTGATCCTTGCGCAGCGGCTAAACTTAGACATTTACGCGCTAAATTACGAAGCGAGCAGCTTTTGGAAATTTCGTAGCTGGGACGAGATGGTATTGCCAAAGCCGTTTTCGCGCATAAATTACAGCCTCAGCGCCCCGCTAAGCTTAGCCGGGCTTAGTACCGAAGTAGGCAAAGAGGCGATCAGGCAACTGCTTTTTGCAAGCGCCGAGCAGGACGTTAAATTTTAGTTTGAAATAATAGTGTTTCGGTATAATTGCAATTTTAGGAGAAAAAATGGCACTATTTAAAGCAAAATCATTCCTCGGCGTCGCTAAAAGTGCCGACGCATGCGAGTTTTTTTATAGAAAATTGGGCTTTGGTAAAAGAATTTTGGATGAGAAATCCGATCGTTTTCCCATCGCGCAAGAAAACGATCTGGCTACCTCGCTAGCGGGCTTTGCGGATCTGAGTGATAAAAATTTAATCTCTTGCGTGCTGATAGACGACGAAAATCAAAGGGTGCATTTTAACGATGATTATATGATTAAAGAAAATAGCATTTATCAAAAAGTCGATGATAGCTTCATCGTGGAATTTCCTCGCGCAAGTGCACAGGCGGCGGATGAGACTTTTGGAATAGAATTTAGCTCGCACGCTAGTTTATTTAAAATTTTATACTTCTTGCTAAAAAATCAAAGCGATTTTGAAAACATGGCGATGTTCGCACTGAAATTTAATAACCGCGCGTGTTTTGTCGTCGCCAACCAAGAGCGCGTACTCTACGCCGACATAATGCGTATCGACGAGGAGATGCAGGCGGCGATGAGCGATACTGACGAGCTATTTTACGAGCTTTTAAATTTTCAGATCGAGACCTTCTATAAATCCGAAAATAGCGAGTTTCTCACCAACGTTTTCATCTACTCAGACGGCACACTTAGTAATGAGATCGGCTACGTGATTTTTACGCGCATCTTCATCAAAACAAATTTGATAAATCTAAATTTCGCCGATTACATCAACAAAATCGCGATGCTGGAAGCTCGCTAGATCAAATATTTTTGCTCCGTACCTAGGCAGAATTTTAAAATTTTATCTTTGCAGTATTGCGCTTGCTTGATACGATTTAGTTGCTTGTTCGCGGTTGCGTTTTGTTAAATTTATCTCGCGTTACATAATGGAATTTTGACTAGATAAAATCATCCGTATTTTAAATGACTTGCTTTTAAATTTAAGCTTATTTGCCGCAAAGGGCCCTCTTGCGCCGTAAATTTTATCTTTTTCACGAATCCCGATTAATTTTGCGTAAAAAATTTTCTATCAAAGCCCGCCTTTGCTCCACATCGTCGTTCTCGCTAATGCCCTCTAGCTCACTTGCGTGATGAGCCTTGGGCGGGATATCTTTCAGATACGACCACACCTCGTCTTCGCTTAAAATTTTGCCGTGCAGATCAAAGCCCACGTTTAGCGCCCTGCCCGAAACTTCAGCCATATCTGCGTGCAGGTGACCGTAGAGCATCAGTGCGCCATAATGGCAGTTTGCCCACTCGATCATCGGGTAGTGAGACAGAGCCGCTCTCTTATGTGATAGGCGCACAAAGGCATATCCCACGATCTGTTCAAACATAAAATTACCGTCCGCCTTGCGTCCGTTTAGCAGCTCGTTTTTCATCGCAGCGATGCGCCCATCGTGGTTGCCGAGCACCAAAAAATGTCGCCCGTTTAGTCTGCGAAGTAACTCGCAAGTGTGTGCAAAATCCTTGTGAAAGGACACATCGCCGAGATTATAGACGAGATCCTCGGGTGTAACAAGCGCATTCCAAGCGGCGATGAGATTTTCATCCATTTCGGCTACGTTTGCGCCTTTTCTAAAATTCGGATATTTTTTAAGCACCAGCTCGTGGCCGAAGTGCAGATCGGAGGTAAAATAAACGCTCATAAAAGCTCCTCAAATAGCGCAAGATCCGCTCCCGCGGCAAATAAAAATCCGCGGTTTATCGGCGGGACGGCGAGCTGTCTGCACGCTTCTTTAAATTTCTTTTCCATCGCCGCTTTGATATAGGGCGTTACGAAAATAAAATTTGCGCCCGCTCCGACGGCTACCTTGCCGCCGAGCACGCAGCCCGTGCCATTTTTTAGGCAGCGCGCGCATTCGTTTCGCTGCGCCGAGCTTAGCACGAGCCCTAGTCGCTTGCAGGTAAGACCCACGCCGCGAATCTCGCCCTGGCCTCGTTTTACGAGGTAAATTTTAGGCGCTGGATTAGAAATTTCGGGGCTTAAATTTTGTGCGTCAGTCGCCAAAAACTCGAAGCTCTTTTTTACGCCGCTAAAGTATTCGTTTAAAAACGGCTCGCTAAATTTTGCGCGAATAAAGCCGCGTTTAAACTGGTCCGTCAAATTCGTCTCGTCGGTGAAGTATTTTAGATTTCGCTCACGCAAAAACTGCTCCAGCTTGCACTTTCGCACGCCTAGAAGCGGACGAGCGATCACGTAGTCATCGCGAGCCTCTAGCTCTTGCATGCCTAGCATCTCGTTAAGCCCCGCGCCGCGCCCAAGCTGCATCAAAAACCACTCGAATTTATCGTCAAACTGATGCGCCAAGATCAAATTTTCATATCCCTGCTCGCAGCAAATTTGGCCGAAAAAATCATATCTTGCCGCGCGCGCCTCGTGCTCGAAATTTGAAGCGCCCAGTCGCACGCTTTTTACGTAGATTTGTTTGTTAAATTTGGCCGCTAAGTCTCGCGCCGAATCGACTTCGTCTTTGCTCTGCGCGCGGACGTTATAATCCACGATCGCGAGGTCAAATTTCACGCCCGCCTCGTCCAAAAGGTAAAAAAGCGCCGTGCTATCGACGCCGTGCGAAAAGGCAAGCAGATTTTTGCCAGCCCGCAGCAAGGCTAGAATTTTGCTTGGAATTTCAGGCGAGTTTTTCATCGTCCTTGCGAGCTTTTTAGCACTCGCGCAAGCAGTCTATCGCCCGCAAATTCCGTGATTTCGCACTCGTATAGACCGCCTGCTTTTAGATTTTGCACGTAGCTTTCGTTGATTAAAATTTCGCCGTCGATGTCCTTGTCCCATGAAAGAGGCTTGGCGCCGTAAAAAAACTCGCCCTCGCTGCTGGCACCTTCGATTATTAGGGGTATCTTTTTGCCTACGAGCGTGCGCATGCTGCTAGCTATCGCCTCGCGCGTGATTTTTTCGATTTTATTTAGGCGGTGGCTAATTGTCCGCGCAGGGATCTGCGGCATCGCAAAGCTCGCCGTATCCTCCTCCTTGCTGTAAGCAAAAGCTGAAATTCTATCAAATTTAAACTCCTGCAAAAAGTCGCAAAGCTCGTCAAATTCTACGTCTGTTTCGCCTGGGTGTCCCACTATGACGCCCGTTCGTAAAAATGCGCCCGGCGCACTTTGCATTAAATTTAAAAGCTCTTTGATCCGCGCCGCGCTCGCGCCGCGCTTCATAAGGCTTAGCATTTTATCGCTTATGTGCTGAATTGGCATGTCGAAGTAGTTTGCGAAAACGGGTGAGTCCACGATCGTGCGGATGAGCCGCTCGTCGGTGCTGGTGGGGTAGAGATACAGCACGCGCGCGACCTTGACGCCTCTAATTTTTTCGATGCGTTTTATCAGCGCGACTAGATCTATGTCCTGCTCGTGGGCTTTTTCGTCGCCAGCGCTCTCGCTGCTAGAGCCCTTACCGCAGGAGAGCCTACTTTGAGCGGAAATTTTATCTCCCGCGCTGCCGCGTGAGCCGTCAAAATTCTGCCCGTCGCGAAAGACTGCGGAATTTAACTCATCGCGGTAGTCTTTAAAATTTGATCCGCCCTTGTTACTGTGTCTTAGATCGCGACCGTAGCTGCTAGAATCCTGCGCGATAAAGCTAAAATCGTAAAATCCGCGCGCCACCAAGCCGCGCACCTCTGCTTCGATGTCGTCGATGCTGCGGCTTTTTAGGCGACCTTTGAAGCTCGGAATGGCGCAGAAAGAGCATTTTTGATTACAGCCCTCTGAAATTTTAACGTAAGCATGGTAGTTTGAGCCCGTTATCACGCGTGAAGAGGTAAGCGCGGGACTTTGCAGATAGGTTTGTGGGCTGAATAAATTTTGCTTTTTTAAGATCATCTCATCGATTTTATCGTAGTCGCCAACGCCGCTAAAAATATCGACCTCGGGCAGCTCGCGCATGAGCTCGTCTTTGTAGCGCTGCATCAGACAGCCCGTAACGACCAGCAGCGCGCCGCTTTTTTTCTGCTCGCTAAGCTTCAAAATCGTGCGGATACTCTCCTGCTTGGCGCTTGCTATGAAGCCGCAGGTATTTACGATCATCACATCCGCATTTGCAGGTTCATCCGTGAGCTCGTAGTTTTGCAAGCGCCCAAGCATGATTTCGCTATCAACTAAATTTTTATTGCAGCCCAGCGAGACGAGATGAAGCTTCGCCATCTACAGCCAGATATTATCGATCAGACGGGTCGTGCCTACCTTGGCGGCTACTAAAATGATAGTATCTCCCGACTTGATCTGCGAAATTTCATTAAATTTATAATCCACGAATGCTATGTAATCGACCGCCAGCGGCTCAAGCACGCTAAGCATCTTTTCGCGGATGATGTTTAGGCTGATCTCGCCTTTTTTAATAAGCGAGCTGGCATTTAGCAAGGAGCGCGAAAGCTTAAGCGCCATAAGCTTGCCCTCCTCGTCCAAATAAGCGTTGCGCGAGCTAAGCGCCAGGCCGTCGCTCTCGCGCACGATCTCACAGGGCACGATATTGATATCCATAAAAAAGCTCTTTACCATATTTTGCACGATGAAAAGCTGTTGGGCGTCCTTTTTGCCCATATATACGTTGAGCGGACGTACGAGGTTAAAGAGCTTATTTAGCACCTTAAGCACTCCGTTGAAGTGTCCCGGGCGCGTTTTGCCCTCTAAAATTTCGCTTAACGGCTTAGGCGCGATAATACCGGGCCCACAGGAGCCGTAAATTTCATCTACGCTCGGGATAAAAAGCGCGTTCACATCGAGGCTCTCGCAAATTTTAATATCGCCCGCTTCGTTTTTTGGGTAGCTGTTTAGATCTTCGCCGGGCAAAAACTGCGCCGGATTGAGGAATGCCGAGACGATTACGATGTCGTTTTCGTTTCGCGCCCTTTTTATGAGGCTCGCATGCCCCGCGTGCAAAGCCCCCATCGTAGGCACGAAGCCCACGCTGCCGCTTGCCGCCGCTCTGAAGCTTTTTAGCTCCTCTACGCTTCTAATAATCTGCATTGTTCTCTCTTTTCAATATAAAATATTAAGGCTGGCAATTATATCAAAAAATATTAAAGGTATAAATTAAGCGCGAAAGGGCGGTCTATTTAGCGAGCGTTAATCAATAAGTACTAAAATCTATCATGAGCTTTAGCTCTAAAATAAACTTCAAAAGGAGCGAAAATGGCTACTCAAGAGACAAATTTAGATTCTTTGAAAAAGGATATCGACTCTTTAAAAGCGGATTTTAAAGAAATTATGAAGTCCATCAAAAACATAGGCGCAGAGCGTGCTGAGTCTGCTAAAGATAAAATTCTAGATCAGCTAAATAGCAATGAGATCAAAAAATATATAGATGATCTAAGGCTCAAAGGCAAAGACGGCATAGAAAGCGTGAATGACACGATAAAACAAGACCCGATAAAAAGCGTCGCTATCGCTGCGGGGGTTGGATTTTTGCTCGCTTGGTTGCTGAAAAAATAATGGCTGGCATATCTGAATTTATAGTTTCGGTAGTAGAGCTCGTAGACGCTCAAGCTAGCGATATCAGGTGCTCTTTTTTAAAGAGCGCCAACTCGGTTTTACTAAATATAATTACGGGCGTGATTTGCATTATAGGCTTAGTTTTCTTTTTGCTAGGACTGCACGCGCTTCTTGAAAAAACTATCGGAGAAATTTGGGCGTATTTTGCCTGCTCTATCGCAGCTTTTTTATGCTCTATCATCGTATATAAGGTGCTTTCATGCAAAGCGAAATGACAAAAGAGAAGCTAAGACTAGTGGTGTCTATGCTTGAAGACAAAAGAGCCGATTGCAAAAAGTTTAAACTAGAAGAAGCAAAGCTAAAACTGCTACTAAACGACCCTTTGCCCGATCTCTCGACGGAGCTTAAACTGATTAATCATGGCAATATCAAGCAGGTTTTGATATCCCTAATAGATAAATGCTTCATAATACCCGTCTTAAATAAAATTTTATAAACAACCTTAATCCAAAATATGTTATAATCACGCCAAAAGCATAAAAAGGTCTTAAATTTTGGATAATTACGAATACACGGAACTTTTAAAAACACTAAATACTAAAGTCGAAAATATTGCAGGCGTCGTAAAACCGGAGAACATTAAAGCGCGCCTAAAAGAGATCGAGGAGCTTGAAAACGATCAAAATCTCTGGCAGGACATCGCAAAAGCAGGTGCCATCGGCAAGGAAAAAACTAAAATTTCAAATATCTTAAATAAATTTCTAAACGCTAAAAACGCCGTAGATGACGCAAAAGCTCTATATGAGCTGGCAAACTCGGAAAACGACGAGGAGACGATAAACTCGCTTTTTGCCGAGGCAGACGAGCTAGAGGGCAAGATCATAAATTTAGAAATTTCCATGATGCTTAGCGGCGAAAATGACGATAAAAACGCTATCGTCAGCATTCATCCGGGCGCGGGCGGTACGGAGAGCAACGACTGGGCCAGTATGCTATACCGCATGTATCTGCGCTTTTGCGAGCGAGAGGGCTTTAAGATCGAGGTTTTGGACTTTCAAGAGGGCGAGGAAGCGGGTCTTAAGGACGTTAGCTTCATCGTGCGCGGAGAGAACGCCTACGGATATCTGAAAGCCGAAAACGGCATCCATCGCCTGGTGCGCGTAAGCCCATTCGATAGTGCAGGGCGCAGACATACGAGCTTTTCAAGCGTGATGGTAAGCCCCGAGCTAAATGACGATATCGAGATAAATATCGAAGAGAAGGATATTCGCGTCGATGTATTTCGCGCAAGCGGCGCAGGCGGGCAGCATATTAATAAAACCGAAAGTGCTGTGCGTATCACGCACATCCCAACAGGCATCGTAGTAAACTGCCAAAACGACAGAAGCCAGCACAAAAACAAAGAAACGGCGATGAAGGTATTAAAGTCGCGCCTTTACGAACTTGAGCTGATGAAGCAGCGCGAAAAGGACGAGAACGTGCCTAAAAGTGAGATCGGCTGGGGGCATCAGATCCGCTCCTACGTGCTTTTCCCGTATCAACAGGTTAAGGATAACCGCAGCGGCGAGGCTTATAGCCAAACCGATGCGATTCTAGACGGCGATATAAAAAGCATAATCGAAGGTGTTTTGATTTCACAAGCGAACAGATAAATTTTTTTCGAAAGGATGAGAATGAGTGAAGATGGAATTTTGCTAGCGCTAGGATATAGCGTAAACGACGCGACGGTCGCGCAGCTGCGAGGAATTTTATCGAAGTGCGATTTTGAGGATAACGAGCTTGATCGCATTGTGGGGCTGAACGATAAGCTTAAAATTTACGGTGCGCACGTGGCGATGTCTAATTCAAACCCGTATTTTAAGATCAAAAATGACGCTACAAATGAAGAGCGCAAGACCGCTGTGGAGCAGATCATCAGCGCTTGGTCGGAAAAATTTAAGCTCAAGCTGCAAAAAGTCGCGGGCAAAGAGACCTATTACGTTTTGGGTCGCCAAATTTCAAAAAATTAAGGAGCAAAATATGAAAAAAATTCTAGCTTTGATCGCCGCCGGAGTATTTTTAGCAGGCTGCGTTAGCAACGCACCAAAAAGCGCAGTCGATTCGCCAAAGAGCGGCAAATATTCTTTCGCCGACGTTCAAGACGGTATCCGTGCGATGAACCTACAAGGCAGCGTCGTGCAAAGCGATGCGTGCAAAAACGGCAATGGCGCGATGTGTTTAAATTTCGCCGATTCTATGTATTCCAAGCGCGACTATGCTTCCGCCGCCAATGCCTACAACGCTGCGTGCACGCTCTCTCAAAACTTTCCTGCTTGCCAGAAGCTCGCAGCGATGTTTGAAAAAGGTGAAGGCGTGGAGCAAAATAAATTCAATGCCATTGACCTATACCGCATCTCGTGCTATTACGGCTACAAGGACGCGTGCGCAAATATGCGCCGCTTAGGCTACAACGGCTAAGGCTTTTAAATTTAAATTTTAAAATTTCAATGCCGCCTTCGTAGGATTGCTCGCTTGCGATTTTGGCGATTTTTCTATATATGCGGGGTAGAATTTAGCAGTAATCGTAAGCAAGACTTGGCAATCGCATCTAAATTAAAACAACAGAGCTCTAGTTTTTTACCCGGCCAGCTCGCATCAGCACTCTTTGCGGCGCTGACCGCGATATTTGCAAAAATAGGGCTTGAAGGGATCAACTCCCACTTTGCAACTTTTATCCGCACGATTATCATCGCCCTATGTCTCGCCGCATTCCTACGCTACGCTAAAGCCTGGCAGCCGCTATCGAGCCTAACCCCTCGTAACTGGGCGTTTTTGATACTAAGTGGGCTGGCGACGGGCGCATCATGGCTAGCGTATTTCAAAGCCCTACAAATCGGCAAAGCCTATCAAGTAGCACCAATCGATAAGCTAAGCGTGGTACTCGTTGTAATCATAGCCGTGATCTTTTTAGGCGAGCGCCCGAGTATTCGCGAATGGCTCGCGCTAGCACTCATCGGCGCGGGAGCGATGATGCTGGCGTTTAAATAGGGTAAAATTTGCTTTAAATCTATCTCTTGTGGTCTTTTTAACCGTTACTCTCGCACTACGCTATACGCTTTGTCGTAAGATAAACACACTGCCGGTTTCTGCAAAATTGCCGCCCTAAACCATTATGATTTCTTATGGCTTGACTTTAGCCTACACGATTTCTAGGCATTAGCCGAAACGCGCCGGTAATCGATTTGCCGATACCTTGCTGTAGTTAGGCGGTCTTTAGGGTAATTTTAGTTCTGCTTAAAAGCAGTGAGATTAAAATTTATGATAAATCAAGAATTTACACCTTAAAATTCCAAAAAATATCGGCTCGCCGTACCATAAAATAAAATCACATCCGCAAGTTTAAATCGAACTGTAAACTTCTAAATCTACAGTATAGTCGATCACAAGCTAATTACGCGAGATTCGAATTAAAATCTTGCACACTTCCATAGCTCCGCCTAAATTTATACGCTTGCTACGTAGATCATACATTCGTCTCAAGCGCTAGGCTTATAAATTTAAAGCTAAGGTCGGGAGAAATTACTCTCCCCTACCCTTCTTGCCTCTCTTACCTTTAGCCTTAGATGATCCCTCTTCTTTAGCTTCGTCTTTCAACTTAGCCGTAGAGCCTTTTACTTTACCATCATCATTCATAGCTTTATCCATGCTAT
>CALKQT010000060.1 GCA_937990735.1 uncultured Campylobacter sp. | reverse complement strand
GCGCCGATTACCACGCGCGATAGCCCAAGCTCTGCCAAAAGCTCGGCACAAGACGGGGTCTTGCCGCGGTGCGCGCAGGGCTCGAGCGTGACGTAGGCGCAAGCGCCGCGCAAAAGCCCGCCGTGGCGGTTTAAGATAAAATCATAAGTGAAGCTCGGCTGCAAGAGTGCGCTTTTTAGGGCTTCTAGGTTTTGAAATTTAACGCCGAATTCGCGGGCATATTCGCGAGCGAAATCCTGCGCGAAATTTGCGTTCAGATCGCACAGCGCGGCGAAAACGGCGTTTGCCTCGGCGTGTAAAAAGCTCGCCTTTTTATGCGCGCCTATGCCAAGAACCCTGCCGCCCCTATCCAGAAGCACGCAGCCCACGGCGGGGTTGGGCAGCGTCAGAGCCTGATAGCGCCACGCAGCCCGCAGCGCCAAATCCATGTAAAATTCGTCGTTCATATAAAATCCAAAATTTAAATTGTCCCGCTCCGCCGCGATCGCTTAGCCGAATTGCGGCTAGTCGGCAACCTCGTCTGCCCGCAACGGATTACGCCTCGGACGCAACCCGCTCGCTCGCCTACGCTCGCCCGTGCCGTACCCGGTTCGCCGACTCACGTTCTAAATACATTTGCTGCTACAAGCCTCGCTTTAAGCGCCAAATAAATTTATCAGAGTGCAAGCCACGCGCCGTATGTATCGGTGCGAAATTCCGCGCAGATACTAAACTGCGAAATCTTACCACAGGTTTTAGAATTTTATCCTAAATCGCAAATTTTGCGGCGTCCGTTTCGCGCGCCAAAATTTTCGCCTATCGCGCAAATGAGCGTATCGATAGCGCACATAAACGCGGATTTTGCGAAGTAAAATTTTAATGGAGCGCTAGGGCAAAACCGCAATCGGGCGCGAATATGAAATTTCAAAAGCCGCGGCTTGATTTCAGCTCAAATTCAGGGGGGGGGGGGGAGAATTACACGAATTTTCTTCAAAGGATTAAAATGTCTGAACAACCGACTGTTCAACCCCAATCAAACGTGCTTGGGATACTCTCCATAGTCTTCGCGATTTTAGGGATCTTTTTCCTAGGGATCGTTTTCGTTCCGCTTGCGTTTTTGTGCGCGATCGCCGCAACCTATCAAGCCGTCAAAAAGCAAGCCTCGCTCGTAATAGCGATATTAGCGTGGATCCTTACGATCGTGGGGCTTATGACCTCGCCCGTGCTGCTAGCCACAATCGGCATCTCCGCTTCGTAGCCGCAAATACCCGCGCCGCTTGGCGGAATTTTAATTATCCGATGAACGGCGCGCAAATCTCCGCCCGCAGAGTTTTAAAGCGTAAATTTATGGGCGGAATTTAACCTCTTAAAATTTTGCGGACAAATTTTAAGGCAAAATTCGACACAGGAATTTTGTATCAAAAATTTACGGGCGGAATTTCAGCGTGGAATTTTACCGCCAAAGCAAAACCGCTGAAATTTTATAAAAAGCTTTATCTATGAAATTTTGCGATCAAGCTGTGCTCGCAAATAGTTACTGGAGGCACGATCGCAATACAGACGCCGTAAAGCTTGCAAACGCAACATTTGTCGTGGGTGATAAAATCTAAATTTATGTAAAGCGTAAAATTTAAAATTCTACTTTGCGACAAAAGGCTTGAAATTTTGCCGCGTCGAAACAGCGCGTAAATTTTAAATTTAGCCGCTTTCGGGCGCGACGTAAAATTCCAAAACAACGCGCAATCGTCACGCAAAACTTATCTTTTAGCGATGCAGCGTGAAATTTTAAAGCGCCGCTTGGTGGCGTGAAAAATTACTTTTTATCGGCGCGACGTAAATTTTAAAACAGGCGAGCGGCGCTGGAATTTTAAAATTTTGCGCCGAGCGCCGAGAGAGATCAAAAGCGACCGACAGCGGCAAATTTAAAAAATCTAAAATTTAACATGCTCACGTGCCCATACGACGCAACAAGGCGGTACTGCGGGCACGTCCGCGCGAAAGGCTAATATTTATCGAATTTCACTCTACCCGTAGCCGCACATTCGTACCGATGCCGACAACCGCAAACCTAAGTCGCAAAAAGCTTGGCGAAACGGCATCTCGCCGCGGTGCGCATGCGATCAATTGCAACGCGGAAATGCTTTCGTGCGATACGATCAATCTCAACGCAAAAGACTTGCGCGCGGCATGTGTTTTTGAAAGCCACACCGAATATAGCGCGCCAAATTAAAAAGCGAGGCAAGATGCCGCGAGCCGTACATCGCTCGCGATAGATGCAATACTTAAAAGCGCGCAAAAAGCAAGGCAAATCCAAATTAGCCTCGCCGCTTTAGCTTAAAATTTAAGTCTATGCTTCTCAAACACCACACCCCAAAGCCCTGCGCGCAGAGCTTTAAATCTCCGCCGCTACCACTGCACGTAGGTTCGCGCCTTTTTGATCTCGTCAAGTCGCACGCTTACCTCGCCGCCGTCCGTGCGCAGCCTAAGCACACCGCCTTCGCAGTCTAGCACCTCGCCGCTTAGCTTCTGCCCGTCCGTGCAGCTTAGGCGCACCAGCTCGCCCACGGAGTTTGCGAAATGCTGCGGCTTGCTTAGATTGCGCTCAAGCCCGGGCGAGCCGACCTCCAGCGTCCACTCGCCTTCAAGCGGCGGCTCCACGTCGAAAATCGGCGAAAGCAGCCGCGATAGTCGCTCGCAGTCATCCAGCCCCACGCCGCCTGCTTTCGTGATACTGATGCGATAGATCGTTCTGCCGTTTTCGCTCACCGTCTCCACGTCGTAAAGCTGCACGCCGCACTCGCGCGCCAAAGCCTCTAAATCAACCATTTTTGCGCAACTCCTCCTCTATTTTGTCAAAAAGATCGTCCATTTTGTTTTGATACTCCAAGCGGTCGTCGAATTTGAAGTGAAACGCGGGGCAGCGGTACCAGCCCTCCGCCTCGGCGCAGAAGTTTTGCAAATATCTCGCCACGCGGCCGAGCTTTTCGAGCACGAATTCCTGCTCGCGCTCGTCGAAGGCGTTTTTATCCAGATAGACGAACGCGTCGTAGCGCCCGCGCTTGCACTCTACGTCGGTGACGCACAGCCCGCGCAAAAGCTCGTCCTCAAGGCTCGCGAGCGCTTCGGGAATGAGCTGCTTTAGCACGCTTTGCGTGCGAAGTCTTCTGAGTTCGGTCGGATTCATCTTTACCTCGCTATCTTAAATCGCCGCAGATTATACGGCGCGAAATTTTATTTTGCGTCTTGCGATGACGGAATTTTATTGCTTTGTCGCAGCGGAGCGTCCGTCTTGCGGCGGCATAGAATTCTATCTCGCGTCCGTCTCACGACGGCACAGAATTTTATCTCGCTTCGGCATGGCGAAATATCCGTATTGCGGCGACGCGGTCTGTTTAAATTTGACACGGCTTGCGATGCGCCGGAGCGTACATTTAAATTCTGAGCGGTTTGCTGCGCGCAGGTATTGCAAGCGACGCCGCGCTTTTTAGAATTTCGCTTTTAAATTTTAAAAAGCGAGCTCGACTTTGAAATTTTGCTTTTAAATTCTAGCCCGCCCGCTTTTGCGCTTAAATTTTAAACGCAAATCGCGCAAGAATTTTGCGGCTCGCATACAAAAGCTCGTCGCATAATTGCGCCCTACCACAGAAATATTTTCGCGCCAAGACGCGGTGCTATTCTGCGCCGTGCTCTGCTCACCACAGCGCTATATTCGCTGCCGCACTGCCATTTTGGCGGCGCAATAATACAGCGCGCGGCGGCACTCTCTTTGTGCTACGCTCGCTTACTGCGTCGCTATTTACGATATCTTCTGCTGTCTTGGCGCCCGTTACAGAACCTCGCGCCGTTGCCGCCTCATTTTGCGCCACCTGCGCCGCGCTATTCTCCGCGTCGCCGTTTTGTCACACACTGCGCCGCTGTGGAATTTATCTTAAATTTTAAAAGCGCTTCGATGCTACGCGAAATCTAAATTTTACCGCTTTAAAATTTCAACTTTGCGATTAAATTTAAATTTAAGTCGCGCGGAAAATTCGCAACCTGTAAGCGGCGTAAATTTAAAATTTGATCGCAAAGTCGCGTCACAAAAAAGTCTAAACATTAAAATTTCAAAACTGGCGCTACGCCGCAAAGCCTCGCGCAGAAACCGACAAAATTTAAAGCCTTGCTCACGCGCTCTATCATTAAATTTAAAGGCGAAATTTCACGCCCAAATTTTACGAGCATAAAATTTCAAAGCGCGATCGAGGCTTAAAATTTAGCCGCAAGCCGTGCAAATGAAGCCAATGCTCACGCGGAATTCCGCGAGCATTAATCGATCGTAGCCTGCTCCTCTTTTTGCTTGTAGCTTTCGATAAAATCGCCCACGCGCATATCGTCGTAGCCCTCGATACCCACTCCGCACTCGTAGCCTTTGGCGACTTCCTTGGCGTCGTCTTTGAAACGCTTGAGCGAGCTGACGTTGCCCTCGAAAACGATAACGCCCTCTCTGATGACGCGGATCTTTGCGCCGCGAGCGATGAGCCCGTCGGTAACCATGCAGCCCGCGATCTGCCCGATCTTAGGCACGTTGATGACCTGGCGGATCTCGGCTTGACCCAAGGCCTCCTCGCTGATGATCGGGCTCATAAGGCCGCTCAAAAGCGCCTTGATATCATCGATTAGATTGTAGATGACGTTGTAGGTCTTAATCTGCGCGCCGCGCTCCTTGGCAAGCTCTTTGATCTCGCCCGTAGGACGGACGTTGAAGCCCAAGATCACGCAGTTTTCGCTAGCGCTTGCTAAGGCGATGTCATTTTGCGTGATACCGCCGATGCCGCTGTGGATGATATCGACCTTGACCTCGTCGTTGCGGAGCTTCTCAAGGCTTGCTTTGATAGCCTCCAGCGAGCCCGCAACGTCAGCTTTGATGATCACGGGTAGGCTTTTTAGCGAGCCTTCGGCGATCTTGGCGCTTAGCTCGTCAATAGTGACCTTGGTCGATTTGCTAAGCTCTTTTTGGCGCTGATGCTCGTAAATTTTACTCGCGTACTCGCGTGCTTCCTTATCGCTTGAAACGCCAATCAGCGTCTCGCCGGCGCCCGGAACCTCGCTAAGGCCTATGATGACGCCGCATTCGCCCGGTAAAATTTGCTTTAGCGCCCTGCCTTTATCGTCGCTAAGCGCGCGCACCTTGCCGTATGCGATACCCGCTACGACGGTGTCTCCGACGTGCAGGGTGCCGTTTTGCACGATGACGGTAGCAACGGCGCCGCGCCCTTTTTGAAGGGAGCTTTCGATGATGGTTGCCTTAGCTTGCTTGCTAGGATCTGCTTTGAGCTCCAAAAGATCGGCCTGCAAAAGCACGATCTCTAATAAATTTTCGATCCCGTCGCCCGTCTTTGCGGAGATCGGCACGAACTCGTAGCTGCCGCCCCACTCGGTAGGCATGATGTCAAGCTCCGCAAGTCCCGTTTTTACGAGATCGGGATTGGCGTTAGGCTTATCCATCTTATTTATCGCGATGATGATCGGCACGTTTGCCGCCTTGGCGTGCGCTATGGCCTCCTTAGTCTGAGGCTTGACGCCGTCGTCTGCGGCCACTACGATAATTACGATATCGGTAACCTCGGCTCCGCGCGCGCGCATCGAAGTAAAGGCCTCGTGACCCGGAGTGTCTATGAAAGTGATCTTCCTGCCGTTTTTCTCGACCATATACGCGCCTACGTGCTGCGTGATGCCGCCCGCTTCACCGCTTGCGACGCGCGAGTTTCGTATATAATCAAGCAGGCTCGTTTTGCCGTGATCGACGTGCCCCATAATGGTGATGACAGGCGCTCTAGCGATTAAATTTTCTTCGCCTTCGCTGTCCTCGTAAGCCTTGATATAGTCAAACTCCTGCGCCTCATCGATGATATTTACCTCAATGCCGAATTCGCTTGCTAAAATTTCTATCGCGTCCTCGTCCAAAAAGTCATTTTTCGTCGTCATCATTCCAAGCGCAAATAACTTGCCAATGATCTCGCTAGGCTGCTTTTTGATCTTATCGGCGAACTCATAGACGCGAATCTCTTTTGGGATATTTACCGAGCTTACAATTTCGCTATCACGCTCGCGAGGGGCTTTTTTATGCTTTTTGCGACCGCCGCGACTTATACCGCCCTCACTGCTGAAAATTTGATTCTGCGAGGCGCGATAAATATTAGGTTGGTTTTTACTCTTGGTGCGATTTTCGGTCTGAATTGGTTTGACGGTGAAATCGGGCATTACCACGACATCTTCGTCCTCAATGACGATATCCGCCATCTCGTGATCAGGAATGATATCGATTTTAAGGGCGTCCTCTTTTTTAGCCGCGGGAGCTTTTTTCTTTTCGATCTTTTTCTTTTTCAAATTTAGTTCAGCATTTGAAAAGATCGCCTCTAGGCTCGCACTTATCTTTTCGCGCCTAGGCTCAGCTCTATCTTGTGCCGCCGGAGCTTGAACTTCCTTTTTCTTTTTGACGATGACTAAGCCGCGGCGCTTTTGCAAGCTCTCGCTAGCGATACTATCGCCGCTGTTTATCTGCACCGGCGCAGGCTTTGAAGCGGTGTTTTGCTTCTCCTCTTTCTCCTGCGGAGCGGAGGAAATTTCTTCTTTTTGATTTTGAGATTTTTCGGTTTTTACCTCGAGCTCTTGCGTACGCGCTTTTTCGTTGCTAGGCTCTTTGACGCTCTGCGCGGACTCTTTGGATTCGGAAGCTTTTAAGCTTTCCGCCTTTTTAGGGCTCTCTTTTTTAGCGGTTTTTTTAGTTTCGCTCTGTTTTTTAGCGGGTCTATTCTCATCTTCTTGCGCTTTTTCGGAGCTCTTTTTCGCAGGCTTTGACTTTTTCCCCGGTAAAATTCCCGTCTGAATATAATCGTAAATAGCGGCAGCTTCTTCCTCGCTTACTTTATTCGACGCGGTTTTTACCTTTTTAAAGCCCATCTCCTGCGCTTTTTCGATTATCTCTTTGCTTGCGTATCCAAGCTCGTCCGCGATATCTTTAATCAGAACACCCATTTAAAACCCTCTCCTTGATATGTCCCAAATCTGCGCTAGACGCAAATTTAGATAGATATTTTGAAATTTTCTCTTTTTGATTTATGCAACCGTCGCAAATATAAAATTGTCTGTTTGAGCTTATATTTTTAAAATTTTGCAAAAAGGCGTGGAGTTCGCGCTTGGCGAAGTGCCCCCTGCAAATAACGCACATCCTAATCGGTTCGCTCATGCGATTATATCTTTATTTTTCTTAGTCAATATTAAAGCCACCGTTGTCGATCTCTAAAATTTCGACGCGGAAGTTTTTAAAATTTTCGCTAAGGCAGGCTTTAAGCTTTGCGGCGTCGGATCTATAGGCTAAATTTAAAAAGCTTGAGCCGCTTCCCGAGAGCGAGCTCATAAGCGCGCCGTTATCATAGGCGATCTCGCGCACCCCAAAAAGCTGCGGAAGCACGCCCATGCGCATCTGCTCGTGCATCTTGTCGATGCAGGCATAGCGCAAGCTGTCGTAATCGCGCCGCATAAAGCAAGCGGTCAGAAACGCCGCGTGCGAGAGGTTGCTAACGCAATCTTTGATCGAAAAGCTCTTAGGCAGCTTGCCGCGCGATTCGTTCGTAGGCATCGGAGTATCGGGGATGACGACGACGGCTTGCAGATCTTGCGAAATTTCGCATTTTTGCGTGCGAACCATCTTACCGTCCACGACGCTGCTGACAAAGCCGCCGAGCGTCGCGGGCGCGATATTATCGGGGTGGTTTTCATATTCCAGCGCCGTGTTTAAAATTTTAGCGCGATCGATTTCAAAACCGCAAATTTTATAAGCGCTTGCGATGGCGCCTACGATCACGGCCGAGCTACTGCCCAGCCCGCGCGAAAACGGGATGTTGTTGTGAAAAGCAAATTTAAAATTTATCTCTTGCCCGCCGCCTAGTTTTCTGTAAATTTCATTGAAAATATTCAAAAAAGCGTTGCCTTTTTTTAGCCACGCTCTGTCGCTACCCTCGCCGCTAAGCGATACGCAAAAAAACTTCTGCTCGGTAATCTCTACTTCGTTAAATAGCCCTAGGCTAAGGCCGAGCGCGTCGAAACCGGGACCTAAATTTGCGCTCGTCGCAGGAATTCTTATAATCAAGCTTTCTCCTAAACCGCTTCTATGATGTAATTTGGAAGTATATCATCGCTTTTATTTAAAACCGATAAATCCTGCGGCAAAGATAGCGGGGCGGGGGCGCATTTTTTCATTTTGATTTCGCCGCGATCGTAAACGTAGCTGAAGTTTTTATTCGCTCTGATCGGCCCAAAGCCGCTTAGCTCAAAGCCGCTGATGGCGTACAGCGACACATCAAGAGCGATGCTAAGCGTGCACAATATCACGTAGCTTACCTTCATGCCCATGAAGCTGCCGGGAGTATTTGCGTAGATGAGCTCTTTGATTTTATAAGTTTTTAGAATTTCGCTAAATTTGGCGACCAGAAATTTATCGGCTTTTTCGCCTTCAGCGCTTGAAAATTCCGCTATCTTAGCGCCGTTTTCATACACGCCGAGCAAGCATGGAGCGCTAAGGGCGGCAATTAGAATTTCAACCTCTTTGATTTTGCAGCCTTAAGCAAAGACTTTTTGATATTCGCGCACAACCTCGGCGGTAAGATCTACTAGCTCGAAATTTTTAGCGTCGGCAAGAACTGCCAAAGTGAGCTTATGATTTAGATCGTGGCTTCCCGCAAACGCCGTATAATCGCCCAAAATCGGAGCGCCCACGAGCGCAAGATCGCCGATCGCATCTAAAATTTTATGACGAACGAACTCGTTTTCAAAGCGCAAGCCCTCGGGATTTAAAATTTTATTCTCATCGATTACGACGGCGTTTTCTAAGCTGCCGCCTAGAGCTAACCCCATGGAGCGAAGCGCTTGCACGTCTTTTAAAAATCCAAACGTGCGTGCGCGCGAAATTTCTTTAAGATAAGATTTCTTGCTAAATTCAAAAACATGGTGCTGAGTGCCAATGAGCGGATGGCTAAATTTAATTGTATAATCAAATTTCGGACTCTTGCTAGGGCTCAGCCGCACGAGCTTATCTCCCTCGCGAATCTCCACGGCACGCTTGATGATGAGAGCTTTTTTATTCGCGTCAAGCTCTCTTACCCCCGCTTCGTCTAAAAGCATACAAAAGCTCGCGGAACTTCCGTCCATTACGGGAATTTCATTAGCATCGACGATAATACGGATATTATCGATACCATAGGCATTAATGGCGCTCATTAGATGCTCTATTGTTGATATATAGCCCTTCTCATTTCCTACGACGGTTGCCATCTGCGTATTTATGACGTTTTTCGGCTCGGCTTTAAAACTAATGCCAAGATCACTTCTATAAAATACGATTCCACTGCCCGCCTCTAAAGGCTCTAACGTAAGTCTGATAGGCTCACCTTTATGCAGCCCGATGCCGACGTTATGGACTTTCTTAGCTATCGTTGTCTGTCTCATTTCTATCCTCGTTTTCATTAACCCGCGCATTATAGCGAAAATTTTAAAATTTACTTACCTTTTTCTATTACTTTTTTGGACGATTCTAAGACATCGGTAATGTTATCTTTCATCCACTTAGGATCCATCCACTCCTCGGGTCTTACGTCCACACCCTGAACTACGATGCCAAAATGCAGATGATCTCCGAAAGCAAAGCCGCTTGAGCCCGTCTGTGCTAGAATGTCGCCCGGCTTTACATCGCTGCCCACACTTAACTGCGTTGCCGAGCAGTGTCCGTATATGCCGTATAATCCAAAGCCGTAGTAAATTCCTAAATTTAATCCGAAAATTCCATTTTCCTGCGCAAAAACTACCTTGCCATAGTTGCTCTCTTTGATATCGGCGTTTGCGACGCTTGCTAGATCGAGCCCCATATGCCATGACTCGCTTACTTGTTCGTCGTTCATAAAAAATATCCGATGATCGGCAAAGCTTGCTACCGCTGCGCCTTTAGCAAGCGGATAAAAAGGCTTTAGCTCAAATCCATTTATTTTATCCTCGTGCACCGCGCTAGTAGCAGCGTGCAGATCATCTCCGTTTTTCTTACGCAAAGTTTCATTTACGAATTTAAATTTTTCCAGATCGCTCATTGAGTTAAAATTCTGCGCATATTGGCTAGCCAGATCACTTACTTTGCCGTTAATGAAACCCGGATTTAGCTTGATAGTAGAGACTTTATATTTTTTGTCCTGATAAAAATATTTGATCTGCGAAATGCTTTCGTTGCCTGCACGATCAGTGGCGACCGCTTCTGCGCGAAATTCCTCTAAATTTGCAGGCCACGCTACGAGAGATGCATAATAACCCTCTTTTACAAAAGGAATCGCTTTAAAAATTTTGCCATAGTTGGTTTTGACATAGACTTCGCTTAGGCGCTCGTCTTTTGCCGAAAATACAACCACGGCGCTACCGCCTTTAGTGATTTTATAGGATTGATTGATGATATTTATGACGGGCTTTTTGTCGTCTATTATTATATTTGCTGTTTTTACGCTCTTATTTCCTTGCGCAAAATTCCACGAGCTAATATCGCTCGCAAAAACCTCGAGCTTGTAGTTTTTATCTTTATTAAGCATCAAATTTTTAGGAAATTGCACGGCAAGCTCTAGCGTCGTTTGCGGAACGTTCAGCTCCTCATTTAGTAGCGGTATCGTGCTGGCTCCGTCGTTTAAATTAACGCGAACGAGCTTAATGCCGGTATCGTCTAAAATTTTAATCTTTAAAGGCGAGGTTAAATTCCAATAAATTTCATTTTCCAACGCAATTTGCGGAGGATTTTTTTCAAATTTCGGCGAGGTGAAAATTCTAAAAATTCCATAAACCAAAGCGCATATTATAATAAGAAATATTAAAATTTTAAGCTTCGTTCCATTGCCATTTCTACGCATAAAAGAGCCTTTGATATGATTTTAGAGCGCGATTTTACAAGCTTAACTTAAATTATCGGTAAAGCGAGGCAAAATTTAACGCAAATGTTTAGCGATTTACGAGGCGATTTAAAATTTTAAATTCTAGCAATTTTAGAATCTCAAAAATTTATGAGCTTTAAAATTCAGTGGCGCGCTAGATCCTATGCAGTGAAATTCCGCACGCGACAAAGCGACGTTTATCGTCTATATCGTAATCTTTAAAATTTCAATATTAGAATTTCTTTAAATTATGCTAATTGCTTGCATTGATTTTTTTAGAACTCTTGTACTTAAAATTTTGCCATACGAATGGAATTTTAAACTATCTTGATAACTAAAACTTTAAAAAGTCCCAAGTAAGCTATGCGTTCAAATTTTATCCTAAGCCGAGCGGAATTCCAATTAAAATTTAGCTCAAACCGCCTAAAATAGTTTAATTGCCAAATTAGCGCGACAAGAAAAGTCAGAATTGCGAGCGTTATTAAATTTTAAGGCGTGCGGTGAAAATTCTACACACGCCTTAATGTTCGCAATTGCCGCGTTTAATTAAATCTAGCGCCGATGCTAAATTCGAAGCTATTTGTATCGTCGTGCGGTTTTTTATTAAGCGGCTTAACGAAGTATAACTGCAAAGGCCCCATCGGCGTCATCCACTCGATACCGGCACCCGTGCTGTAGCGCTCCTCCTCATTCCAGTCATGATCGCCGATCATTCCGTAGTCAAAAAACGTTACAAAGCGCATTTTAAGCCTATCAACTACCGGAAAGCTTAGCTCAAAGGAGTTATTGAAGCTCTGCATACCGCCCGTCTCGATATAGCGGCAATTATTTGAGTTTAAGCAGATCTCTTTTTTCGGGATACTGCGACCTTCGTAGCCTCTAATACTTTTCATTCCGCCTAGGAACAGCTTTTCGTTGATCGGGATCTTTTTATTACCTTCCCACATATAGCCCGTTGCAGCTTTGTATCTAAAGATAATGTCGTGATCGATATAATCTCGCAAGCCAAAGTAGTAGTTAAACGACCCTCGCGCCTTGGTGTAGTCCATATCGCCGCCAAGACCCGCGTATTCTAAGCTAGCACTTGCGATCATACCGCTTCTTGGCAAGTAATAATCATCGGTGCTGTTGTATGTAATAGACGGGATAATAGAGCTTTTTAAATTCTTACCATCCAGATAGCCTGCTTTGGCGTAATATTCGTTTAAGCCCTTAATCTCGCTTTTTTCGAGATAATATGTAAGGCTTACGTCGGTATTGCGCCCGATCTTGCGACCGCCCGTAATTGAAAATCCGTAAGATTTCTCATCGTAATCGTCCCAGTCGTAATCGTTGGCAAAGATCGATCCGCCCAAGCTATACTCAGAATCAAACACTCTAGGATTGGTTAAGCTCAAGCGTCCGCTTAGCTGATCGTCGCTCTTTTCAACCGAGAACGCGCCGTGAAGACCGGTGCCAAATACGTTACGATCGCTGATACCGCCGCTAAGTAAAATTCCATCCTCACTGCCATATCCGATACCACCCGTGATAGAGCCTGTAGGAGCTTCTTTGACTGCGACTTCAAGATCGATCTGATCGTTAGAAACGCGGTTTTCTTTAATCTCCACCTCATCGAAATACCCCGTGCGTTTTAAAGAATTTAACGAATCGTTGTAGTCGGTTTTGCTATATAAATTTCCCTCGGTCAGATACATCTCGCGACGGATGACCTTATCCTCGGTCTTATCGTTACCCGAAATCGTTACGTTTCTAATATAGACTTTATCCTCCGGGATGACTTGATACGTGATAGCGACTGTGCGAGCTTCTTTGTCCTGCTTAGTCTTAGGCACGATGCGCACATAGGCGTATCCCTGATCCGCGACTAAAGTCTCTAGCGTATTCATATCGCGGCGCAAACGCTCAGAATTCATCGTATCGCCCTTTTGAAGCTTGAAATCATCCAAAACTTTTTCTTTATCAAGCTTGATTATATCTGCAGGATACTCGATATCTACGGAGCTTACGGTGTATTGCTCGCCCTCGCTGATGTAGTAGGTAAGATCAGCAGTGTAATTATCCATATCGGCATTAAGTAGCGGCGCCGAAACCTGCGCGTCTAAGTAGCCTTTTTTATAATATTCTTCTTGAATTCTATTTGCGTCGTTAGGAAGCTCGGCGGTTTTTACCTTACCATCGTTAAAGCCCCACATCCAGCCCAGCATCTCGCGTTCTTTATTGGCGACGGATGGCTCTATATCATCATAGTCTAGCTTGTCCGCGCCTACTAAATTTACCTTATCGATGATGATATTTTCGCCGCGATTTACCTCAATCGTTAGCAAGATGACCGATTTATCGTCGTTTATCGGCTTTGGATAAAATTCCACCACGGTGTCGAAAAAGCCCTTGACTTCGTAGTATTGCTTGATGCGGGTCTCCGCTTTTTTAGCAGCCACCTCATCGTAAACCTGACCCGGACGCAAGCCGATGAGCTCATTTATCTTATCGCGATCATTGGTAACTACGTTTTTGATCTCGACCTTAGCGATAGTCGGCTTTTCGGTTATATTGATAGTGACCGCGCCGCCTTGTTCACTAATATAAACATCGCTGAAATAGCCCTGCTCAAATAGCTTTGAAATCGCAGCATTGGTGTTTTCGCCGTTAAGCTCATCGCCTACTTTAAGCCCCGAAATTTGCTGTGCGACCTGTGGAGAAAGATGCCTTAGCCCTTCAAATTTAATGGATTTGATCTGTGCGGCGCACGCCACGGAAATCCCGCCTACTAAGAGTAAAAAAACGCTTTTTTTCATAAAATTTTACCTAAAAACGAAAATAATTTGCGTATAATACCACATTAAAATTAAAACTTGCATATATCAAAAAGGAATTTTATGAAGATAGGAATTATCGGTCTGGGTCTCATCGGCGGCTCTCTTGGGCTATGTCTAAAAAGCACCAAAATAATTAGCGCCGTCTACGGCTGCGACATCAGCCGCGAAAACGAAAAAGAAGCTCTGCGACTCGGGCTCGTGCATGAAATTTTAAGCCTGGAACAGATGAAGCAAAGCTGTGACGCGATCTTTCTCGCAATCCCCGTGGAGGCAATTATTGAGACGTTGCAAAAACTAAACGACTGCAGAAGTGAAACGACAATCATCGATCTAGGAAGTACGAAATTTAAAATTTTGCAAAACTGCCCGCCGCAGATCAGACGAAATTTCATCGCAGCTCACCCGATGGCTGGTACCGAAAACTCCGGCCCGCAAGCGGCATTTAAAGAGCTTTTAAACGGCGCGGTAGTCGTCATATGCGACGATCACGGCGCGGATGAAGTGCATATCAAACGAGCGGTCGAAATTTTTTCGTTCGCGGGGATGAAGATCGTATTTATGGACGCAAAAAGCCACGATCACCACGTGGCGCTCATCTCGCACCTGCCCCACGCGATCAGCTACTCGCTCGTAAATAGCGTACTAAAAGAGGAAAATCGCCGCAACATCATAAATCTCGCAGGCGGCAGCTTCTCGGGCATGAGTCGTATCGCCAAAAGCTCGCCGCAGATGTGGGTCGATATTTTCAAGCAAAACCGCACAAACCTCCTAGGCGCGATCGACGCTTTTAAAAACGAACTGGATCTTTGCGTGGGGATGATTCGTGACGAGCGCTGGGATGAGCTTGAGGCGTGGATGTATGAAGCGCGTAAGCTAAGGGATATTATTTAAAATTTCATGCGACCTGACTGCGCGACGGACGCTGCAAGAGCACGCCTTTAAATTCTAAAATTTCGTCTTCAGACAGCCCGCTTAAATTTAAATTTTAATCCGCGCTATCCCGATACAAACTCAAAAATCTATGCACTCCTGCGTAAAAATTTTCTTTGAGGGAAACTCCAGCGCGCAAAGCCTCGCCTTCTCGCCCCAATAATTTTTATAAACGCAGCCCAGATCGATATTTGCGCTAAATTCCGTAATGACGGGCTTTTTTACTGGCGTGTGCCCGTATTCCATCATTCGCACTATCGTCTCCGCGCCCGCTTAGCACGTGAGCTACGAAGCTTTTCGCGCGCTCTGCATCGTGTCTGATCCCCCACGCGCGACCCACTGCGGAGTGCGATACGACGAGCGCGCGACCGCTTTCATCACGCAAATCATACTCCAAGTAAATCGGCAGCCGCGAGACAAACCGCAGATGCTCCTTGCATTGCTTCACGCCTCCGTGACGATAATACGACGCTAGCGTCGCTTCACCACCATTATTAAATAGCCAGCTTTCGTCCAGGCTAAAAAATGCGTAGAGGTCATTTGAGCTCGTAAATTTGCCCGTCTTTGCACACCTTAGTGCAGTTTTTGCGTTGCTTACAAAGCGCTTTTCGTGATTGCCCATCACCGCGTCATATCCGCGGACGCGCACAAATTCAACCACATCCGCGCTCGCAGGACCTCGGTCGATCAGATCGCCAACGAAGCAAATTTTGCTATCAAATTTATGCGGCAGCTGCTCTATTAACGCCAAAAGCGATCTGTAGCAGCCGTGCACGTCGCCGATGATGTAGATATTTTCCATAATTTCTCCTTAAATTTTAACGCCCTCGCCTTTTAACGCGCGAGCTGTGATTGTAAGCGGTAGATAAAAGCTCTGCGCTAAATTTTAAAATTTCGCGCGCTAGGACTTGGGCGGATAAATCTGCTTTAGGACCTCAGCTACGACAATCATAAAAAGAACGATAGATATTAATGCGCTAAGTAATGCGGAATAGAAGTCAACAAGGTTTGTATCCGAAATGCAAACAGCCGCAATTATTATCCCTAAATATGGCGATAGTATCCAAATCGCCACGATCGGCAAAAACAGATTTACGAAAAAATCCGCGAGCTTACCAAAATCCTTTAACTTTACGGCAAGCACCGCGCAAACCCCGCAAAAAGATATCCACAAAAATATGAAATATACGCACTTCTGCTGTAGCCATTCTATGGGATCGTCATCCCAGACGCTAGACGTGTCAAAAATCCGCCATACCACAAAATCGCCCAAGCTCGAAATATTCATCAAGCAAAAACTCATCGAAAACGCGCAGGCTATAATTTTTAAAATAATCATCAGAGTTCCTAAAATTCTAAATTTAACTAAAAAATTCCTCGATCAGCCGAGTCATTTCGCTCTCGGTGGCGACGTGATTGATCTGCTCGCGAAAGCTTGCGGCGTTTTCGCGCCCCTTAGAGTATTCGTGCAGATGCTTGCGAAATATCGCTACGCCGCGCACGCCGTAGTGGCTGAGCATTTGGGAGAAATGATAAAGCACGACCTCCTTTTTTAGCGCGTCGCTTGCCTGCTCGCCCGTTTTGATCTCGCGAAATATCCATGGCCTGCCGATTACCGCGCGACCGATCATCAGCGCGTCTGCGCCGCTAAGATCTCGCACCGCTAGCGCATTGGCGGAGTTTATGTCGCCGTTTGCGATCACGGGGATTTGCAGCGCGCGCTTAGCTCTTGCGATCGCGCCGTAATCCACCGCCGCGCTGTATCCGCCCGCTCTGGTGCGGCCATGAATCGCGATAAAATCGGCTCCTGCGCTTTGTACGGCGCGCGCGATATTTTCGATATCCGCGGCGCCGAAGCCTAGCCGCACCTTCGCGCTCGTAAATTTTTTATTCGAATACTTTTTGATAGTCTCAACCATGCGCGACAAGCGGGGCAGATCAAGCAGCAGCGCCGAGCCGGCGCCCTGCTTTACGACCTTGGGGACGGGGCAGCCGCAGTTTAGATCGATGCCGTCGATGCCGTCAAATTTATTGATGAGCAAAACCGCCTTTTTTATGATTTCCGCATCACTGCCTGCGATCTGCACGAAAAAAGGGGTTTCCGCGGCGTTTTTTTCGAGCATCTTTAGCGTCTTTTCGCCCTCAAAAACAAGGGCGTTTGCGCTTATCATCTCGCTTACGGTCGCGTCGCAGCCAAATTTTTTCACTACGCCCCGTAGCGGCGGATCTGAAAAGCCCGCCAAAGGCGCCAAAAATAGAGGATCTCTTTTAAAAAAATCTTTTGTCATTTTAAATTTCTTATTTTGATTTCGTTTGAATTTAAACCTTTAAATTTAACGCCGCAACGCTTGGGGCAGGTTTTGCCACGAGCTTTAAAATTTTAAATTTCATAGGCTACGTATTCGCATTTAGGCGCGAATTTTATTTTTAAGCTTAGCTAATTTTCATGGCGGCAAAAACGGCAGCAAGGATGATCGCCACCAAATTTTATTTGCACGGCGAACCCGGCAAGCAGCTTGCAAAACGCCGCGCGGATTTTAAAATTTCATCACTTTATTTGGCTAGCAAGTCTTGCGCTTTATGTTTAAATTCTAAATTTCATCGCATAAATGCAAAAAACCCGTTTACGCGCACACTACGCAAGCAAATCTTTTAAATTTTACCGCTTGCGCGCATTGATCTTTCGATAAATTTTGAAATTTCAAATTTGCGCGAGTTAGAATTTTATCCGCACTTTAAAATTTATCGCGCAGGCTGAGTTTGATAGCCGCAAAGAGCGTAAAAGGTGGCTTCCTTTATTTGCACAAAACGAACTCGTAAAATTACTGAGCTAAAATAACAGCGAGGCAGGGACGTTTTTGCCGTTGTCTCGCAAAAATAGCAGAATTTTAAACTTCTCAAACTCGTCGCCGTCGGCAAGGCTTAGCTGCTCTCTAAACTCGTCGATCATGCCAAGCTCATATAGCGCGTACAGATATGCCTCGGTCGCTTCTTGATTCTCGTTTTTGAGCCGCTCGAAAAAGGCTTTGTATTGCTCTGGAGCGAGATGATTTTTTAGCTTTTTGGCAAAGCCGATAAAATCCTGCTCGCTAAATTTTTCATTATTTACGAGATCAAAAAGTTCCTCGCTGCTGATCTCAAAGCTCGCGTCATTCACCGCGCGATCCACTAAAATATTTACCTCGGCTATATCTTTAGGAATTTTATAGGCCTTGATCTTATCGTAGCTTCCTTTGGCAAGCGCTACGGCATAGGCTTTTTTAGTGATATTTTCGCTATAAACTCCCTTGGTTTTTAAAATTTCATACGCATACGCAGGCTCGGCGTCGAGGCGATTGAGTTCGTTTTGTAAAAATAGTCCGTTATCTTTAGGGAGTTTATATTTTCGCAGATCCGCCACTTCGCCATTTTTAACCTTCTCGATAACGCCTATGACCTCTTTTAGATCCTCATTTTTGACGTCTATGCCGGTGCTATCGTACCACGGAGATAAAATTTTAGTAAGCTCGCTCGGGTCTTTAAAATACTCGGTTTTAAAGTCTTTATTGGTATCAAGACCCAGTAAAACCTCTTTACTCATCGCATCGTATGCACTTAGATCCTTTGCGATCGCCCTTTTTGTGCGGTAAAACGCGAAGCTGTGAAAAACGATATGAAAAATCGCTAAAATCATATATAAAATTAACGGCAGTACGATCCACACTGCCACAGGAAGCGTAAGAGTAAAACCGAAAAGCCCTATCGTATAGCTACTGCTTTGCTGCGTAAAGACCAAAATCGCGACGATTGCGATATAGACGATCGAATATAAAAAGAATTGCTTGGTTTTCATAGCTAACTCCTATTTTGCTTTTCCGCCTGTTCCTTGCACGAAATGCACAATCTCGCCTCCGGATTTACCTTAAGGCGCTCTAAGCTTATCTGCTCACCGCAGCTCTCGCAAAGCCCATAAGTGCCGTTTTCGATGCGCTTAAGCGCGCTTTCGATCTCTAAAAATGCCTTTTGTTGATTAACATTGAGCGAATATTCGATGCTTAAATCCGTATTCATACTCGCTACGTCAAAATCATCCGCAGCTTTATTTTCGCGCAATTCCGAAATTTCATTTACAGAGCTATTAATATTGGCGATGAGTTGCTCTCTTTTTTCTTCTAAAATTTTCTTGTAAAATTTCAACTCGTTTTTCTTCATTACTTCCCTTTATTTGTGATATGGATGGTTTGCGTTAATGCACAATGCGCGAAAAATTTGCTCAAAGAGCAAAAGTTTAGCGATTTTGTGCGCTAACGTAAGCCTGCTAAGACTGATTATTTTATCGGCTTTTGCCTTAAAATTTTCACTAAGCCCATAAGCGCCACCGATGAAAAACGACACGGCGCTTTTATCCTTTAGCATACTCGCAAATTCCACACTATCTAGCTCCTGCCCGCGTTCGTCCAGAGCTACGACGTATCCGCTAAGGCGTGGTAGATAAGCTTCATCATACGCCTTAAGCGCTAGCTCAGCAGATGTGCTTTGTGCGCGAGCGATATTAGCGTTAAAAAAGGTCTCATCTCGCACCGCGGCAAATTTAGCCGCCATTTTTTTATAATCGCTTATCGCGCCTGCGAACTCGTCCGTGCCCTTTTGAATGGAATTTACCGTTATCTGCACTACTCTTCGCTTCCCTCTTCGTGCAGCGACTTATCGCTAGTATCATCAATCTGCACGGCGTTTTTGCTAAGCACGTTGATTATATCGCTTAGATACTGCCTCATCTCGGCTCTAGGCACGATCGCATCAATTAGTCCGTGCTCGAGCAGAAATTCCGATCTTTGAAAGCCCTCGGGCAGATCCGCGCCTATAGTTTGCTTGATGACGCGCTGCCCGGCAAAGCCGATGAGAGCGCCGGGCTCTGCGATGATAATATCTCCCAACCACGCAAAGGACGCGCTTACGCCGCCCATCGTAGGATCGGTAAGAACGGAGATGAAAGGAATTTTATGCTCGGATAAAATTTTAAGCGCGGCAGAGGTTTTACTCATCTGCATCAGCGAAAAGGTGCTTTCTTGCATCCTTGCGCCACCGCTTGCGCTTACGATGATTAGCGGCTCCTTTTTATCCAGACTACGTTTTACGGCGCGCACGATCTTTTCGCCCTCCACGGAGCCCAGGCTTCCGCCCATGAAGTTAAAATCAAACACCACGAGCTGAATTTTTTGGCGACTTATCGCACCCTCGCCCGCGATTACCGCACTAAACCTGCCTGTTTTTTCCTTGCTCTCGGAGATGCGCTTTTTGTAGGATTTTTTATCGACGAATTTTAGCGGATCGACGGGCTGTAAATTTTGATCGTACTCCACGAAAGAGCCCTCGTCGCAGATCAGATCGATGCGAGCCTGCGCGTCAAAACGAAGGTGATAGTTGCACTTCGGGCAAACGCTATGATTTTGCTCGACCTCTTTGCTATACATCAGCGCGCCGCATCCTGGGCACTTTATCCAGTGCGTAGGAGCTTCGCTCGGCGCAGGTTGCGTCCTACGTATTTTTGAAAATAGATCTCCAAAATTCATATGATTTCCTTTAAATTCTATGAAATGAAACTTCTGATTATAACCTAAAATTCTTTATTTAAATTTATATGTGAATTTCGCTAAAATAGGAAAATGCAAGGATTTATATTAAAAACGACCAAGGTTAGGGATGAGGACTGCATCGTAGACATACTAAGCGAAAGCGCGCTCGTGCGTGCGTATCGCTTTTACGGCGCGCGCCACTCAAACATCATCCAGGGCTATAAAATCGACTTCGAGCTCTCGCAAAATCAAAACTTCCTGCCGCGCCTTAGCGGCGTGATGCATCTGGGATACGCGTGGCTAGGAAACCGCGATAAACTGCTATTTTGGCAGCAATTTATGCGGCTTTTACACGCGCATATAAAAGATGCCGAGCATCTGGATAAATTCTATTACGAACTGCTAAACCGCGCTGCTGCGCACTTCGGAAAACAAAATCCGCGCCGCATAATCGTAGAAAGCTACGCCGAAATTTTAAAATTTGAGGGGCGGTTGCACGACGAGCCATACTGTTTTTTATGCGATGAAGAAATTTTAGAAAATATCGCGCTATGCCGCGGCTTTTTGCCCGCGCACGAGCATTGCGCGCAAAGAACGGGCTTTGCGCAGGATGAAATTTTAGAATTTTTACAAAGCAAAAAGACGCTAAATTTAAACGACGAAACGGTAGGATATCTTTACGACATTGTAGCAGAGGGATTTTAATCTCAAAAAAAGCAAACTAGTACAGAATTTTAAAATACATAATCTAATAAAATTTTAAAATTTAAATTTTCTAAATTCTATCTTTTCATTAAAGATCGACATCGTGCGTTGCAGGTTGCTTATATCTTTTTGCATCGTTTGCATAAAATAGTCTCTCAGCTGCAGATATTCCTCTTTATTCGCCATCAAGATATTTAGTATCTCGACCTCAGCGTTTTCTTTATAAAGCACAAGCTGATCGTGAATACCGAAAAAGCCGAGGCTGCCGTTAAGTAGATGCATATAGGCTTTGGTAGTTAAAATGGAAAAGCAAAAAGTAAAAATTATCGCCACGCCGTTGATCGGCTCTCCCGTCGTATAGCAGCCGAGCAAAAACCAAAGAACAAGAAAGACCTTTATATAAATAGGTATTTTTTGTTTCCAGCTCCATCTCCAATCAAAGCTTAAAGCCATAGCGCCGATTGTATTTATCTCGAACGTTTTACGAATCTTATTTTTATTGTAATATAAAATTTTATCGTTATAAAACACGAAGTATGCGCCGTCTCTATTCATAAAATTTGTTACGAATATTACCAAGACCAAAGGAAGGAGGCGAAACATTTTAATGTTTATGGGATTTACGATAGTGGCAAATGCAAGCGCTATTAACAATCCTACCATAGTAGGAATTATAGAGTATTTCATATAGTCATAATAAGTATGATCTTTGAGGATTAACGGATTTTTGTCGTAATCTCTAGCTTTGGGATTATGCTGCAAAAAGCCGCTGTCATCCAAGATAAAATTTTGCTGCTCTGCGCTGTTTTCACAGACAGAATTCTGATCTGCTTCGGCTTCTAAATTTAAATCGTTAGTAGCGGAATTCGGTGCTTTGGAATTCAGAGATTCGAAATTCGGAGGTTCAGAATTCAGGATTTCAAAATTCGAGGCTTCGGAATTCGGGGATTCAGAATTAGAAACTTCAAAATTAGAAACTTCGGAATTCGAGATTTCGGAATTTTGAGCTTTGAAATTCGAGACTCCAAAATTCGATGTTCCAGAATTTTCGCCGTTAGAATTTTGTTCCAAGCCCCGCTTCGGCTTCTGATGTCGCTTTTGTAGTAGCCTTTTTAATTCCTCAAGCCTGCCTTGATCCATTTTTGCCCCCAATAAGGCGTTTCAATCTCGCTTATTTTTGCTTGCGCTCTTCATCGCCGCTAGCTCCTGCGCCAAAAATTCCCCCGTGTAGCTACCGGTCTTTTTGAAATCTTTCGCAAGCTTTTCTGGGGTGCCGCAAGCGACGATCTGTCCGCCGCCCTCGCCGCCCTCGGGCCCCATATCGATGATGTAATCGCAATTTTTGATGACGTCCAGATTGTGCTCGATCACAAAGACGGAATTTCCCAGATCGACCAAATGGTGCAGCACCGCCACCAAGCGATCTACGTCTGCAAAATGAAGTCCCGTAGTTGGTTCGTCCAGGATATAGAGCGTATTGCCCGTGTCGGTGCGGCTTAGCTCTTTGGCGAGCTTGACGCGCTGTGCCTCGCCGCCGCTAAGCGTCGTGGCGGGTTGGCCTAGCGAAACGTAGCCGAGCCCGACGTCTGCGAGCGTCTTTAGCTTTTGATAAATTTTAGGCACGGCTTTGAAAAACTCGAGCGCCTCGTCGATACTCATCGCCAAAACGTCGGCTATACTTTTGTTTTTGTATAAAATTTCAAGCGTCTGCGCATTGTATCTCGTGCCGTGACACACGTCGCAAACGACGCTGATATCGGGCAGGAAGTGCATCTCAATCGTGATCTCGCCCTCGCCCGCGCATTTTTCGCAGCGCCCGCCCTTGACGTTGAAGCTGAAGCGACCGATCTTGTATCCGCGCAGCTGCGCTTCTTTCGTCGCGGCAAAAAGCGCGCGGATCTCGTCCATCACCCCCGTGTAGGTCGCGGGATTGCTGCGCGGAGTGCGTCCGATCGGGGTTTGATCCAGATAGATCACTTTATCCAGGCTCTCAAGCCCAGAAATTTTAGCGCCCTTTACCGCGTGCACCTTTTTGGCGCGATTTAGCTCCTCAAGTGCCGTCGGTAGGATTGTTTGTAGCACCAAGGAGCTCTTGCCGCTGCCGCTAACGCCCGTGATACCGACTAGATTTCGCAGCGGAAATTTTGCGCAAAGGCCGTGGATATTATTGATATTTACGTTTTTGATACTTAGCCAAAGCTCCTGCTTGCGGTGCTTTTGGTAGTTTATCTCCTTTTGGTTGTTCAGATACAGCGCGGTTTGCGTGTTGCTTTTAAGCAGATGCGCGACGTCTCCTGCGAATACGACCTCGCCGCCTAGATTGCCCGCCCCAGGGCCGATATCTACGACGAAGTCCGCCGCCTCGATCGTCTTTTTATCGTGCTCGACGACGATTACGGAATTTCCCTTTTCTTGCAAGCTTCGCAGCGTCTTGATGAGCTTTTGCGTATCGCGCTCGTGAAGCCCGATGCTAGGCTCATCGAGCACGTACATCACGCCGCTAAGACCAGAGCCGATCTGGCTTGCGATACGGATGCGCTGCGCCTCGCCGCCGCTGATGGTGCGCGCATCGCGCCCCAGCGTGAGGTATCCAAGCCCCACGTCCTTTAAGAAAAACAGCCTCTCGCTGATCTCTTTTAGGATCGGCGCTGCGATCTGCGCGTCCTTTTCGCTTAAATTTGAAAACCGCTTCTCGTCGCTGAAAAACTCCACGCAGTCTGCGATACTCATATTTATCACGTCGCCGATGCCTTTCCCTGCGACCTTTACGGCTAGGCTTTCCGGGCGCAGGCGCAGTCCGCCGCAGTCGGGGCAAATTTTTTCGCTCATATAATCGTCCAGATCGCTTTCGTTTTTGAGCAGATCGTAGGCGTATTTGATCGCGCCCTCAAATTTACGCACGAGCTTATGTTTTTTCCAGTAAAAATCGATCTCTTTGACGCTGCCGTAGAGGATCAGCTTTTTTTGCTCCTCGCTTAAGTTTGCGTACGGGATTTTGACGTTTATGCCGTTTGCTTCGCAAAATCCGAGCAGAAATTTATAATAATAGCTCTTGTTAAAGCCCGACATCACTTTAATCGCGCCGCCCTCGATCGAGGCATTTTCGTTGATGATCTTGCCCAGATCGAGGCTAAATTTTATCCCTAGCCCGTCGCAGCTCTCGCACGCGCCCTTTGGGGAGTTGAAGCTAAACGCGAGCGGTTCGAGCGGCTTGAATGAAATTTTACAATCAAAGCACGCCATATGCTCGCTGTAGTGGATCAGACTCTGCGCGAGCCCCAGCTCGGCGGCGTTTGCGATCTCCACCTCAAGCTCGCCGAAGCTGAGCTTGAGCGCCTTTTCGACATCGCTTGCGATACGGATGGAATTTTCCTCGTCGATGATCGTGCGGTCGATGATGACCTTGATCGAGTGCTTTTTCGTCTTGCTCAGCTCGATCTCCTCGTCCAGCCGCACCAGTACGCCGTCGATCTGAGCGCGCACGTAGCCCTGCTCGCGTAGGCTCTGTAGCATATCGGCGAAGCTGCCCTTTTTCTCGCGCACCAAGGGCGCGCCCAAGATCACCTTCGCGCCGCGCGGCAGCTTCATAATCTCGGCGATGATGTCGCTGGAGCTCATCTTTGAGATCGGCTTACCGCATTTGTGGCAATGCTGCACCCCCACGCGCGCATAAAGCAGCCTCAGATAGTCGTAAATTTCGGTGATCGTGCCCACCGTCGAGCGCGGATTTTTCGACGTCGTTTTTTGATCGATCGCGATCGCAGGCGTCAGACCGTCGATCTTATCGACGTCGGGCTTGCCTACGCGGTCTAAAAACTGCCTCGCATAGCTGCTTAGGCTCTCGACATATCTGCGCTGCCCCTCGGCATATAGCGTATCAAACGCCAGCGTGCTCTTGCCGCTGCCGCTAAGACCGGTAAAAACGACGAGTTTGTCCTTTGGAATTTGCAAATTTATATTTTTCAGATTGTGCTCGCGCGCGCCCGTGATGGTAATGAGATCGTTCATTTTCGCCCTTTTGTGCCAAATTAATCTTACATTATAGCTCAAATTGTTAAAATGCGGTTTTAACAAAGGCGGCAAATGATACTGATCTGTACGGCTTTGCGCTGCGAAGCCCAAGCGATAATCGAGAGTTTTAAACTTACTCACGACGGCGATCTGTTCGCAGGCGAGCAGATGCTTCTATACATCTGCGGCGTGAGGTTTGGGGCTAAATTTGAAGCGGGCGCTGCAGGTGGCATAGAAATAGAATTTAAGAGCGAACCCGGTGCGGAATTTATTCGCAGTGCCGATGCAGACGCAGAATTCGGGCGCGAGCTTCGCAAGGATCGGTGCGGTGCGGACGTAAAATTTAAGCATTCTTCGGATGTGGGCGCGCTCTGCGGCGGCGACGCAGAAGCTGACTCCGCGCAAAATACGACTGAAAATTTTAAAATTTTAAATCTTGGCTCCGCGCGAAATTTGAAGCGCTTCGGTGAAATTTTACTTTCGCGGCGCGTGGACTTTGCGCTAAACATAGGCGTCTGCGGCTGCGCGGATAAAGGCGTGCAAATCGGCGAGGCGTTTTACTTTGACGGCACGGCGGCGCAGGAATTTTGCGGCGAGGACGGATCGGAATTTTATCGCTCGCAGCTTGGGGAACACAGCGCGCAGGCTCCGAAATTTCAAAACGTTCGCGAGCAGGAATTTTGCGGCGCGAGTTTAGACGGCAAGCTGCGGGCAAATTTAATCTGCGTAAACGAGCCTAAAATTTTAAACGCAGCGGAGCAGACCGATGAGGCAAATATCGCAGCGACCGAGGCGTGCGGCAAGATAAACGCACAAGCCCCAACGCAAAGGGCGAACGGCGCAGAAAATACAAAAAATTTCACGCACGACGCGACGCGGGTTGCGACACAAAGCGCGACGCAGGCCGCGGCGCAAAATTTAGCGAGCGCAAAACCCTCACAAATCGCGGTAGGTAAGTGCAGCGCTGCGACGAATACCGCAGCACGAGCAGTACAAAATACGCCGTACACGGCAAAATACGCTACTCGCGGGTGCACAAATCACTACGTTACGCTTTACGATATGGAGAGCGTGCTTTTCGTGAGCGCTTGCGAGCGTGCGTGCGTGCCGTGGGCGATGATGAAGATCGTAAGCGATCATCTGCGCGGCGAGCGGCTTTGCAAAAGCTTCGTCTATGAGCTCGTAAAGGCGCGCCTGCCGCAAATCCGTGCCGCGATAAAGGGCAAAATTTAACTACTAGAGCGTATGCAAAAAACCGAGCCGAGAGATAAAATTTTGGCTTCATATGCCGAATACGACGCGGAATTAGAAAGTATTGCATAGTCACAGGAGAAACGATGAAAATAAAAGGCTCTTATCTATGTTTCGCCCTCTTGGCATGCGCGTGCGTCGCGGCTTGCGCGTATGCCGTGGCGGATTTGCTCGCGGATCCGCCCTTGTTGGTCTTTTTAGCTCTTTTGCTAGTATTTTTCTGTATCGGTCTATGGCTAAAAGATGCCCTAATAGGCGTGCGCTACCTATTTTACTGCGTCTGCATGCAGCTACTTTTTGCAGCAGCCATATTCGCCGTTCATAAATTCTCCGCCATGGCGCAGTTCGTGCGCAGTGCGGAGATAGGCATCGGCGGCGTACCGCTAGGTATCGCTCTGCTCGTGCTGCCCGCGTTTTTCTGCGCCCTGCCGTATTACTACCGAACGGGCGTCAAAAAAATCCCGCAAAAGTTCGCACTCGGCGGAATTTTGATCCTAAACGTCGCTATTACGCTAGCTTACGCCTTCTATCTCGAGCGACTATTCTGCGGCGCGATCTGAAATTTCAACGATTTTCAGTGACGGCGTGCGAAATTTAAGTATAATTTGCAAAATTTAAACGAAGCGGAGCAAGATGACGGAGGCGAAAAAGGAGCCAGACGCGCAGTTTGGCGTGAATCTGAGCGAGCGATCGAGCGCGTTTTTGGGCGCACTATTTGAGAAATTTCACTTTTCATTTCAGCAAAAAAAGCAACTTGCCGAGTTTGCGAGCGATTTTGAGGCGTGGGACGAGACGCCCGTTTATGAGCTGCTTGCGGACGGGCAGTGCGGACTAAATTTTAATAAAGCTAAATTTAATAAAACAGGGAAAGTCCCAAACGACGAGCAAATTTTTAATTTCGTGCGCGAAGCCTGGCTTGAGCTAAAGTCGCGCCCGCACTCATACGCGAGCTTCAAAAGCGATTACGCGCCAAAAAAATTTGAAATTTCCTCCTTTCGCGCGGAGCGCATAGCTTTAGGGCGCTGTCCGGTGGCGAGCGAAAACACGCGCTGCTGCAATCTGCTGACGCTTGATGCCGTTAATTCGTGCGGCTTTGACTGCTCCTATTGCGCGATCGGCTCCTTTTACAAGCAGGGGAAAATCGGCTTTGACGAGAATTTCGCGGCAAATTTAGCGCGCCTGCGGCTCGATCCCGCGCGCAGCTACCACATCGGCACGGGGCAGAGCTCCGACTCGCTCATGTGGGGCGATCGCTTCGGCATTTTAAGCGCATTATGCGATTTTGCGGCGCGACATGAAAACGTGATTTTGGAGCTTAAAAGCAAGTCGAACAATATCCGGTTTTTCCTGCAGCGCGAGATCCCGCGCAACCTCATCGTCACCTTCTCGCTCAATACCCCCGCGATCATAGCGAACGAGGAGCATTTAAGCGCGAGCCTGGATGCGCGGCTAACGGCAGCCGAAGCGCTCGCGGCGCACGGCATTTTGGTGGGCTTTCACCTCCACCCGATGGTTTGGTACGAGGGATGGCAAAACGATTACGGCGCGCTTTTTGAGCGGCTGCTGCGCTGCTTCGATCCAAGCGGCGTCGCGATGGTCTCGCTCGGCACGCTTACCTTCATCAAACCCGTCGTAAAAAAGCTGCGCTCGCGCGGGCTACGGAGCAAAATTCTGCAGATGCCCCTTGCGGACGCGAACGGCAAGCTGTCCTATCCGCTGCAGATCAAGCGTGAGCTTTTTAAATTTGCCGCGGACGCGCTTTTGCCATGGCGGGAGCGGGTGTTTTTCTACCTCTGCATGGAGGATGCGAGCCTGTGGTGCGAGGTTTTGGGACACGAGTACGAAAGCAACGACGCGTTTGAGGAGGTGATGAAGGCGGCGTATTTTGCAAAGATACGGCAGCGCTAGACACGCTGTTTACCGCAGACGTCGAGGTCTGTGCCGGCTCGCATGCGGCGTCAAGGACACAGCGCGAAATTTACGGCGAGTTAGCGGTTAAAATTTAGCGGCGCGCCCGGCTTTATAAAATTAAATTTTATAAATCGTGCGGGGCGGGCACAGCGAGCGGCGATGAAATTTTACAAAGCGGTGGCGCAACAAAACGACCGCGGGCTAAATTTAAAATTTTACCCGGCGCAGGTCGCGGCGCGGATTGTTTAGGCCGCGCAAATTTGGTGGCAAATACAGCGGGTAATAAATTTAACGTAGCGAAATTTAACGCGCCGAAGCGGCATTAAAATTTAAAGGAGAAAAGATGAAAGCATTGATCACGGGCGCAAGCGGCGGTATCGGCAGCGCGGTTGCGGAACTTTTGCAACAAAACGGCTATGAAATTTTAACGCTAGCCTCGCGCTTCGAGGATACGGACGCGCTAGCGAAGGAGTGCCGCGCGCTGGCTGCGGCGTGTGAGATTGACGCGCTAATTTTGTGCGCGGGTACGGCGAAATTTGCGCCGCTTGAGGCGATGAGCGAGAGCGAAATTTTAAAAATTTTAAACGTAAATCTTACTGCAAACATCATCATTACGCGCGCGCTTTTGTCAAATTTAAAGCGCAACCGCGCCCATATCATCGGCATCAGCTCGATCGAGGCGCTGCGAGCGAGCCGCTTTAGCGCGGTTTATAGCGCGAGCAAGGCGGGGCTGCGGGCATTTCTGCTCTGCCTTTTCGAGGAGGCGCGCAAGCAGATCAGAGTAAGCTGCATCAACCCAGGCATCACCAAAACGCCGTTTTACGAGGATTTGAGCTTCGAGCCTGCAGATGATGAGGCGAGCTTCGTGGATGCGGGGGAGATCGCAAATTTTACGCTGCAAATTCTGCGCACGAAGTCCAACGTGAGCGAGTTTACGATCCGCCCGCAGATCGTAAATCTGCGGAAAAAATCAAAATTTAATCGCGAAGGAGGCGAGCTTGAAAATCGGTAAAAGTCATGTTTTTGTGCTAATTTTGGCGCTTATTATTATTTATGCCGCGTTTGTAAGCGGTAGCGGCGGGTATTGCAGCGCGAGAGAATTTTTTTCAGGCAGGCATGATGAGGAAGATGATGCCTGCATCGCCAAGCTGATAAAGCGCGCAGACGCGGGTAATATATATGCGGCAAATCGGCTAAGATATCCGCACGAGGCGTATATCAAACGCACATGCAAAAAGGAAGTGGAGAGCTTGGGCGAGCGCGAAAGATATTATTTTGAGCTCTACATCCAAAATCGCTGCGAAGCTTGGGGCTTTGAAACGCCCAAATCAAAGGGCGGAAAAGCAGGTACGATGAGCGGCGGCGGTAATTTAGCACGAGGCGATGCAAACGCAACGAGCGGCGAGGGAAATTTAACGCGCGAAGGTATGGATACAATCCGCAATGAATCAGGCGCGATCAAAGGCGATGTAAATTCTACGGGAGGATTAAATGTCGGGCAATAAATATAGTTTGAAAACTAGTAAAAGTAAAATTTTTATTATGTTAATTGCGGGGTTTTTTATTATTTATGGGGTTATAAGTAGCGGCGGTATGTATTGCAATATGGAGGAATTCTTTTCTGATAGGCAGGGTGAAGAGGATGACGCTTGCATCGCCAAGCTGATAAAGCGAGCGGACGACGGAAACGGCTTTGCCGAAAGCAGACTAAGATACCCAAGCAGGGCGTATATCAAGCGCGTATGCGAAAAGGGAGTGGAAAGCTTGGGTGAGCGAGAAAGATTTTATTTCGAGCGTTATAGTAAAGATCGTTGTAGTGCTTGGGGCTTTAAAACGCCTAAATCAAAAGACGGCGAAGCAAATACGACGAGCGACGATGCAAACGCAACGGACGGCGAGGGAAATTTAACGCGCGAGGGTGCGAATACGATCCGCGATAAAGCAAGCACAATCAAACGCGATATGAATTCTACGGGAAGATTAGATGCCGGGCGATAAAGCGAAATTGAAAACTAGTAAAAGTAAAATTTTTTTGTTAATCGTAGGAGTTGTTATTCTGTGCGCCCTATATATAAACAACAGTGGTGCGTATTGTAACATTTGGGAATCTTTTTTAAATAAGGGCGAAGAGGATGATGCTTGCATTGCTAAGCTGATAAAGCGCGCGGACGCGGGTAGTGAATTGGCGCTCAGTCGGCTTAGATACCCTAGTAAGGCATATATCAAGCGCACATGCGAAAAGGGGGTAGAAAACTTGAGCGAACGCGAGAGATATTATTTCCAAGGCTTTAGCGGGGATCGATGCGAGATTTGGGGCTTTAAAACGCCCAAATCAAAAGACGGCGAAGCAAACACGACGAGCAGCGGCGGTAATTTAGCGCGAGGCGATACGAACGCAACGAGCGGCGGTAATTTAACGCGCGCCGAGGCAAACAACGGCGAATCCGACACTACGGGCAACAAGGCGGACAAAACGAAGCGCAAAGGAAATTCTACGGAAGAGCAAAATGCTGGGCGATAAGATTAGCTTTGAGGGCGATATCGTAAATTTTATGTCGTTGGTCAAATTTGTGAAAAAATGAGTTAAAATTTATTACTCAAGGAAAAACATGGTAAAAAAGAGATCTTTAAAAATAAAAGGAAGCATATCGATTGCCATAATCCTGCTTTGGGCTTATTTTTTGATTACGACGCTGGGCGGTGATAGATACTGTGGCGTATGGGATTATATCGCAAATAGTGAAGAGGATGACGCCTGCATCGCCAAGCTGATAAAGCGTGCAGACGCGGGTAGTGAATTGGCGCTCAATCGGCTTAGATACCCTAGCAAGGCGTATATCAAGCGCGTATGCGAAAGAGGAGTAGAAAACTTAGGCGAGCGAGAGAGATATTATTTCGAGCGTTTAGGTGTAGATCGTTGCGAAGCTTCAAATTTTAAAGATAACGAAGCAAACACGACGAGTGGCGGCGATAATTTAGCGCGAGGCGATACGAACACAACGGACGGCGAGGGAAATTTAACGCGCGCCGAGGCAAACAACGGCGAAGTTGGCACCGCGAGCAGCAAGGCGAACACTACGAAGCGCAAAGGAAATTCTACGGAAGAGCAAAATGCTGGGCGATGAAAATTTAGAAAAATTTTTCTCAAAAATCGACGCGGCGGAGTTTGGAATTTCGGCGGGTTCAAAGCTTGCTTTAAAAAATTCCAAGCTTGCAGGAAGCGCTAGAGATGGGAGCGGCGACAAGCCCTTAAAATCACAAGGCGGTGCGGAATTTCGCGACGGACAGCCATATTTTAGCGGCGCGCAGCAAGCTGAAATTTTAAAATTTAATACCGAGCCGCCGTTTGACGCCGAGCAAGTGCGTCTTGATACGGAGCAAGCACATTTAAAATTTAACGTCCGTCCATCGCAAGCAGGGCTAGGTGTCCATCCGCCGCAGGCGCAGTTTGATGCCGAGCGAGCGCAGGCAAAGATCGAAAATTTTATGTGCGATCTACTGCAAAACTATGTGCTTTGCGTAAGCGGCGCGGAATTCGCCTTCGCGGAGATCGAGGCGTATTTCACGGGCGCGGATCGCAACACCTACAAGCGCACGTCGCGGGCGGGCGAGATATTTTTTCACAATTTTGGCTTTGACATTTCGTTTCGCAGCATCCCGCAAAGCGGCGGCGGGATTTTGGTGCGAAGCCTGCGCGTCCTAAGCGGCGCAGAGCTTTTGGCGGGCGGCTTACCGGATTCGACGGGCTGCTTACCCGGCTCGGCAGAGAGCGGTCCGCTCGGCTCTGCCATTGCCACGCTCATACAAAATGGCGATTTTATCGCGGGTCCGCGCAAATGCATGGGTAAAATTTTAAATCTGCAAACGCGAAATTTAAACTTTTCGCTACGGCGTGCGCCGCAAATAGCGCATGCAGCTGGCTTTAGCAATCGAATCCGACGGGGCGAGATCGTAAATGAAGCGAATCTGGACGCAAATATGCCAAGCGGTGCGGCGAAGCTTGCGAATGAGCCGCGCAGGCTTACCAGCGAGGAGTTTGAGGCATATCTGAGCGCGGGCTGCGCTGCGGCGAAAACATATAAAAAATCGCTGCAAAGATACGAGGACTAAATTTTGATCAAACGGCGCGCAGCGAGCGAGCGGTAAAATTTAATGAGCTTTAGGCGGCGGCGCTATAAAATGGCGCGTCCATCAAATTTAAAGGCGGCAAATGGATCAAGGCAGGCTTGAGGAATTAAAAAAGCTACTACAAAAGCGATATCAAGAGCCGAAGCGGGGCTTGGAACAAAATTCTAACGGCGAAAATTTTAAAGCTCCAAATTCTGAAACCGAAAATTCCGAAGCCTCAAATTTTGAAGTTTTAAATTCTAAATCCCTGAATTATAGAGCTCAAAATTTCGAAGCTTCAAATTTTGAAACCCTAAAATCCCATCCTGACGCTTTAAATTTAAAAGCCGAATTAGAAGCCGAAGCGGCTCGGAATTCCGCCTGTGAAAACAGCGCAGAGCAGCAAAATTTTATCTTGGATGACAGCGGCT
>CALKQT010000059.1 GCA_937990735.1 uncultured Campylobacter sp. | reverse complement strand
CTATTCTATATTTGATAATTTGACGCGACTTCAAATGAAATCAGAGGACGATGTGTTTTTGTAAGAATTAAAATAGATAATATCTGAATTGGGCAGAAATGAAGTTTTTGAAGTTTTGCTTATGCAAGGAGTTTAAATTCGAAATATGGGAAGTTATTGCCCCTAGAAAACGCCCTCTTTTATTCAATAACCAGGCGCATTAGATACATATCCTCGCCGTCGATTACGCTGATTTCGGAGCTTTTGCAGCGCGGACAAGAAAAGTCGTTCTGTGTCAAATCTCCGCTAAAACCGCAGTTTTTGCATTTTACGATGATTTCTTGGGTATGAATGATGAGATCCGCATTTTCACAGACGGTACCTGCGCGAAAGACTTCATAGCAGTTTTGCAAATAATGTGCTTCTATGCCGCTTAGTCGCCCTATTTTTACGTGCAGTTCCCTTATCTGCGGACTTTTCGAACCAAATGTATCGTAAGACGCCTGTGGATTTGCATCCAAATTTTTATAAAAATCGCCGTTTTTGTCGTTCGAGTTCGTATCCACAACGCCCGTATTTTCGGTATTTTTAAGGCCTATGTCGGTATTTGAGAAATCCGTATTTTCATTGGCGGTATCGGAGATGTCGCAATGATTTTTATCGCCCTGCTCGGCCGCGCCTTTTTTCTTTGCTTTTTCGGCGTTTAGCGCCTTTTCACATAGCGCTACAAGATCCGCTACGATCGATAGTTCATGCATTTTTTCCTCTAAATTTTACGGTGCGCCGTATTCTATACGAAATTTTGTTGTAAATTTAAAAATACGCCTGAAATTTAGGCTTAAATTTGCCGAATTTGCATGCAAATTTAACAAATCCGCGGCAGCAGTTCACCTTTCGGAAGCTCCAAAAATCGCTGCGAGCCGTAGGCATTTTGCAAAATCACTCGCCCTTTTGCCGCATGCGGAGTTTGAAATTGCCCCGCCCTATTTTCTGACGCCGCGTCTATATCGTTTGCACCCGTAGATTCGTCCCAAGCACCAAGTTTGGGTGCCAAAGAGCCCTTAAATTCGCCTTTGTCGTGCCCTACTTCGCGTACCTCGCCGATGATCGCGGCATTCGCGTCAAATTCGCGCAGTATTTCAAGCGCCCTATCCGCCTCGGCGCCATCTTCTACGATCGCTACGAAAGTGCCTTCGTTTGCGAGCTCGTACGGCTCAAAGCCCAGCAGCTCGCACACGCCCACTACTTCGTCGCTGATTTTGATATCCTCTTCACGCACCAAAAATTCAAGCCCGCTGGAGCTTGCAAATTCATTCAGAACCGCGCTGAGCCCGCCGCGCGTCGCATCTCGCATCGCTTGGATCTTCACGCCTTGCAAGATCAGCTTTTCGACCGCAGCGCAAAGCGGTTTGCAGTCGCTTTGTAGCTCGCTGTTTAGCGCGATTTCGTCGCGCGCCGCGAGTATCACCGCCCCGTGCCGCCCGATGTCGCCGCTAAGCAGGATTTTTGCGCCCACTTTGATGTTTTGCACGCGCGCAGGTCGCAAAATACGGCCGATGCCGCTAGTGTTGATGAAAATTTTATCGCATTTGCCGCGCGGCACGACCTTTGTGTCGCCGCAAACGATACGAACGCCGCAGCTTCGCGCGGTGCTCGCCATCGAGTCCAAAATGCGTCGCAGCTCGCTTAGGCTAAGCCCCTCCTCGATGATGAGCGCGCAGCTTAAAAACAGCGGCTTTGCGCCTACCATCGCAAGGTCGTTGACGGTGCCGCAAACGGCAATTTTACCGATGTCTCCGCCGTTAAAAAACAGAGGCGTGACGACGAAACTATCGGTGCTGAAAGCTAGCTCGCCGCTGAAGTTTGTAGAATTCAAAGCAGAACTCGGCGCCGTGCGGTCAAAACCAGCCCCGGCGTCTAAATTTAGTATCGCGCTGTCGTTGTTCGCGCGCAAAATTTCATTATCAAACGCCGCAAAGATCGTCTCGTTGATGAGCCTATTCATCTCCTCACCGCCGCCGCCGTGGCTTAAAAGTATAGTTTCGTTCAAATTTTTCCTTTTCGCTCGGTTTTAAAATTTAAAGCCCGTATTTCGCAGCCGAACAAGCCGTGCCGCTACGGCGCCGCGCAAAATTTTAAAGCAAAATTTAGCGCGACGTTTTTTGCTTCGGTTAAAATTTTAAAGTACGACTTGTTTTTAAAATTTACGCTCTGCCAGCCGGATACCGCGCGCAAAATTTAGCCCGCATTCTTGACGTCGCCGTATTTATAGTACGCCGCGCACGCCCCTTCGCTTGAGACCATGCACGATCCTATCGGGTTTTGAGGCGTGCAGTGCTTGCCGAAAACCTTGCAATCATAGGGGCTTTTTTTGCCGCGTAAAATTTCGCCGCAGATACAGGCCTTACTCTCGGGAGCGCTCTGTACGCTGCAATCAAACTGCACTCTGGCATCTAGCGCCGCGTACTGCGGGCGCAACTTCATGCCGCTTTTTGGAATTTCGCCGAGCCCTCGCCACGGAAAATCGCAAATTTCAAAATATTTATCTATTAAATTTTGCGCTTTTTGGTTGCCGCCCTCTTTTACGACGCGCTCGTATTCGTTGAAAACCTCGTAAGTACCGGCATTTTGCTGCTCCACCAAATTTAACACGCCCGCCATTATGTCAAGCGGCTCAAATCCGCTTACGGCGATCGGCTTTTTGTAATCGCGCGCAATGCTTTCATAGGCCTTCGCGCCGGTGATCACGCTTACGTGACTAGGCCCCAAAAACGCGTCTATCTGCACGTCCGCGTCGTCTAAGATCGCTCGCACGGGAGCGGGCACCGTAACGTGGTTGATGTGAAAAAAAAGATTTTTTAGCCCCAAGTTTAGCGCCTTATCGATCAGCACGGCGCTCATCGGCGTCGTCGTCTCAAAGCCGATCGCAAAAAATATCACCGTTTTTTGCGGATTTTCCTGCGCGATCTTTATGCAATCAAGCGGGCTATAAAGCGCTCTGATGTCGTGCCCCTCGCTGCGCAGCTTCTGTAAGCTTGTGCGAGAGCCCGGTACGCGCAGCATGTCTGCTAGAGTGCAAAAAATACTCTGCGGCATCGCGGCGAGCTTGATCGCCTCGTCGATGCGACTGCGCGGCATCACGCACACCGGACAGCCGGGGCCGTGGATAAATTTTATATTTTCGCCGACCAGGCTCGGAAGGCCGAATTTCATGATCGAGTGCGTATGTCCGCCGCAAATCTCCATAATGTTTAGCGGCTTTTTGCTTTTGGAAATTATCAGCTTGCTAAGCGCTAAAATCAGCTCCTTATCCCTAAAATCCTTGATTAGATCCATTATTTACCTTAAATTTTACGGGTTTGCAAGCCGTTTTAATTCTCTGCGCCGGCTCTCGGCTCCATGCTTTCATACACAGAGCCCTCTTCCGCCCTCATCTGCTTTGCGATCTGCTCGTAAATTTCGATACTCTCCTTCGCTCGCTGCGTATCGATCTTCTCCATCGCAAAGCCTACGTGGATCAGCACGTACTCCCCGACCGCCGCGGGTTCGGGGAGTAGATCCAAGCTCACGCCGCGGCGCACACCCAGAGTCTCCACTGTTGCGAAATTGTTTTCATCGATCGAGATGATTTTTGAAGGGATTGAAAGGCACATTAACGAAATTCCTTCTTGTATTGTAGGAATTTCAGCCATTTCTCCACGCCCTCGCCGCTTTTGCTATCAAGCGCGATGACGTCGGCTTTCGGATTGAGTTTGTGCACTTCGCGCACCACCTCCTCCATATCGAAGTCAAAATGCGGTAGCAGCGCGGTTTTGGTGATTACGACGCAGTCTGCGCGGCGAAATATCACCGGGTATTTTGCGATCTTATCGCTGCCCTCGGGCACGCTTAGAAGCACTACGTTCAGGTGCGCGCCCACGTCAAATGCCGCCGGGCAGACGAGATTTCCGACGTTTTCTATGAAAACCAGATCTAAATTTTTAGTATCGATATGATGAAGCCCCTCGTGAACCATAAAGGCGTCCAGATGGCAGGTCTCGCCGGTGCTGATCTGATGGGCCTGCGCGCCCGCTTTTATGATGCGATCGGCGTCGCGGTTGGTCTCCAGGTCGCCCTCGATGACGCCGATTTTAAATTTGCCGCTTTTGATAGTCGCCTCAAGCAGCGTCGTCTTGCCGCTACCGGGGCTACTCATCAAATTTAGACATAAAATTTTATCCTCGTCAAAATGGGCTCTGTTGTGAGCGGCCTCCTCGTCGTTGGCGCTTAAAATTTTACTCATCACCTCGATCGTCTTGGCGTCGCTAATAGCGACATTTGCGTGGATGTGATCGTGCGTGTCGTGCTCGTGATCGACCCCCGCCTCATGCATATGGGCGTGGGAGTGGATGGTGCCGTCCGCGTGGGTGTGGACATGCTCGTGTGTCATATCTGCGTGCGAATGGGCGCCCGCTTCGTGAGTGTGGCCGATGGAACAGCCGCAATCTTTACACATTTTTTCTCCTTGGATAATAAATTTTGGGCGTAAAATACCACGTTTTTGCTTTAAATGGCGTAAATTTGATAAATTTTATATCGAAGCGCGAAATTTTATGAAATTTAACGAGCTTGAAATTTATGCGCTTCGGTTTTATCTAAATTTCATACGTTGTTTGCGAAGGCTCGCCGCAAATTTTAAAGCTCGCGAGTAAAGCGCTGCTTTAAATTTAATCGCTTGCTTACAGATTGCAAAGCCGCACTCTGCAAATTTAGACCTAGCAGCTCGCAACGGCTCAAACAAACTTAAAGATCGCTGTAGATAGGGGCGCGAAATTCAGGGCTTGCGAGCGGATTTTATCCCGGTGCTCTACAATCTCGCGCGTGCTCTCCGGCGTGCCGAACACCAATGCAGCGACCATTTTCATATCGATTTTACGCTAGCTCGGCTTTGCAAATGCGGCATGAAAGCAGCACCTATAAAATTTAGTCGCGAGCCGCTGTGCCGATCTCGCGCTAGTGTGGTAAAATTTAGACTCGCGGCAAGAATGCTTTTTGATTAAAATTTCTAAAATTTTGCGCTTTCGTTTGCCGTGTAAATTTAAACAAATTTTATTTGCCGTCTTGCACAGCCGCTCCACCCGAATTCTCCACTCGATCGAGAATCGCGCTGCACAACTCGCAAAAGTCGCACAGCCGCTGCGTTTAAATTTAAAAGCGCGTAAATTTAGCACGACGCGCTGTTTTTAAAAATACGTAAAAGCCCTACGCTTCGGTGATTACCGCATTTACGAGCTTGGAAAATTTCACCCCTTTTAGCGCGCCGATTTTGGCGCTGAGCCGCTCGATCTTTGAAATTTTATCCCGCATCGTGATCTCCTCGAAGCAGTGGCGCTCGTCGATGTGGAAGTGGCTGGTGCTGATGATGGTGACGTTTGCGTGGTGCTCGATCTCTACGAGCTGCTCGATCAGATCGCTTTGGTGATGATCATACGCGATGCAAAGCACGCCCACGCAGTCCTCGTCGCTATCTCCGTGAAGCACGCCCTCGACCATCTTTTCGCGGATCAGATCGCGGATAAACTCGCTGCGGCTTAGGTATTGCTTGGCGCGCACCATCTCATCGAGATCCTCAAAAAGCTTCGTCGGCAGCGAAATGCTAAATCTTACGGCGCTCTCTTTTTCCTCTTTTTTCATAGTTTCCCCCTATTTAGCGTATTTTGGACGTAATTTTACCGAAATTCCGCTCAAATTTCATCTATGTTTAAATTAATTTTGAAATTTAACGCCCCCTGCTTTAAATTTTGCTCGTGCTTTGGAATTAGGCTCGCTCGCGCAGAAATTTTGCAAAAATTTCGCAAAAATTTCACGCCGCGATTTGTAAAAATTTTGAAGCGAAATTTTAAATCTGCTTCGTTTTCGTTGGTCTTAAACTAGCTGCACCGCACGCAACAAGGGCTTCTGCGCACGGTGCAAATTCTGCCTTAGCGCGAAATTTCGCTTAGATACGCCGCGAGCTGTCCGTATGCGATACCGCTGTCGTTGCAAGGAACGGCGCGGTTTAGATGAAATTTGATGCCCCGTGCGCGCAGCTTTGCGCACGTAAGATTTAGAAGCGTGGCGTTTTGAAAGACCCCGCCGCTTAGCGCGACCTCGAGCCCGAAGTCCTCCGCAAACTCCGCGATAAAGTTTGCCAGACCGTTTATAAATTTCGTCGCAGCCAAGCCCGGCTCATCGCTCAAAGCCTGTAAAAACGCCTCTTCGTAATCGATCACGTAGCATTCGCCCTCAAGGCTCGGCGCGCAAGCTCTATTTTGCGGGGATTGATCGGCGCTAGAAGCGTCTTTGCTTTCAAGATTTATTAAATTCAGGGCGGATGCTTGTTTTATAGAATTTGCGGCGATGTTTGTATTCTTTTCACCGCCGCCTACGATGTTTTCAGCCGCCCGCTCAAGCTCATTTTTGCTCGCCATATCACCCTTAAGCTCTTTAAAATCGCCTCGCAACGCGCAGCTGTTTTTGGCGCCGCTATGATTTTGCGCATTCAAACCGCCCTGCTTTGCTTCGCGCTGTGTTTCGTGCCGCAAATCATCGACGCCCCGCTGCTGTGAAGCGGAATACGGCGCGTTTTGGATGAAATTTTCGCCCGCTTTTTTCAGCCTAAATTTATAGCTTTGCTCGCAGCCCTGGATGTATAGGTTTTCTAGCCGCATGCCCGCCTCGCCATCAAAGCTGACGGCTCGCAGGTCGCAGATCACCGCGGCAAACGCGTCGAATAGCCGTCCGAGCGAGCTTGAGCGGACGGCACGCGGCGCGATTTTTTCTAAATTTGCGACTTCGCTCGCGTTAAATTTTGCCAAAAACTCGCGCGCAGCGTCCTTTGCATTAAATTTAAACACGAGCGCAAGCGCAAGTTTGTAGATATTTTTGATCGCGCTCTCGCCGCCGATAAGCGCGATCTCGTCAAATTTCGCGACGCGTCGGTAGCCGCGCGGATCAAACACCATCACCTCGCCGCCCCAGATCGTGCTGTCCGTGCCGTAGCCTGTGCCGTCGAAGCAAAAGCCGAGGTATTTTTTGCCGCTAAAAAGAAGATCGTTTTGCGCCAGATTCGACACCAGATGCGCAAAGTGGTGCTGATAGCGAACCACGGGGTATCCGCGCTGCTCGAAAAATCGCGTGTGCAAAAACTGCGGATGCAGATCCGCGATGACGGCGTCGAACTTCAGCTCGTAGGCGCGCACAAACATATCCAAAAGCGCGAAAAATCGCTCATTCGTGGCGACGTTTTTTAGATCGCCGATGTAGGGCGAGATGAAAATTTGCCCGTCTTTGTAGATCGCAAACTCATTTTTAAGCTCCGCTCCTAGCGCCAGAAAAGTGCCTTTGAGCTGGAACTTGCTAGGGAAAATTTTTGGGTTCATTCCGCGAGATGTTCGCAAAAACAAAGCGCGATTTCGCAGAAGCTCACGCATAAAATCTCGCTTGGTTGCAGGCTCGCGCGGCGACATGTCCGCCCCGCATGAAAAAACCCCGCTCGCAAGATCGCGCTGCGCGCCCAAGCCTCTCGCGCCAAAGCTCTGCGTCGCTTCCTCTTTCGCAATATAGCTTAGTTTTTGAGAAGCGTTTTGTTTCTCCGCCGCGACGACGTCTGCTTTTTGAAGCAAATTTTGCTCCTTTGTAGAGCCGTTTTTTTGCGGCGCTTGATCATTTACAAACGGCGCGCTCTGCGGCGAGCGGAAATTTTGCGAGATCGATTGTGCCGCTTCAGACTTCGGTACAAGGCTTGCAAATCTCGGCACGAAGGCGATACTGTCGTCGCTCGGCGTTAAAATTTCGCGGTCGTTATCCAGGTAAAACGAGATGACGCCGCCCAGCTTCTCGCGCAGCTGCTCGCTGCTAAAAATAATGGGCTCGCCGCTTATATTGGCGCTTGTGGCGACGATCGGGCGATCAAAGTATTCAAAAAGCAGCAGGTGCACGCCGGTGTTGGCTAGGAAAATGCCGATTTTATTAAGGTCCGGCGCCACGCTTGGAGCGATAAAAATCATGCCTGCCCTAAAAATCGCCGAAAAGCTCGCGGGCAAACGCACAAAATCGCCCTCGCTATCAGAATAGGCGCCGTGCGCCTCCGCCACACACGCCTGCACAAAGCATGAGTCTTGCGAATTTATTTTCTGCCGCAAATCAGACTCGCACGCCGCACGCTGCGAGCCTACCCCATCCTCGGCATGTCGCAAGCCCCGAATATTCGCCGAATTTTGTGAAATAGGCTCGTCTGTCGCAAGCCGAAAATCAAGCTCATTCGCCGCGCATCGCAAGTCTTGGCTATCTGCTGCGGACTGTAAATTTAATTTGTTAGTCGTATGTCGCAGCTCTGGCTCGCCTTCTGCTTGCGGCGAGCTCAAATTTTTAGCCGAGCACTGCAAATCAGACTCATCGTATGCGCGCTCTAGCTCGTTTGTCGCGCTCTGCAAATCGTCTGCCGTTAGCATGTCGCAGGCGAAATTACGGTGCGCCGTTTTACTGAAAATTTGCGCATTCTGCAATCCGCCCTGCTCCACATAATCTTCAGCGCTTTGCGTACTAAATTTTTGCGCCACAAAATTGCGTAAATTTTGTAGCTCAGAGTCCTGCTCTTGCGCCGCCTCTTCTTGCTCGCCTGCAAATCTCGGCGATATAGAATTTTCGCCTCGCGCCTTTAAATTTTGCGTACCGAAATCCGCCGCAAAGCCCGCCTCTGTGCGCCAAACAAACTCACGCTTTTTTAAAATCACGATCGGCTTAACATTGCAATCTATCAGCGCCTCTTCCTCTGCGCTTAAGCTAGCTGCGCGCCATGCCTGCGCTGCATCGCGACACATGATCGCAAAGGGCTTACTCGGGCGCTTTTTGAGCGTTCGCAGCATGCGTACTGCACGCTCGTTCGTCGCATCGCAGACGATGTGAAAGCCGCCCATCCCCTTGATCGCGCCGATCTGTCCGCGCCGCAAAAGCTCCGCCGTGCGCGCTATCGCCTCCTCGCCGCTTGATAAAATTTCGCCGCCCGCGCCGCATAAAAACAGCTGCGGACCGCAGTGTGGGCAGGAGATCGGCTCGGCGTGATAGCGGCGCGTAAGCGGGTCTGTGTATTCGCCGCGGCAGAACTCGCACATCTCAAACGCCCTCATCGTAGTGTTTGCGCGGTCGTACGGCAGCGCTGCGATGATGCTAAGGCGCGGGCCGCAATCCGTGCAGTTGATAAATGGGTAGTGAAAGCGCGGATTTTGCGGATCGTAAAACTCTTTTTTGCACTGATCGCAGATCGCAAAATCGGGCAGGATTGGGTTAAATTTACGCCCCTCTTTGGACTGCGTGATCTTAAAATCAGTAAAATTCTGCGTAAAATCTTGTGTATTTAGATCGGTGCGGATAATTTTATCGATACGACAAAGCGGCGGCGCTTCGCTGCGAAGGCGCTGCTCGAAAATTTTTAAAATTTCTTCTTCGCGCAGATCTTGCTCGGCGCTTTGTGAATCGTGTTTAAAGCCCTTCAAATCTTCCTTCGCGCCTTGCAAATTGTACTTAATATTTTGCAAGTCTTGCAGCGATTCATTCTGTGACGTACCGCGCTGCTGCGACGAATTTTGCACGATGAAATCTTGATCCGACGAAGCGGGCAAAATGGAGCCCTGCTCGTTTAGATCGGTCTCGAATAAGTTTGGTAAAAATTTCTCGCTCGCTGCGGTTTGCAAATCATCCGTCAAATCATGCGGCAAGCTCGTCAAATTGTGTAGATTTAATAAACTATTCGCTAAATCGCATGATGAGTCGGTCGAATCATTTGGCGAGTTCGGTGCGTTCTGCGGCGAAAAGGAGCTCTCGTTTAAATTTGAACTTGCAAAATTTAGTGATGAGTTCGCGACCTCGTTAGAATCCGCCTCGGTAAAATTTAAAGACCGAGCAGCTGATAACGATACTTTCTGCGCTTGAATTTCGTTGAAATTGGGTTGATCGAAATTTAAAGGGGTGAAATTTTTATCAATCGAGCCTTTTTGCGGCTCGGAAAGCTCTGCGCAAACGATGATTTTAACGCCCTCGCCGTCGTTATAAACCTCGCCTTTCAGCCCCAAATCCACGGCGAGCTTGTAGACGAACGGGCGAAATCCTACCCCCTGAACTGCTCCGAAAACCTCAAATTTAGCCGCTTTCATACACATGCTTTCATAAATTGCGCGCCACAGTAGCTGTTTTGCAAGCAAGTTGCGTTCGCTGCAAGCGGACAAAACATACCAGGCGGTGCAAAATATGCTCTAAATTTAATAAAATTTGATCCTTCACGCCCGCGCCCTTTGCCGCTTTTTTGAAATCCCGCGCGATCTCGTTTGCGCTAAGCTTAGCCCGTATGACGCGGCTATCGGCGCCGCAATGTCCGCACAACTCGCTGTTTTGCGGATAAGACTTAGGAGTTTCGCCGAAAATTCGCATATATGCCCGATCTAGCGAGCTTGAAGCGCTAAGCTGTCGCTAAAACTCGCGTTAAAATTTTTGCAAAGCTTAAGCATCAAATCCGCAAATTTGCGCCCGCTAAACATCGCTCCGCCGAAGATCAAAACGTCAAAGTCCTCTTTGCGCTCATCCGCCAGATCGCTTAAAAAATAGCCCAAACTATCGAAAAATCCGAACGCAAACAGCTTTTCATTGGCGCCTGCGAGCGCATAGCTCATCGCCGAGCGTAAAATTTTGTCCGCTTGCACATAGCCGCGCTCGTCCGTGCAAAAATCAAGCCGCACCCCTTTGCCGCCCGCAAAATCCTCCGCAGCCGCCATCAAAAACGCCGCATCGCGCCCCCAGATAAGCTGCGCGGCGACGCTAAAGATACCGTAAAATCCCGCATTTGCGCTTTTTAAAATTTCATCGATTTTCGCGGCATCTACGTTAAATTTGGCGCTGAAATTTTCAAGCAGCTTCGCGCCCGTCTCATCTGCGCAAATTTGAACTTTGAGTTCGTCAAAACTGCGCGGCAGATTAAATTTAAGCAGAATTTTTTTAGAGCTTTCGCCATAAATTGCGATCTCATCGTCCGTGCCCGCGCCCAAAAAGCAGCGCAAAACGCGTTTTTTGGAGTCGTTCAAAACCCCCTTCTCGCGGCACGTAAGCGCAAAAAGAACGGAGTTTTTGTCGTTTGAGTTTTTCAGATAAGAGCTTGCGCTGCCACTTAAAAAATCCTCGTTTTGCACGATCAAAAAGCCGTTTTGCAGCGGCGCGACCTTAAAAATTTTATCTTTCTGCGCCGCGCTTTCGCATTTTGCGCTTAAAAAATAGATCTCGTCGCTTGCCAAAGCGCGCACCAGCGCAAACACGAATATGTCGCCCGCAAGCTTTACGTCAAAAAATTTAGGCGTGTCCTCGTGATTTTTTCTAAAGATTGCATTGGTTTTTAGGCTTATGAGCGGCTTTTCGAAGGCTGCGAGCGCGATTTTGCTCTTTTCATCGCTCACAAAAATCCCATCCAGCGCGCCCACTCCCGCGGCTATCAAAAAATCGGCGCTAAAATCCACGTCCGCCTTGAGCGTGAAAGTTGCGCCGCCGCGCTCGATCTGAACCTGCTGAGCATGAAATAAGTTTATACGGCAAAACTCCAACAAGCGGGCGAAATTCTCCCTGCATACCGCTTTAAATTTTCCCTCATGAAGCACGCTAACACCGCTTATTATTTCGAATTCGTTTTGAGACGGCTCGGCGCGAGCGAGGTATTTTTTCATAACTCGCGGGGTAAAGTTATTAAATTTAGCCTGACTAGCTGCGTTTGAAATTTCATCCTCTAAAAATTTACTTATATCGCCCGAGGAGGTATCTTCAAACGTGCCGTTAAATTTCAGAGCTTTCGCTTCGGCGCCGCCCTCGTCCACCACTCGCACGGAGGATTTTGCCAAAAATATGGAGTTTGGGATCAGCGGCATCGCCTCGTCGCTAAATTTTAAAATTTCATCCTCGCCGCCGCGCACGAAAAGGCTTATTAAGCTCGCCTCTTTTTTTAGGCAAAACTCAAGTGCGCTTTTGCGAGCATAAAACAGCAAAAAGTGCGCTATTAGCGCGTTTTCATTAAGGTAGTTAAACTCATATGCTACTATCATCTCGCCCCCTTTTTGCAAATCGATCCGCGATATCTTGGGCGCTAAGATCGGCGATTTTTTCATGCGCGAAACCAAGATCCGATAGGTACTTAAGCGCCGTTTTTTCCATGGTTTTTGAAGACTCTAAAATCACGGAGCTTAGTTTAAAGCTCGCTTCCTCGATGCGCCGCGGCACGACCGCTAGAATTTTAACGTGAGGCAGATCGCCGCAAAGATCCATCATCTGCAGGGTTTGAAGCATTTCGACCTCGTGCGCCGAGCCGCTCCAGCTGATCTGCTTAGGCATCGCGTCGTAGTCGAAAAAATACACCTCGCCGCCCTTTGCGCCGTCCGCGTCTATACAATCTACGAGCAAAATTTCATCAAATTCCGCCATCGTAGGCATCAAAAAGCTAGCCAGAGTCCCGCCGTCGATAAATCGGATCTGATCCGCGCTACTGCTCGATGCGGCGGAATTTTCGGCGATAAAGTCCACATTGATAGAGCTTTGCGCTGCGGAATTTATAAGGGAATTCTGCGAAGTAAAATTTGAAGCGGAATTCTGCTCGGCGGAATTTTGAGCGGCGAAATTTTGATCTAAATTTTCCACCTTGGAATTTCGGAGAGAATTTACTGCTGCGAAATTCTGCTCGGAGATAAAATTTTCATCCCCAGAATTTTGCGAGGGGTCGCGCTCTATGGAATTTTGCGAGGTAGAATTTTGTATCGCAGAGACTTGGGCGGAATTTTGCATGAAATTCTGCGCCGCGATATCCTCGCCCACCATAGAATTTCGTGTGGCGGCTTTAGGATAAAATTTATAGTTCTGCGCGAGCGCGCGGACGAAGTGCACGCCTATGCCCTCGTCCGCGTAGATGACGTTGCCGATACCCAGTACCAGCACCCTCAAGCGTGCTCTTCCTTTTTAAATTTATAGCCGCTTACGATCGCGTCCATCGCGCCGTCTCTACCCTTGACGGCGTTAAAGACCGCCATATAGACGTGGATCGGTACGAAGATTATGATGATATTCATGCAAAGATGGTGAATCATTCGTACTTCGCTTAGACCGCCCATCGCAGCTTCCAGCGGGCGTAAGAGCCCGTATAGCGCGCCGCCGAGCCCTTCGTGATAGACATGCACATATAATATCATACCCGTTAGGCAGATTACGAACAGCACTAGATAAAAGCCCAGATAGGAGATGAACTGTAGCGGGTTGTAAACGCCGCGAAGATGCGGGTGCTCGCCCAAAAAGATATAGTATTTGATCTGAGCGATCCAGACGCGCGGGCTAAAAAAATCCTTGATGCTTAAAAGCTCTTTTCTGCTCTTTTTATCGAAGAAGAAAAGATAAGTTTTAAAGATCGCCGCACCGATCATCGCAAAGCCGAAGATCAGATGTACGAATCTAAATTTAGCCTGCATGAAAAGCACCGGCTCTGGGCTTACCTCGGGCGCGGTGAAAACAAAGGCGATGTAATATCCGGTGATCACCAAAATCGTAATGCAAAGCGCGCGCAGCCAGTGCGTGAGCCTAAGACCGATGGAGAACTCGTATTCCGCAAATCTTTTTTTCATCGTTTATCCTTTGCTGGGATCTACCCTATAGTAACCAAGCTCCGCCCCTTTAGCGTCCATTACGTGCACGGCGCAGGCTATGCAAGGATCGAATGAATGGATGCGGCGGATGATCTCTAGCGGCTTGGAAAGATCGGCAAGCTTAAGTCCGATCAAGCAGGATTCATAAGCGCCCATAGCGCCGTCTTTATCTTTAGGAGTGGCGTTCCAAGTAGACGGCACGACCGCCTGCCAGTTTTTGATGACGCCCTTTTCGATCCTGCACCAGTGGCTAAGTGCGCCGCGCGGCACATGACCGATATAGCGACCTTTGTACTCTTTGGAGTTATCGATTACATATTTTGCGCAGGTTTCGGTATCGCCGCTTTTGATGTTTGCGATCAAATTTTCTAGCGCGATCAGTCCGTTATCGGCTACGACTTTAGCTTCGATCATACGGCACGCCGTTCGTCCAAGCGTCGAAAATACCGCCTCAAGCGGCAAGCCGGCGTCTTTTAGGAATTGATCCACGACCTTTACTACGCGCTCGTTTTTCTTGGCGTAATTTACTACGATATTTGCAAGAGGTCCTACTTGAAGCGGTTTGCCGTCGTAGCGCGGAGCCTTGATCCAGGTGTATTTGCCCTGGGTATCGAGCACCTTCGTATGCGCTTCTTTGCCGTGCGCGTCGATGCTCTGTCCATCCTGAAGGCCCGTATAATTCGGCTCCTGCTCGCCGTCATAAGGATGAAGGGCCGCATCGTTTTTATACCACGCATGCGTTGCTTCCTCAGTAATCTTGTTCTCATCAAGCTCCAAAACCTTGCTAATATCGCCGTTCATAATCATGCCGCTTTGAAATAGCCATTCGTTCTTTGAAAGCTGAAATTCTTGATGAGTCCATAAATTTGCCACGCCGATATCGTTTAGCACGCTAGGTTCGTTGCCGTAAGCCTTCGCAGCCATTACGAGATCAGGATAGTAGGCGCGATTTACGAAATCTGCGACTTCTTTAAATTTAGACATATATTCGCCAAGTCTTGCAGGACTTAGGATATCCATCACGCAGGTGACGCCGCCTACGGTAAGGCTTTGCGGATGAGGCTGCTTCGCACCGAATATCGCCATCATCTGCGCCGCCGTGCGCTGAATGCGCAAACACTCAAGATAGTGCGAAAGAGCGATTAAATTTTGCTCCGGGCTAAGCTTATATGTAGGATGGCCGAAGTAGGCATTGGCAAAAGGCCCCAAGGCGCCTTTTTTAACAAAAGCGCCCACGCGATCTTGCACCTCTTTTAGTTTATCTGCGCCGCACGCATAAGGGGTGTCGCAGTATTTAAACGCCTCTTCGCTTGCTTTTTTAGGATCGGCGCTAAGTGCGCTTACTACATCTACGAAATCAAGCCCGTGGAGTTGATAAAAATGCACCGGATGATCGTGCAGAAACAGCGCGTTAGCCATCAGCGTGCGCGTCAGCAAGGCATTTAGCGGCGGAGTGATACCGAGGGCATTTTCTACCGCGACGATACCCGCTTTGTAATGCGAGAAGGTGCAGACGCCGCAAATTCTTTGCATAAAAAATCCTGCGTCGCGCGGATCTCTGTTTTTTACTATGGTCTCAAGCCCGCGCCATAGCGTCGAGCTACTATAAGCCTCGCGGACGACGTTTTCATCATCCACTACGACCTCTATTCTTAAATGTCCCTCTATTCTGGTTATCGGATCTATTACGATTCTTTGCGACATGATTATTCCCCTTTATCTTTCTTAAATGACGCAATCGCCGCGTGTGCCGCTACCGCAACACCCGTAATCGCTAAAATTCCGACACCTATCTTATCTGCGGTAGCATCAGCGCCGAGCCCGCCGAAAACACTTTCATAAAGGCGATCCGCCAAAGGCTCCTCAAAAGGTCCCATATGATCCCAAAAATCAGGCTCCGAGCAGCCTATGCAGCCGTGACCGGCCTGTACCGGCCAGCTAGTGTGGGAGTTGAAGCGTTCGCGCGAGCAGTTATTAAACGTATAAGGGCCCTTGCAGCCTACTTTATAAAGGCAATATCCGTCCTTTGCGCCCGCATCGCCGAAGCTTTCTACAAACTCGCCCGCGTCGAAATGCCCGCGACGCTCGCATAGATCGTGGATGCGCAGCCCGTAAGCCCATTTAGGTCGGTTATAAACATCAAGGCTTGGAAGCGTGCCGAAAAGGATGAAATTTAGCACGTTGCCGACGATATTTTTTTCGCTAGGCGGACAGCCTGGAACGTTGATGACGGGCTTGTTTATGATTTTATCCAAACCTACGGCGCCGGTCGGATTCGGAGCCGCGGCTTGGATACCGCCGAAGCTCGAACAGGTGCCGATCGCAAATATTGCCGCAGCGCCTTCGGCCGCGTGCTTGCAGTGCTGAGCTCCGCTCTTGCCCTCAGGACCCACAGTTAGGAAAAATTCATTCTCGCCGCTTGGGATTCCGCCCTCGACCATTAAGATATATCGCCCCTTGTATTTTTCGATCGCGCCTTCCAAATTTTCCTCGGCTTGCCAGCCTGCAGCAGCCATGATCGTCTCGTGGTATTCTAGGCTGATGTAATCGAATATGAGGCTGTCGATGCTAGGCGTCTCGGTGCGTAGCAAGCTCTCGCTACAGCCCGTGCACTCTGCCATATGAAGCCAGATCACCGGCAGGCGATCCGCAAGTTCCGCAGCTCGCGCCACACTCGGTGCAAATGCGGCTGGAAGACCGAGCATCGCGGTCATCGCTCCGCTCCATTTCATAAAATCGCGGCGCGAAAAACCCTTGCTTTTAAGCCTTTCTTGTATGCTTTCCTCCGCTTTTATTCGCGGCAAACGCTCAACGGCATCAAGTCTAGCCGAAATTTGAGCCAAATCAACCATAATGTCCTCCTGAAATTTAGGATATTTTTAAATAGCATTCTATCAAAATTTAGAATTTATGCACCTTAAATTTCGTTAGATTTAATTAAAATTTTATATTTATTCATCGTCTAGCAGGTTTTAAATTTAAAAATAAAAGGCAGATAAAATTTAGCGCGGCGTATGAAGTATTAAATTACGGCGGAGAAAGCATTAAATTTTATGAAGTGGTAAAATTTACGAATCAATGAAATTTTATACAAGAATTTTATAGCTGCGAAAAGTATTTTAGGATAAAGCAGGCGTAGGTTGGATGATTTTGTGCGATACTAGCAGGCGCACTGTTTGTGCGCCGCGGCGAAGTATTTTTGCAAAATCACCCGTTAAATTTTAGAAAATTTCCAAAGATCAGCTTACTAATCTCGTTGCATCTTGGATATTGATGTTTAGTCCAAGCTGTTCGTTGCTTAGCCCAAGAGCAAGACCTACCAGCTGGGATAGGTGGATGATCGGCTTTCTTGCCTTGGAGTTCATCGCTTCTTGGTATCGCTCCTGATAGATATCAAGCTGCATCTGACATAACGGACAAGGCGTAACCACGACATCCGCTCCGTGCTCGGCAGCGTCATTTACGATCTCGCTTGACATCTTTTGAACCGATTTTACCGCTGGATAGCTAGCGTGAAAGCCGCAGCAATCAAGGCGTTTTTCAAAAGGCACTATCTGAGCACCAAGTACGCTAACTACCGCTTCAAAGCTTTTCGGATTAGTAGAACTTTCTTTTTTAAGCTCGCGCTCCGGTCTTAATGAGTGGCAGCCGTAAAATAGAGCTACTTTTAAGTTTGTTAGTGGTCTTACGACTTTAGCTTTTAACGTGTCTAAGTTTTGATATAGCACCCAAAGCAGACTTGTTATCTCGGTACTTCCCTGATACTGCATACCGCCCTCTTTTAAAAAGGTATTTATATAGTTTTTCGCTCCCTTATCTAAAGTAAGTTTAGCCTTGGTTAGAGTTAGCATACAGGTAGAGCAGGTAGTTAGCAGAGGCATATTCATACCCTCGGCTAGCGCGATATTTCTGGCATTGGCTACTAGGCTTGCCATAGGATCGACGCATTGAGCTTGACTAGCCCCGCAGCAGCTCCAGCCTTTTATCTCGTGAAGTTTAATACCCAACACCGGAGCGATCGCTTCAAGTGAAATTTTAGATTCCTTTGCGGCTTGACTTAAAACGCAACCCGGGAAAAATGCAAATTCGTTATTCATCCTCTCCTCCTTATTCTATCTCGCCGCTAGCTTGAGCCTTGCGTGCGGCCTCTATCATCTTAACGAGCTGTGCATGTCCCTCGATCTCCTCGCCTCCGAATACGTGCAAAGGATTCATCTTGCCCGCAGCCATTAAATTTGCCGCTACATCCATCTTGCCCATATTTGCAAATACGCCTTCGCTTCTTAAAGCAAGCTTGATCTCGTTTAACCTTCCGCTTCCCTCTACGATGTCTAGTAGGAATGCTTCCGCATGTCCTGGACCGCTTCCTGCGGTTAAGCCCTTTTTCATCGCTAGAGCGCGAAGTGCGGTGATATCGCTTTGAGCGCTTATGCCTTTAGGGCAGCGATCGGCGCACTCTTGGCAGTGCACGCATAGCCATAATCCGTTTAGCACTGCAGGCTTTAGATGAGGCATAGCGTCCTTGCTTCTTGAATCAAACGCAGCGCGGTTAGCATGCGTAAAAACAAAAGGTTGCATATAATCGCTCGCATCGGCTCCAAGTTTATTGCATTCGCTAGCGCAGCAGCCGCAAAGTATGCAATCCCACTGCTTTTTGACGCGCTCCATCTGCTCCGGGCTTTGCTTACAGCCCTTATCGGCGCTAAATTCTTTCTTAGGCGTAATGGTCGGTTTAATCTTTCTTAAATTCTCGATACTAGGCTCCCAATCCACCACTAGATCCGAAATCACTCGGAAATTATTTAGCGGCGAGATCGTAAAGCTATCAGGGTTTTCATACTCTGCAAGCAGAGCCTCCATCTTGGTATCGCAGGCAAGATATGAGTGTCCGTTTACCCTCACGGCACAGGCTCCGCATATCGCCATACGGCACGCTGCGGTAAAATTTAAAGTGATGTCTAAATTTTGCTTAATAAACTGCAAAACTCCAAGCAGGGTCTTTCCTTTGATCTGCTCCAAACTAAGCTCATAGGCTTGCTTATAATTTTTGCTTCCATCGAAGCGGTCTATGATAAATTTCATTGAGGTTTCCTTCCGTCAAGAGAGAATTCCGTAACGATGACCTCTTTGTAGCCCAAGCTTAGCTCGCCTGCGTCGTTCATCGTCACGATACTGTGCTTTAAGAAATTTTTATCGTCGCGCTTCGGATAGTCCTCTCTGGTATGCGCGCCGCGGCTTTCCAGCCTCTTTTGCGCAGCCAAACACGCACAGCGCGCAAGCAGGATTAAATTTCCAAGCTCGACGTAGTCGGTAAATGCGGTATTCATAACCAGATTTGCATCCGCAACGTGCAGCTCGTCGTAGCGCGCTTTGATACCCTCTAAATTTTGCGAAAGCAGATCGAGCTTCTCGCCGGTTCTAAAGATACCCATATTATCCCAAAGCTGCGCGCCTAGCTCTTCTCGCAACTCATACATCTCGTTTGCCTTGCCCGTGCCGTTTGCGATCTGCTTAAATTTAGCCTGCCATTTTTGCGCCAGCTCGCTCGCTCTTTTGCCTGAGCCGAAGCCTTCCTGCTTTGCGGCATAATCCGCTGCGCCGAGCCCTGCGAGCTTGCCCGTTACGACGGCGTCGGTTAAAGAATTTCCGCCCAAGCGGTTCGCGCCATGGATCGAGATACAAGACGCTTCGCCCGCGGTGTAAAGCCCCGAAATTTTAGTGCTCATATCGTCAAATTTAGACACTTCGATGCCGCCCATCGAGTAGTGTGCGGTCGGACGAATCGGAATCGGCTCCTCAATCAGATCGATGCCCTCAAATAAAATGGCGGTGTGTCTGATCTTAGGAAGGGCTTTTAAAATTTTATCTTTTCCGAGATGTCTTACGTCAAGTAGCACGTATGCGCCGAGCCCCTCGCCGTAGCCCCTACCCTCGCGAATCTCGGTTTCGATCGCGCGAGCTACGACATCGCGCGGCGCAAGCTCCATCTTTTCGTGGTAGTTTTTCATAAAGCGCTCGCCTTTATTGTTGAGCAGATATCCGCCCTCGCCTCGCGCAGCTTCGGTAATGAGCGCGCCGCCGCTTTTGATGCCTGTGGGATGAAACTGCACCATCTCCGGATCGCTAAATCCAAGCCCCGCGCGCAGTGCCGCCGCAATACCGTCGCCGGTAGCGATATAGGGAACCGAGGTGCGGTTGTAAAACATCCTCGTATATCCGCCCGTAGCGATTACCAAGGCTTTGCAAAGCACCGGATAAAAATCACCGGTTTGGATATTTCGAAGCACGACGCCCTCGCATTTGCCCTCAGGCGCGCTGATCTCAAGCAGCTCGTGATCGATTAAAAATTTCACGCCGTTGCTGACCGCATCGTCAAAACAGGCGTGCATCAAGATATGGCCCGTCTTATCGGCGGAGTAGTTACATCGCTTTTTAGACGCGCCGCCCATGAAGCGCTGCGCTACGCCGCCCGGGACGCCGCTTTCTTTGCCGTCCACGCCGCCGCTAGCATTTCTGGAAAACAGCGTGCCAATATAATCCATCTCGGCAATCGTAGGACCCGCAAGCTCGCAAAATTTAATCGCGGCGTCCTGATCTACGAGATATGCGCCGCCCTTTACGGTGTCGTAGGCATGAAGTTTGTATGAATCGCCGCCACTGAAGCTCGTAACGCCGTTGATACCGCCTTCCGCCATACAGGTGGCGTTGCGCGAAGGCATCATCTTCGTAGCCACGACTACGCTAAGATTTGGATTGCTCTTTCTTACCGCTACGGCTGCGCGCAAACCCGCGCCTCCCGAGCCGATAACGAGTACATCCACACTAGGAAGGCCGCCTTCGTTGCCGCCGTCTGCGCTTTTACTCTTGTCGGTATCCACGCAGCCGCTAAGGCTAAGCGCGCCGACGCTGATACAGGCCGATTTTAAGAAATCGCGTCTGTTAAAATTTAATTCACTCATTTTCCTCTCCATTTGAGAAATTCTTAGCTTAAGTTTAAAGTTCTAAACTAAAAGCGTAATTTTAGTTTCATTTTTAACATAAGTCAAATATTATTTAGTGTATCATTTCATAATAATTAAATTATCAATTGGAGAGGCTAAATGAATTTGCATCGCATGGAGCTAGTATTAAAAGTAGCAGAATTCCGCAGCTTTACTAAGGCTGCCGAAGCACTTAAAATCCCACAGCCGTCGCTATCGCAGAGCATTTTATCACTGGAACGCGAGCTTGGAACGCAACTTTTTAACCGCACGAGTAATCCCATTTCGCTTACGCGCGCGGGAAAAATTTACGCTAGTAAAGCCAAAGTCATTTTTGATGCCATAAACGACCTAAAAAGCGATATCTCTGAAATAAGCGGCGTAAAAAATGATAAAATTCGCATCGGCTTTTCGCAAAACGGCTATAATCTGATACCGTCGCTGCTGCCGATGTTTTGCAAGAAATTTAAGGATTCGGATCTGCAAATTACGCAATTTTCTTCTGCGCTTAGTATTCGTGAAATGCTACTTCAGGGTGATCTTGATGTCGGTATGCTGATACTACCCATCGATATGAGCGGACTTGACGGGGTTAAAATTCTAACGCAAAAAACCTATGTCGCTCTAAGCTCCGCCCATCCGCTCTCGCTTGAGTTTAAAAACGAATCTGTTCCCAAAATTGACATTTCGCGCTTAAAAGAGGAAAGATTCATCCTGCCTAATCAAAGCCTAAGAAGCGCCGAGCAGATAGATACATTTTTTGCCTCCGCGGGCTTTGCGCCGAAAGTGCTGTGCCGTACGGAGACCTTTGATATCGCCAATGCTATCGTCGCAAGCGGCGCAGGAGCGTGCTTTAGCATACCGCAGATGATAAAAGAAGATAAGGCGAGCAGGATAAAGCTCTTTGACGTAGGCGCACGCGAGCTCGATAATACGCTGATAATCGCCTATAAAAAAGGTAAACGTCTAAACCATCTAGCGCAGGCATTTATCAAAACTGCACGTAAAATTTCTAATGAAATTTAAAATTCATAACTCGCAACGATAAATGAGAGATTGAGTTTTTGCAGCACTTTGCCTCTATATTAGCTTTTACACAAAAATTTTTAGAGCAGATTTCGCTCAAGTTTAGGTAAAATTTCAAACTAAGCTTAAATTAGAATTTTGCCAATAGAATTTTTGCTGCTAAAATTTCACTCACAATTTACGACGGAATTTAGCGCGAAATTCTAATTTTTCACTCCGCTTAAAATATCCAAATCCTTGTTATACACTTTAGTATCTACTTCAAAAATTCCAAGCAGCGTGTGAAAAAGATTATCGTGCGAAAAAGCGTCGTCCTTATGCGATTTAAGCGCGCTTAGATCATATCTTTCGCGCATTTTTCCCTTACCTAACCAAACTATCGCACCGATATGTTTTTGCGCCTCTGGAGCGAAAAGATAGGGCATGCCGTGCAGATAAACGCCGCCCTCGCCGAGGCTCTCGCCGTGATCGCTCATATAGATCATCGCCGTTTCGTGTGTCTTAGAATACGGCTTTAAAAATTCTATAACCTTGCTTAAAAAATAATCCGTGTATAAAATCGCGTTATCGTAGGCATTTGAAATTTCTTGCTGCGAGCAGTTCTCAAGCTCGTTATCGCGGCAAACGGGGCTAAATTTTTCAAATTCTTTCTTATAGCGCTTGAAATACGCAGGTCCGTGATTGCCCATCTGATGCAGCACGATTAATACGTCTTTGCCCGCGTTTTCGGCGACAAATTTATCAAGCCCCACAAGCATCCCCTCATCCCTGCACTCTACGTCGCAGACTGGATTATTTTGCGGAATTTTAAAATCCTGATATTTTACGCGCAGCGCCACACCTTTGGAATCGGAATTGTTATCGCGCCACAAAATTGCCATGTCATCAGCGCGGCTTAGTATGTCTAATACGTTTTGCTCCTCCGCAGCCTTTTCGACGCTAAATTCCTCTCGATTTAGCAGCGAAAACATGCATGGCACGCTTTGCGCCGTCGAAGTGCCGCAAGAATGGGTATTGCTTAGGCTTACGACACCCTGCTCTTTGGCTAGCAGCGGATTAGTATCTCGCTCGTAGCCGTTTAGCGAAAATCTATCCGCTCTCGCCGCTTCGCCCACGACTACGACGACGAGCTTTTTTGGGCTTGTGGAATTTTTATCGATATGCGCGTCCGTAGCGATTTGCATCAGAGGCTGCGAGCCCTGCTTTTTAGATTTTGCGATAAATTTAACGCCGCTGTAGATCCAATATCCGGGATTTGCGTAGCTGCGTAAAATTTTATGCTCTCTGAAAAATGACGCGTAGTATTTACTAAATCCAAAAAGCAGCGCCGCAATGATTATTATGCAAATGCCCGCTGTTTTGAGCTTAGCTAAAATTTCAAATCGAAGCGGACGGTAGCTAACGCGCGAGCGAGCAATCAGCACGCAGGGCAAAATGCCCAGCACCAGCACGTAAATCGCTAGTCTCGGGCTAAAAAGATCCGCTGACTCGGCAAAGTTCGTCTGGGCTGCGTTACGGATCATCTCCGAATCGATTACGACGTTATAGCTATCCATGAAATACGCCGTAAACGACGAAATAAAAAAGCAGATCATCAAAATCGGCTTGGTCGTATAGCGCGAGCTAAAAATCGTAAAAAATAGCGTCAAAAAGGCGATCAAAGCTGCCATGTCGCAGACAAGATAGATAAAATTTAGCCCCGAAATTCCGTAGGCATTTATGGTATTTTTAAAAAACGAGAAGTTAAAAAATGCCACAAAAGCAAGCGAGCTTAGAAAAATAAGTTTCTGCTGCGACGGATTTTTAAAAATGCTAGGCACGAAGCGTTCCTTGAGATAAAATTTCAGGTTGAAATTTTACGGCGTTTTGGTAAATGCTCGGAAATTCCGTGCTTCACAGTTAGCAAATCGCAGCAAAATTTTTGTGAAATTTTAAAATTCTTCGCGCATTCATCTTAGCTTCATCTTGGAATTTTAAAATTGCGCCATCCAAAATAAATTTGGAAATAAAATCAAAAGGATTAAAGATGAAAAATCTTAAAGCTTTAGGCGCGCTCGCCGCTGCATTCGCTCTTGCGGGTGCATTAAACGCAGGAAGTTTTAGCGAAAAGGATGCTAAAGTTTCATTCGATCAAGCGATAGGGATCGCGCAGCAAAACTTTGGTGACGCGACTATAAAAAGCGTAGAAATCGACGATGAGCACGGAAGGCTCATCTATGAGATCGAGTCGTATAAAGAAGGTAGCGAAAGCGAGATCAAAATCGACGCTCAAAGCGGCGAAATTTTAAAGATTCAAACGCAAAAGAAGCTAAAGCCTAGTAAAATTGATTATTCGCAGGTCAAAATCAGTGCCGCAGACGCTCGCGCCAAAGCACTTAGCGCAAACGCCGGCTGGGATTTTCGCGAGGTTGATTTAGAAAGTAACGGCGGTAAGCCCGCATACGAAGTCAAACTGCGCCAGGGTATGAGCAAAAAAGAGGTGCTAATCGACGCTGCTACGGGCGTGCAGATCTCGCAGCGTCAAAAATAAGCAAAGGTGCGAGATGAAAAATCAAAGCTTAAAGGGTGGAGCAGATAACTCCGCTCAAACTAGTGAGGCTTTGGATGCTAGGGATTTTAGCTTAAACAAAAACGCTGACTATGGCGTCCAAAATGTAGACGCGGCTAAAAATTTAGATGAAAATGCGCAAGACTTTTCGGTAAATTTAGCAAGCAAAATAAGCGAGCGGAATCTCGCGTCCTGCGAGCAAAATTATAAAGATTTTTCCAGCGTGGAATGTCGCGAAAATCGAAAGAATTCTTCGGATGCGAAAGATTATAAGGACGAGCGGAATTCTTCGCAGACGCAAGATTTATCAAGTGCGCAAAATTTCGCTAGCGAGCAAAATTTAGCCGATACGCAAAATTTTTCAGATACAAGTAATTTTGCAAGCGCGCGAGATTCTGCCAGCGCAGCAAGCTGCGCGGAGGTTTGTAATTCTTGCAAGCCAGTGCTTTGCAGCCGCTGCAAACGCGAAATCGCTAAGCAAAATTTTAAGCTTGGCTGCGTAGGATTTGGGCTTTTTGCGTTAAATATCGCAGCAGGCGCGCTAAATTTTTTAGGGCGGTTAGGAAGCGTAGCGGATAAAAAGGCAAGCGAGATTAGAGCTAGGCAAAAGGCGCCTGCGAATTAGCGCGGCTCCAATGCTACTGAAATTTAGCGGTGCTTAAAAGCGAGCGGGTTTACACATCCAAAGCACCGCAAAATTTATGCGTTTTTGGCTAAAATGGCGGATTAGAATTAGCAAAATTTTAAAGGAGCGCTTTGAAAATTTTACTTGTCGAGGATGAAAAAGATCTAAATCAAATCATCGCAAAATGTCTGAAAAAGGACGGCTACAGCGTAGATTGCACCTTTTGCGGCAAGGAAGCGCTAGAGTTTTTGGATGTCGCGAAATATGACGCTATCGTGCTTGATGCGATGATGCCCGTGATGGACGGCTTTGAGTTTTTGAAGGCGGCGCGGGCGCGCGGACTGGGAACGCCGGTTTTATTTTTAACTGCGCGGGACGCCAAAGAAGATATCGTCGCAGGACTTGATCTGGGCGCAGACGATTATATGGTTAAGCCCTTTGATTTTCGTGAGCTTTTGGCGCGACTTCGCGCAATTATCAGGCGTAAAAACGCTACTGCGGATAACGAAATTGTCATAAGGCAAGTGCGCCTAAATCTAAGCAAAAAATTGGTCGTCTGCGCGGGCGAGGTAGTGGAGCTAACGGGTAAGGAATATAGAATTTTAGAGCTTTTGATGCTAAATCGCGGTGCGATTTTAAGCCGAGAACAAATCGGCGAGAGCATTTGGGATTTTAGCGACGAAGCAAGCTCAAATGTTATCGATGTTTTAATCAAAAATATCCGCAAAAAGCTAGGCGAGTACGGCGATATAATAGAAACGAAGCGAGGGCTTGGCTATGTCGTGGCAAAATAGCAAGATTTGGATTAAAATTTCGGCGATTGTGAAGCAGATTTTTGCCGCTACGGTGCTTTTCATATTAAAATTCGTACGAAATTTTAAACAGAATTTTACGCATAATTTTGCGTGTTTAAAGAAAAGCTGCAAGAAAAATCCCACGCAAAATATTGAGTTAAACCGGGCTCTAAATTCTACTCAAAGCCAGGCGTCAAATTTTAAACGGAATTCCACGCAAAATCCGGCATCAAATTCCGCGCCAAATTTTTCTGCTACAAGCGCAACGCCTGATCTAGCGCAAAATTCTAATAGCGTCCTCGCGCAAAGTCAAGGACAAAATTTCGCGTCTAAAATCTCGATAAGAAATTTTACTCAAGTCTTATCTAGAGTATTTACAACCGCTAAAGAAAATTTTAGCTCATGCGCGCTACCTATCAGCCTACGCGTGACGCTTTATTACAGCGTATTTATTTTGGCGCTTGCAGGCGCTATTATAGGCATTTGCGGCTATATTTTAGACGAAGTATCAGGAAGCTCCGTCAGCCAAAAAAAGCTTGCCCGCTTAGTGCAAAAAGCCGCGCGCGAGGGAAAATTTAAAAGCTTTGATGACGGTGTATTTTTCTACGAACATGACGGACAAAGCGGCGTGATCGCGGGGTTTGTGCCTAAAGGCTTCGATCCTGCGTTGCCGCTCTCGCGTCAAGGCGCGCGCGAGGTGGAGCTTGATGACGACGAGTTTTTCTATTACGACGCGCAGATCAAAGGGCGCAGTGCATGGATACGCGGCGTCATCGCAGTTAGCGAGTTTGAGCTTGCGATGAAGCGCGTGATGCTAATCGCTCTTATCCTATCGCCGCTATTTGTGGTGCTCGTCATCTACGGCGGCTACGCAATCATAAAAAGAGCGTTTAAGCCCGTGCGCACTATGTCGCGTACAGCTAGCGAGATCGGAGCTAGCGGCGATTTTGCGCGACGAATAGAGCTACCGCGAGGCAAGGATGAGCTAAGCGCGCTCGCGGCTACGTTTAATGAAATGCTAGCATCGCTGCAAAGCGCGTTTGAGCGCGAGCGGCAGCTAAGCGCCGATCTTTCGCATGAGCTGCGCACGCCCACTGCCGTCATACTGGCTCAAAGCGACTACGCCCTAGCCTACGAGCAAAACGCGAGCGAGGCGAAGGAGAGTTTCGCGGTCATCAACAATCAAGCGCGTAAAATTTCGGCACTAATAGAGCAAATTTTAGAGCTTGCCCGCTTGCAGCGCGGCGTGTGTTTGGCGCCCGTAAGCTTAAGTAAAATCGCAAGCGAGTGTGCGCAAGACTTTCAACTTTTGTGCGCACAAAAAGGGCTAAGTTTTAGCTCACAGATAGCCGAGGGCGCGCGCGTAAACGGCGATGAGCTGCTTTTGATCAGGCTGATTAACAATCTTTTAAGCAATGCTTTAAAATTTACGCGCAGCAGCGTCGTTTTAGAGCTTTGCGTCAGTGCAGACGCGTGCGAACTTAGCATAAGCGACGATGGAGAGGGCATCGAGCCTGCTTTACAAACTAAAATTTGGGACAAGCTCTATCAAATCGAGCGCTCCAGAAATCGCGAGCAAAATAGTGGCGCGGGGCTCGGGCTAGCCATCGCCTCACAAATCGCAAAGATCCATAATGTGCGGATTTCGCTGCGTAGCGAAGTAGGACGCGGAAGCAAATTTAGCGTAAATTTTAAGAAGGTTTAGGCGGTTTTGTGGGCTTGGCGGCGTAAAGAAATGCTGGGCGGCGAATTCTTAAAATTTTATCGCCTATTGTTGCTTAAAATTTAACGACTATAGCCGTATATAGGGGCGATGGTGTAATTTTAAAATTAGGCCGGCGTCGCCAATAATATCGGATGATTTTTGCGATAGTCGTGCGCTTTTAAATTTAAATGGGTCAAATTTTAAAATTTAGTTTTACCGCGAAATTCTACGGCGAATTAATAAGACAAGGCGCGGCATTTTGCCCTTGGGCGAAGTGATAAGGCAAGCGCTTTATAGCTTAAGTGGGCCGGCGCGGGTAATTTAAAAATTTTGAGGTATACGGCAAAATAAGCCTTCGCTGAAATTTCACGGCGCAGTATTACAGGATAAACCTTTGCTGAAATTCTAAGACGTCACATTCGGCTCTAGAATTTAAATTTAGGAGTATCTAGCGACCGAGTAAAATTTAAATACGGAGCAAAAAAGACGGACTGAGATTTAAGACCGCCTGCATAAGCGAAATTTCTCTTTTTGCCCACCTCTCTCTTGTAGCTTACGGCGATATAGCCGTTTGCCTTACCTCGCCCTATGAGGCAGCCCCGCCGTTTATTAGTATGACCCTACCGCGCTCGTCGGTCTCGTAGTCGTCCATTTAGTCGTCGTAGCGTGTGCTATAGCCAAATTTTACGCGGGTCTTGCGCGGCGGTAGATTAAATTTCACTATATAGCGACGGGCTACTTTTTCTGCATCGAGCCTGTCGCGAAACGTCGCGCTTTAGCCGTGCGCAGTGCTATCAAAAAGTAAAATTTCCTCGCCCATTTTTACGCATTTGATTGATTGCTAGCTTGCGAGGCATGAGCTCGCCCTCGTAAGTCTGCGGCGATGGAGTTTTCTAAATTTTTCGCCCTGCCTAGGATCGTAATCGCTCTGCACTCGCATATGTTTACGCACCTGTAGCAAAGTGTGCACTCATCGCCGAATTGCGCCTTTTTGCAAGCGAGCTTTATGTTTTGCATCGGACAGGGTTTGACGCAAGCCCCGCAGCCGATGCATCGCGATGGATCAAGGCTCGGTTTGCGCTTAGCAAAGGGGCCTTTATCCCAAATTTTCATCCAAAGTCGTTGTCCTAAAAACCCTGCGATACGACAGAGCGCGCCCAGCCCCTCTTGCGGCGGACGATTTGCGCTAAGCGCCTCCGCAACGCGTCTGACTTTAGCGTCCGCCTCTTTGATTATGCGCTCGTTTTTCGCTTGCGAGTAGCTGAAAATCGCCACGTCGAGGATGAACGCGGGCATTTTGATATGAGCGCCGCCCGTTATGTTGGCGCCGAATTGTTTTAAAACTCTAGCCGCGCACCCTGCCCCGTCGCCGCTGAAAATCTCCATCGTAGCGAGGATGAATACGTTTTTGCCGCTAAAGCTCGCGCCGTTTCGGTAGAGGAAGTCGCGCACGATACGCGGTAGGTCGCTAAAATAGATAGGATATGCCAAAATGACGTCGTTGTGGTGCTTTAAAAGCTCGCCGCAGGCCTCGCTCTCGATCGAGACGCAGACGCCGCCGAGATGAGCGATGAGATTACCCGCGCAATGCTTCGTGTTGCCCGTGGCGCTAAAATAGATCGCTATCATGCCCGTCTCCCAAGCTTACTTTATGTGACGAATTTTAGCGAAATTTAGCGCCGTTGATTGCTAATAGGATGAAATTTTACGCAAAAAGCGCATGAAATTTTAAAATCTGATCGCGCGATTGCACCGCGGCGTCATAAAAGCGGCGGTTAAACCTAGTGTGCGCGATATGCACAAAACAGAGCTTACGCAGCGTGGACTCGGAAGCAGTCGTAAAATTTAGCGTTATGAAATTTTAAAATTTTAAGCATTTGAAATTTTATGCTTTGAATTTTACCGCCGCGGCGTTTGGCGACGGTACGGACGGTTCGCTGCTACTGCGCGCGCCGCCCGGCCCTCTCTAGCGCTACAGCTCGCGAGACAGAGCCTTTTTAGACCGCGCACATTTTACCGCTTCGCACGCTAAGCCGCCTTGCCGGCCGCAATGTGCTTTGCCGCCTCGTATATGATCGTAGATAGCGACACGCCGCGATTTATATGGGCCGTTTAGGGCGTGCGGAGTATTTCGGCGCAAAGCATGTATGGCTACTTTGCGCCGAAATTTAATAAAGCGCGCGTTGACAACCGCTTCGCGCCGAAATTTCGCGGGCGCTAAATTTAAGCCCCGATTGTTTCGCCAGCGATCAT
>CALKQT010000058.1 GCA_937990735.1 uncultured Campylobacter sp. | reverse complement strand
TATGTAATAACGGCGATTAGTAATATCATTATACAGGCTTCTGAATAATCGTCTACATATATATGCCCAAAATCTACAATATCCCAAATAAAAGATATTAGAAGACCTGATACCTGAAGAAATACAAGAAGATGGGCATAAACAAAAAACTTTTCATAATTTTTGATTATTATCGGATCTTTGTCGTAGTTCCTAGCGTTAGAATTTTTAAATAAAGTAGTATTGTCTGGATCTAAATTTTGAAATTTTCTATCGCGCTTTGCATTTAAATTTAGATCGTCTGAATTTTTGTCATTAGAATTTAAAGCCTTGGAATTTGTAATATTTAAATCTGAGGCATTGAAATTTGAAGCATTTGAATTTAAGCTAACGGATTTTGAAGTATCAAAATTTAAGGCATCAGAATTTTGAGCATTAAAATCTTCTTGCGAGCCTTGCTCTAAATTTTGACGCCGTTCGTTTAGAATTTTCTTTAGCTCTTTGGGCCTTGCTTCGTTCATCCTTATCCCTCGCTAGCGATCTTAAGCGATTTCGTATTTTACTTCTTTATCGCTTGGGATAGTATTAAATTTAAAGCTACTTCGCTTGTCTGGCTCAAGCATTTTGGAATTTATCTATCGAGGTAAAAATTTATAAATTTGGAAGATAAATTTAAGCGGGAAGAACCCGCTTAAATTTTATTTGCCGCAGCCGCATTTGCCCTGAGCGGCAAGCTTGCGGCGGACATATGCGATTTTGCTTTGAAGCGGAAGGTGCTTAGGGCAGTGGTCTTCGCAGCCTAGCAGCGTCATACAGCCGAATACCCCGTCATCATCGCCGATTAGCTCATAAAAATCCTCATCGGTTCGCTTATCCAGCGCATCGATCTGAAAGCGTGCCACGCGGTTGATGCCGACGGCGCCGATGTAGTCTTTTCGCATTATCTCTACGCCGCATGCAGCTACGCAGATACCGCACTCGATGCAGCGATCCAGCTCGAAAACCTCCTGCGCGACCTCCGGCTCGACCTTCTCTTCAAGCTTGGAGATATCGGTTTCGTGATCGGTGTGGATCCAACTCTCTACGCGTTTGCTCATCGCGTTCATCCAGTTGCCCGTATCAACGCTGAGGTCTTTTAGCAACTTAAAAAATGGAAGCGGCATAAGCTCGATCACGCCGTCCGGATAGTCCTTAGTAAGCGTGCGGCACGCAAGCTGCGGCTTGCCGTTTACGAGCATACCACAGCTACCGCAGATACCCGCGCGACAAACGAAGTCGAAGCTTAGCTCGGGATCAAATCTCTCACGAATCACGTTAAGCGCGATAAACAACGTCATTCCGTCGGTCTCTTCAAGCTCGTAAGTAGCGAAGTGCGGCTTTGAAATTTTGCTTAGCGGATTATACTTAAATGCCTTTATTGTTATTTTTCTACTCATATCCTATACCTGCTCTTTCGTTAGGTGCTTTATATTTTGGCTGCAATTCATAATGCATCAATGCCTCTTGAATTTCATATCTGCCTTTGCCCTCGGCTTGCATTTTCTCGCGAATTTCATCGACCTCTTTTTGGCGCACGGCGCTGTCCGGATGCTCGATGATATTGCCTTTGGCGCCGTATCCGCGGAACGCAGGCGGCATCTCCATCTTCATAATATCAAGCGGCTCATAGGTCAAGGTAGGCATCGTATCGCCCTCCTTCCAGCTCGCAAGCGTTCGTTTTAGCCAGTTTAGATCGTCGCGTTTCGGATAATCCTCGCGGAAGTGCGCGCCGCGACTTTCTGTGCGATCAAGCGCGCCCTTAGCGATACAAAGCGCGAGCTTTAGCATTTTCGGTACGCGATAAGCCTCCTCGAGCTCCGGGTTTCCGAAAAGCTCTTTATTGCTTACTTTGACGTCCAAAGATTGCTTATAAAGCTCTTCAAGCTCTTTTACGGCTTTGGCTAATCCCTCGCCGGTGCGGAAGATCGCGCAGTGCTCCCACATCACATCTTTCATCTTGTTTTTAATCTCGAATACGTTAAATTTACCCTCTTTTTCAAGCAGGCTTTTAATGTAATTTTTCTCTTTATCTACGAATTTTTGTATATCGTGCGTATTGATATCGACGTCGTGCCCTTGGCAATACTCCGCAAAATACTCTCCCACGATCATGCCCGCGACGACGGTTTCGGCGACGGAATTTCCGCCCAAGCGGTTAAAACCGTGCATATCCCAGCACGCAGCCTCACCGGCGCTGAAAAGTCCAGCTAGCGTTGGACTCTCACCCGTAGCTTTTGTTTTGATACCGCCCATAGAGTAGTGCTGCATAGGAAGGATCGGAGCCCAGCCTTTACCACGCTTCCTGCCCTGCTCGTCGGTTATCACCTCGGTGTCAGCAGGATCGATGCCGTTGAAAATCTCGCAAATTTCTTGCACGTCGCGTAAATTTTTCTCGATATGCTCGCGTCCGAGGATCGAAATGTCAAGCCAAACGTGCTCTCCGTAAGGGCTTTTGACGCCCTTACCTTTTCTTATGTGCTCCATTATGCGGCGGCTTACGACGTCTCGGCTAGCAAGTTCTTTTTTCTCGGGCTCATAATCCGGCATAAAGCGGTAGCCGTCCACGTCGCGTAAAATTCCGCCGTCGCCGCGGCAACCCTCGGTAAGTAAAATTCCGCTCGGAACGATAGGCGTCGGGTGAAACTGCACCGCTTCCATATTTCCAAGCTGCGCGACGCCGGTCTCAAGCGCGATAGCAGCACCTATACCCTCGCAAACGACGGCGTTTGTAGTGTGTTTATACACTCTGCCGTAGCCGCCGGTAGCGATTAGCGTGCCCTTTGAGACGTATGCGATCAGCTCGCCGGTAACCAAATCGCGCACGATTGCGCCGTAGCAGCGGTTATTTGCATGAATTAGCGCGATAGCTTCCTTGCGATCGTGGATATCGACGTTATGCTTTAGCGCTTCATTTGCAACGGCAAAAAGCATCGTATGTCCCGTAGCATCGGCGGTATAGCAGGTTCGCCATTTTTTCGTACCGCCGAAGTCGCGGCTGTGGATAAGCCCGTGAACCTCATCTTTTTCGGTGATCGTGGTTTTTTGAGCGTTGATAATAGCGCTTCGCTCGCCTCTAGTAATCCTGGTCCAAGGAACGCCCCAGCCCGCAAGCTCGCGGATAGCCTTAGGCGCCGTTTGTGCAAACATCCTAGCGACATCCTGATCACAGCCCCAGTCGCTTCCTTTTACGGTATCGGCAAAGTGCACGTCCTCGTTGTCGCCCTCGCTCATTTTGGAATTTCCAAGCGATGCCTGCATACCGCCTTGGGCTGCCGCAGAGTGCGAGCGCTTAACGGGGATCAGACTCAAAACGATGGTGCTAAGCCCCTTCTCTCCGGTAGCGATCGCAGCTCTTAAGCCCGCCAAACCGCCGCCAATAACTAAAGAATCGCAATATATTACATTCATTCTAAACTCCCTATTCTAAACTTAACCATTTGAAATCGGCGATTATCGAAAGCAGGAAAAATGCACCCCAAACGATAAAAACCGCCTTTTTAATGAAGGCTCTTTTTCTTTGGATTTCAGCCTTCGTGCCGTCTATGCTGATCCATTTCATATAAAGCCTATAAATTCCAATACTAGCGTGAGTTACTACGAAAATCAATAAAACGAAATAAAATAGATGAAGCTGTCCGAAGCGAGCGATAGCAAGATCTGCAGTGATCTTCGGACCGAATACGATCATTAAAATATGAGCCGCCGCAAAGAAAAATAGTAAAAATCCCGTCCAAAACTGAAACCACCAAAGCGTTGTATCGCAATGCTTCATTCGCATTTTGTGCGCTTTAAACGCTCTGTAAGCGGCGTAGTTAGCCGGAAATTTTCTCATCGCCAAAAACGCGTGAACTACGAAAATCACGAAAATTACAAAAGCGACGATGTTTGTAACGAAATAAATTCCGCCCGGTTCGGCGAAATGTACGACGCCCTCAAACGCGCCCTTACCGATCAAAATCGTGCCGGTAAATATCATATGACACAGCATAAAACAGGCCAAAATCAGCCCGCTGATGCTTTGCGCCACGTCTTGCAAAGCCATAATGCGGCTTTTTTTGCCGTCTATGGATCTGCCCGTAAAGCCTTCAATGCGACCTAGCATAGGTTCTCCTTAAAAAAGATGATTATAAATCCCCGCTAAACGAAAATTTACATTTTTGTAAAGAGATTATATTACTTTTTAACTTTAGATTAATTTAATTTCTACAAATTAGTTTTTTCTTCAAAGACTGCTTTAAGAAAACTGCTATCAAAAACATCACCAAAGATAAAATTTGCCCCATCGATAAATTTAAAAATATAAACCCAAGCCCGTCGTCCGGCTGCCTAAAAAATTCTACGAAAAATCTAAACGCCGTATATAGCATCGCGTACAAACATATCAGCTCGCCGTTAAATTTCTTAAATTTACGGTAGAAAAATAAAATCACGAAAATTACCAGTCCTTCCAAAACCGCTTCGTAAAGCTGGCTTGGGTGACGTAATGTGCCGCCTACCAAAATCCCCCACGGCTCGCTCGTCTCGCGCCCGAAAAGCTCCTGATTTAAAAAATTTCCCACGCGTCCGAAAAAATACCCAAGCGGCACGCTAAGTGCCACGAGATCGAGCAGCGCCCACATATCGGTTTTAAATTTTTTGCAAAACCAAACCGTCGCGATCACGAATCCGACGACTGCGCCGTGATAGCTCATACCGCGAATGCCCACGAACTCGCCGTTATGAAAGGGGTTGAAAATTTGCCACGGATGGCTGAAATACCACGCCGCCTCGCCCGAATAGATCGCGATGTATCCAAGCCGCGCGCCCAAAATGACGCCCACTTCGACCCAGATAAAGTAGCGATCGAGCATCTTATCGCTGAAACTAAGGCCGTCTTTTCGCACGAAATACTTGGCGATAAATAACGCCGTAAGCAGCGCCAAAACATACATAATGCCGTACCAGTGCACGTTTATGCCAAACGCGCTGAATGCCACAGGATCAAAGTGGGCGTAAATTTCGTTCCAGTAATTCAAATTTTTCCTTTGTTTTAAATTTTAAAATTTAACGGCGCGCATCGGACGCTGCGTGACGCATGCTCGGCAAAAGACGCAAAGCGGCGCATACGCAAGTGCATAGACCATGCTTTTGCGCCAGGTCGCACACGCAAAGCGCGAAAGACGCGCTGTTCCGAGCGACGACATCGAACGATATACAGGGTGTCTCACCTAAAATTTCAAACGACGATGCCTTGTGCGGCATGTAAAGCTACGCACAGAGTACCGAAGCACACTGCACCATGACACGAGCGGAGCACGCACAGTATCGATACCGACAGCGCACGACGAATGCGGGGTGATGCGCATAGCGACCAAAGCGCGGTGCCGTGCAGAATTCAAAACGATGCGCGATACGACAAAAGCCGACGCACAAAACAGCAAGGCAGCTACTTTGTATCCGCGCAGATATGCAGATAAAATTCGGCTGCCTCGCTTAGCTTGTCGCGCCTGCAGGAGCTGTACCGGCTACAGCGCAAGAAATTCCGAAAGCAAGCTTTAAACCTATCTCTACATAGCGCTTTTCTGTGCCGAACGCGCAAAAATACCGAGCGCGCGTTCTAAATTCTAAATTCCAAGCCCTAGCGTCTCTTTAACCACGCGGCAAAAATCCGCCAAAAACCACCCGAGCGCCTTGTAATAGCTACTTTTGGCGTTTATCTGCAAGTGCGTAGCAAGCGCGGAAAAGCTAGGAATGATAAATTGCGCTAGATATAGCGTCAAAATTTTATGCGATTTCGCGTCCGTGTTTTGCTTAAAGATCATGGCAAGCAGCGCTAGCATATTTGCCGCGTGAGCGCTTTTAAGCTCCGCAAAAGGCTTTTTGAAGCGGCATTTTTCATAAAACAGCTCCACTTCGCTTTCGCTTATGAGCTTGAAAAAGTCCATCTCAAACGACCCTTTTAGCGCCTCAAAATCGCGCCCTAGCGCCGCGTAGTCTTCGCCCTGCACCTTTTGCCAAAGCTCGTAGCCGTTTTTGTTCTCGATATTTTTATTTACGATAATCCAGTTTTTGCCCAAGCCGCGCAACTTCTGCTCATCTATCACGCCCTTAAAATTCGTCGCGAAGATTATGCAGATCACCGAGTATAGCTCGCCTAATTTCATCTTTTTCCTTTAAATTTAATCAAATTTCGCTTGCTTTTTTTAGCTTTTCGATACCGAATTTTTCCCAAATCCTGCTTAAAGATCGATCTAAGCTCTGCTGCTTTTTATCGATCTCACCAAAGAGCAGCGAGCTGCCCGATTTGCCGCTAAAATTTGAAAGATTTAGCGCTACGTGGATTATCTGCGCGCCTTTTTTCACGTCGCAGAGCCTAAACAGCTCAAGCGCGGTCTCGCTCAGCAAGCTTAGACTAAACGCCCTATCCTGGCTGATCTGGTGCGAAAACTCCTCGCGCGATTTATAGCGGATCTTTAGATCATAAGTCGCGGGCTTTAGGTCCTTTGCGAGCACTTCGCCCGCCAAATGGCGCGCCAAAATTAAAATTTTACGCCGCAGCTCGTCCCGATCGGCGCACGGCGCGAAGCTGCGCCCAAAGCCGATACTCTTGCGCTCGCGCTTTGAGACGACCTCGCCCTCATCCTCGCCGCTAAGGGCTGCGAAAATTTTCCTGCCGTTCGCGCCCATTTTTTCAAAAATTTCTCTGTGCCCTAGCGCGTCGCTGAAGCTTACGATGCCGTATTTGCCGAGCGTTTTTTGCGCTGCTTTGCCGATGCCGGGGAATTTTGCCACAGGCACGGCGGACAGCTCGCGCGCGATTTGCGATTTTAAAATTTGCCGCACGCCGAAGGGCTTAGCAAGGCCAGTAGCGAGTTTTGCGATGAGTTTTGCTTCGCTAAGACCGACGCTGCACGGAAGGCTAAAGCGGCGCATAATTTCGCTTTGCAAAAACGCGGCAAAGCTCAGCGCGTCCGCGTCGTAGGGCGTGCCGCGTAAATTTAGAAAAAACTCGTCGATGCTAAATTTTTCGATCTCGGGCGTAAAGTTTAGTAAAAACTCATAAATTTTGCGTGAAATTTTTCGGTATTCGCCATGCCGCGCGCGCACCAAAATGAGCTGCGGGCACAGAGCAAGCGCCTGTTTTACGGGCTGAGCCGAGTGCACGCCGTCCGCTCTAGCCTCATAGCTCGCGCTTAAAATCACGCTGCCAAGCTCGCTCTTGCCGCCGAAAATCTCCTCGTCGCCGCCTCCGACGACCGCGATCTTTTTGCCCGCAAGCGTAGGATCGGCGAGCCTCGCTACAGAGACGAAGAAGCTATCCAAATCGATGTGAGCTATCAAACTATGTCGATCCCAAAACCGCTAAGCCCTGCGTAGTCTTTCGGCTCGCTCTTGCTTAAAATTTTGATTTTTCTCACGCCCAGATGCGCTAAAATTTGCGCTCCGATACCGAAGCTCTTAAAATCAGCGCGATTTTGCGCGGATTTTAGCATCAAAAGCACGCCGCCCTCTTTGCGCAAAACGTCCAGATCGCGCATGAAATCGTTAAATTTCGTATCGCTTAAAAATTCCAGATCACTTGAAATTTTATGAAATTTCACATTCGTCTGCGCGCTCTTTCCCTGCTCGCCGAAAATATAGGCGCGGTGCTCGTTGCCCTCGTGATCGCTCACGTCGTAAAATTTCGCCGCCTCACCACACAGCAGAGCGCTTTTTGGCTCGCTAAATTTAACGAGAGTTTCGTGCTTTAGGCGGTACTGCACGATCTGCGCGACCGAGATCATATTGATGCCATGTTGCGCGCAGAATTTTTCCAGATCGTCCCTGCGCGCCATATCGCCGTCGTCTTTGACGATCTCGCAGATCACGGCGCTTTGCGAAAGCCCCGCCAAGCGGCACAGATCCGTAGAGCCCTCGGTGTGCCCCGTGCGAGCGAGCACGCCGCCGCTTTTGGCGATAAGCGGGAAGATATGCCCCGGGCGGACGAAATCATCCGCGCGAGCGCCTACGCGCGACATCAGCTCGATCGTCATATTGCGCTCATACGCGCTCACGCCAGTCTTGGCGTCCTTCGCGTCGATCGTGACGGTGAAGGCGGTCTCGTGGCTCGAAGTGTTTTTATCAACCATCAGGCTTAAACCCAGCTGCTGCGCGATCTGCGGGCTAAGCGCCACGCACAGCACTCCGCGAGCGTGCGTGATAGCAAAATTTACCTTCTGTGCGCTGCTAAATGTGCTCGCAAACACCAAATCGCCCTCGTTTTCGCGATCGACGTCATCGACCATAACGAGCATCTTGCCGTTTTTCAAATCCTCGATCGCTTGCTCTACGCTGATCATTATCACTCCTTTAAATTTAATTCTACAAATGCCGCTTTTAGCTTCTCAAAAAGCGGGGCGAACGAAACGCCGTTTACGCGGACGTTTGCGATCGTCGTGATGAAATTCGTATCGCGCTGCCACCGCGGCACGAGATGATAGTGCACGTGCTCGGCTATGCCCGCACCCGCGGCGGCGCCGAGGTTCATGCCGATATTTACGCCGTTTGCGCCCAGCGTGCGCTTTAAGATCCCCACTCCGGCGCGCACGTAGCGGCTCATCTCCGCCCACGTATCGTCGCTAAGGCACTCGATATTATCGACATGCTCGTACGGTATGACCATAAACGCGCCCGGGCTGTAGGGGTAGAGGTTCATCACCCCGAAGCAGTGCTGCGCGCGAAAAAGCACGCCGTTGCGATCGTCGAACGCCGCATCCGCCGCCGCGTCGCAGAAGGGACAGCCGCTTCTTTTTTCGGTAAAATACTCGCTTCGCCAAGGGGCGCAAAGATAATCCATCTCTTTTCCTTTCCGAAATTCCAAAATTCTATGAAATTTTAAAATTTGCGTTTCGCAAAATTCTATGAAATTTGGAATTTAAAACTTCTAAATTTCATAGAATTTTATTTACGCGACTTGCACTTGCTCAAACGGCGCAAAGTTATGCGCGCGGCAATACGCGCCCTTTACAAATCTCGGGCTGCGCAAGGCGCTTCGGTGCGACATACACTCCGCGGATCAAAGCGCACGGCGGGCGATATTAAATCCGCGGCAGTTTGCGTGCGCATTATAACAAAACTTTGACGCACTCACAGGCACGGTACGCGAAGCCAAACCTGCGCCGCAATCACCGTCGTGACACGCGGTAAAATTTAACGCGGCGCAGTCGTAGTACAGCCGAGGTTTATCGCGTCGTATCGCAGGGTATCGCAACCCTGCTAAGTCCCTACGCCGTCCGCTTTTGTGGTAGCTCGCTGCGCAGTTATCGCGCAGCTCCTCTGGGCGGCTTAGGTCGCGAGCTGTGATTAAATTTACGGCGCCGCGCAATCGCCAATACTGGGCTTGGGTAGCGCGCTAGGCTTGCAAAGCGCTACGATAGACTCGAATTCTCGGCGCTCAACGCTACAAGCGCAACCCCGCGCGCGCGAAGCTTCGCAAACTCAAAGCTAAATTTAAACCCGCGCTTTTTGCACCGGCTCGTGATGCGGCGGAAAGCTATACAAACGAAAGGCGTAAATTTAAACCTCGCTCCGCAGCCGCTCGCGCAGCGCGTGATAATAAACTCACGACGCCAAAAGCGCAGCGCGGATGCTTACGCAGCGTGCGATACTAAATCACGTCGCAGCCGCCAAATTTAAAGAGCTGCTAAATTTTAAAGTCCGTCGAATTTTACGAAATTTTAAAATTTACCGCCTTAAAATTTCACTCCCTTCGCTAAATTTAACTTCTCGTTCCGATCTAATCTTGCGCGATCAAACGAGCTGATTTAAATTTCGCCGTCCGCGCCGAGCTTTATCTCGCGCAGTGCCGCACCGACGTCATTTTGGCGCATAAAATGCTCGCCGATCAAAAACGCATCGACGCCCGCCTCGTGCAAGCTCAAAAGCTGCTCGTGCGAGTGCAGACCGCTTTCGGCGACGATGATCTTGCGGTTTGGAATCATCGGGATTAGCCGCTCGCTCAAGCTCGTATCGACCTCGAAAGTCTCTAAATTTCGATGGTTAATGCCGATAATATCAGCCCCTGCGAAGACCGCCTTTTTCAGATCATCCTTATCGTGTATCTCGCACAGCGCCTGAAGTCCCAGCCTGCGGGCAAACTCGAGCAGCTCTCTTAGCTGTTTGCCTTCCAGAGCTTTGGCGATCAGCAGGATAAAATCCGCGCCGTAAACCAGCGCCTCGAGGATCTGATAGCGATCGACGATGAAATCCTTGCGCAAAATGGGTGTGCGGGTATAGCGGCGGATCTGCGGGATGAACTCCAAATCGCCTCTGAAATAATGCGGCTCAGTAAGCACCGAAAAGGCGCTCGCACCTGAATTTTCATACTCCACGGCAAGGCTTAGCGGCTCAAAATCCTCGCGGATGATCCCCTTGCTCGGGCTTGCCTTTTTGATCTCGGCGATGATGCGAAGCGGATCCTTCTCATCGCTTCTAAGCGCGCTTATGACGTCACGCGGCTCATAGGGATTGGCACTTAGCGAGCGACCGAGTAGATCCTCGGGCAGCCTTTCTTTGCGAAGCGCCAGATCCTCGCGAGTGCGCTTTAAAATTTCGTCTAAAATCATCTCTACTGCCTTGGCGTCTGGGTTTTAAAGCCGTTAGGCTCTTTCGACGTAGAATTTTGCTCTGGCATAAAATCCTGCCTCGATACGGAATTTTGTCTTGACGAGGCAGAATTTTGCGAAGCGGAGTCTTTTGGCGTTAAATCACGCGTTGCAGCGGATCTTGGGCGCGCGGAATCTAACGCAGAGCTTTCTGGCGCCGTAGATTTTATGGAATCAGACGTAGGAGTTTTTATTGCCGGACTTTGAGGCGCTTGATCTTTTGGCGCGGAGCCTTTTATCGTAGCGGGATTTTGCGATATGGAATTCTGCGGCGCTACGCTTGTGCCAGCGGCGCACGCATCGATCGCCTCTAAATGCTCTTTGCCTTCGGGGGAATTAAAAAATTCTGCGTCTTTGATCTTAGCCATTTCATTTTTAGCCTTGTCGCACTCGCCAAGCTTGTAGTATCCCCAAGCAAGCGAGTCCAGATAATACGGTGAGTTGGGGTCTTTTTGTAGGGCGCGGCGGACGAACTCGATGCCCTTGCGAACGTCTAAATTGTGATCTATTAGGATGTAGCCGTAGTAGTTTAGATGCACGGGGTCTTTAAGCTGCGGCGCGATATTTTCAAATTTTGCCACTACACTAGATAGGGTCTTGGCGTCCACGTTTTTGCCCGCGCTTTCATATTCATAGATCGCCTCGATCGCCAAAAAGTCGTAATTTTTGGTCTTCATAAACTCATCGCGCGCCATTTTAATCGCGGTTTTATAGTCTTTTTTATGCGCGTAGGCATCGATTAGAAGCTCGCGCTTGTAGTCGTATTTTTTCAAAAGCTCGATTATTTTATCAAAGTCGTTTGAGTAGTAATAAATCGCTATCATATCGTCTAAGAATTTATTATCCCCTTTAGCTTCATACAGCGCTTCATCGATCTTAGCGACATCTAAATAGCGTTTATTCGCGCGATACACATCAGCTAGCAGCTCGCACGCCATACCCTGGGCACAGCCATAGATGCGCCTGTGCGTTTCGATGATGCGGATCGCTCCGTCCGAATCATCGAGTTTATTTAGCAACACGTCGCATAATCTGATGAGATTTTCGTCGGTTTTGTCTAGCTCATAGGCTTTTTCGAAGTAGGTTTTGGCTAAAGTAAAATTCTCCATCGCATAATACGTCGCCGCTAAGATTGCATAACTTCGCGAAACGGGATCTACGGTGACTAGCTTAAGAGCAGCGGTATTGGCATTTAGATTATCTTTAATGCCTAAGTAGTAGCCGATTTTTACTCGCAGATACTCAGAGTCTGAGCTTAGGCTCTTTTCGCCGAGCTTTAAATAGCGCGCCGTATTTTTACGATCTTTGATCGCAAAAGCAGTCTTTAGCGCTTCTAGCAGATAAACGGACGAGCCCGTTTTATTGTATGCCTTTTCGTATAAAAACATCGATGCGACGGGATCTTTATGCAGTAGCTCCAAAGCTGTAAGCAAATCGAAATTTAGCTCGGCGTCTTCTTGCGCTCGCATCGCGTGATTTAGCTTTTCTTTGGTTATACTTTTAGCGCTTACGCCGCGATTTATCAAGCTCTTTTTAATTGCATCTTTTGCACCGTTTTTTATACCAATGCTGGAATTCCGATCAGACGCCTTTTTATCCGTAACGGACTGCTTCGCTGCTGCAGCATTCGTCCCACTCTCCGCACTTAGATACTGCGGTGCTAAAATCATCGCCGCGATTAAAATTCCGCTTAAAACCTTACCCCGATACATTCTTCCTCCAATTCTTTAGTATGCGTTTTAAAATATTCCCAAAACGGGAAGCTACGGCACTGCTTCGGACGCAGCTCGTAAATCCCGCAGTTGCGATGCGCTTCGTCAAAAAACACGCACGCTAAGCCGCCTTCAAAGGGCTTTTCTTTTACGCTAAATTTAGCGCCTATTTTTTGTAAATAAATTTCTTTAAGCCTTGCAGGCGAAATTTTAAATTTTACCGCTAACGCCGCAATCTCACTCTCATCTATCCAGATATAGCCGCTCTCTCCAGTGCAACACTTGCCGCCGCAGCGCTCACACGCGCTAGCATCGAAGCTAAAGCCAAACTCACTCATAATCCACGCTCGTTAAATCCGCACTTTTGTAGATCGCGTGGGCTTGTGCGGTGCGCCTTCCGTGCGCGCTAGCATAGATCGGAAGGGCGATCTCACAGGGCGAGCGCGAGTTCTTACGGGCTTGCAAAAGCGCGAGCTTAGCGGGCTTTGAAATGTCAGGATAGACAAAACCGAGCCTCGTTAAATTTAGCCTAAACTCGCCCAAAAGCTCGCAAATTTTAGCTAGCTTGCCCGCCTCGTAGCAAAAAATAAGCGTACCGCCAGGCTTAAGATGAGCATTTGCAGATCGCACAAAATCCCGTAGGCTAAGGCTTGCTGCGCTCTTACTAAGCGCCATATGAGGCTCTTTGCTAAGCGAAATGCGCTCTCGATAAAAGGGTGGATTTGAGACGATAAAGTCAAAACGCTTCTCGCTTTTAAACTCCGCAAAATCCGCGTGCAAAATCTCGGCAGGTAGATCGTTTTGCAAAGAATTTAGCCTCAAGATTTCTAAATTTCGCTCTTGAATTTCTAGCAAGCTTAAATTAATGCTCTCAAAATCGCGCTTTAGTAAAAGCCCTAAAATTCCACATCCTGCGCCCACATCTAGCACGTCGCCGTATATCGCTCGCGGATTTAGCGCGCCTTTGGGGCTACGCTCATCGCAAACTGCAAACCCGCCGTCAAACAAGCACTCCGCAGCAAAATCCTTGCGCGCTTTGGCGTCTTTAAATTTGCTCGTGAAATCTTTATCGTGCGTCTTTTGAGATTCTAAAGACTGCACGATTTGCTCGTCACAAAGTTTAAAATTTTCACCGCTTGCGATATCGGGCTTTAAAGTATGCTGGGCTTCGTCGCTTTGAAAATAGGAATTTTTATAGCGCTCGCTTTGAAATTTCGCCCGAAGTCCCGCTTCAAATTCTCTTTTAAATTCCGCCTGAAGTTCAGCACAGCCCTTACTTCCAAAATCGCGATCGTTCTCCGCGCTATGGTCAGCGGCATACAACTCTTCTTTGCTAAAAGCGCAATCCTCGGTGCAAAATTCCGTCTCGTCGCCTGCGTAATCCGCGGCGCAAAATTTTGCATTAAAGCTCCTATCTGCTGCGCCTTTAAATTCCGCGCCACAGCCCAGCGCCCAAGAGCCATTTTGCGATGCTGCGTCAGCCTTACGCACGCCTGAGCTTCTTATAAAATTCCACAAAAAAATCGTATCGCTCGTGTAGCGATAACCCTTTTTTGGCTGATAAAGCCTCATCTGCGGATGTTTTTGATGATGGTATGGGCATGATTTATCGCCACCACGATCGATCCGCCGCTTCTGCTAATGAGATCTCCACCGACGTAAAGCCCGCTAGTGGCAGTCTGGAGATTTTCATCCACGATCGGCACGCCGTTTTCATCGTAAGCGATGCCACATTTCTTAAGAAAATCAATCGGGCTCGTGCCGCCGATCGCGTATATCACGCGGTCAAATACGAGTTCGGTGCCATCATCAAATTTTACCAGCACCTTGCCGTTTTCATTCTCAAGAGCCTCTATATCGATGCCTAAACGCAAGATGATGTTGCCGTATTTGGTCTCGCGCATTACGTCGCTTTCGTTTGTCTCGTTTAAGCGGGTAAATTTAGGCTTGCGATAGCAAAGCGTCACGACATTGGTTTTACATAGCGCTATAGCGTATTCAGCGGCTGAGTTACCGCCTCCAACGACTAGAATTTTTTCATTGATCGTGCATTTATCGAGATTGAAATTTACGCGTTGCGTGATCGAAGGTGGAATTTTATAAGCGGGCTTATTAGGCTTTCCCATCCTGCCAATTGCAACGATGACGTTGCGCGCGCGGTATCCAGCCGAGCTAGTAGTGATATAAAACTCATCTGCGTGCTTTTCGATCTTTTCGACCTCACTTTTGAAATTCGTATCGATTTCGTCGCTATCTAAGAGCTCGTCAAAATAATTTAGCACGCTCTCTTTCGTGCCGGTTTCAAACGAAATAGAGCCGCGCGTCTCGCTGTCAAAGCCCTTATATTCTTTATCTACGCGCTTTTTATCTTTGTAAAACTGCCTAATTGTTTGAGAGTGGTTGTCGCCTTTTTCAAGCAGAAGCACATGCGCAAGCCCGTTTCTTTTGGCTTCTACTACGGAAGCGATGCCGCAAGGACCGCCGCCGATCACCGCCAAGTCGTAAACGTCTATCATAAATTTCCTTTAATCTTTTAAATTTCATACAAAATTATAGTAAAAATTCCATTAAAATCAGTGGAATTTCCTAGCAATTTCGTAGCTTAAATTTAAAATTTTAACGCTTTAAGATGCTTGCTTAGGCTAAATTTGAAAAGACATAATTTTCTACGTTTAAATTTTAAATTTCACGGCGCCAATCCGTTTGTAAAAACTAGCGCGGCAGAAGTGGCAAAAGCGGCAGCAAAAGCAGTAAATTTTAAAATTTCACTTTGCCGAAATGGAATTTTGCGAGCTAAGATAAAGCGATAAGAGCGGTGAAATTTTAAAATTTCACCGCTCTTGCAGAGGTTTTAGTAGAATTTTTAAGGCTAGTTAAAATTTAGCGTATACTTTATGCTAAAGTTAAATTCCATATCCTTTTCGACCTTTGGAAAGCTACCTTTTGTGCGCTCGACCGCGCTTAACGCGCCCTCATCAAGCGAATCGACATTCGAGGAGGACGTAACGCGAAGACCCTTAACATCGCCGCTTGCCGTATAGGTAAAGTGCACGCCTACGACGCCGATTTTACGCATACGTTGGGCATTTTTAGGGTAGTGCGACTGCGCGTAGCGAGAAATGATGGCGAAAATTTTCTTGCCGACATCGCTATTGCTAGGATCTCCGCGGCTTGTTATAGCGTCGCTACCGCCGCCTGCACTACTGGAGCCGCCGCCCCCGCTGCTACCCAGCGAAATAGGCTTTGTCAGGTCAAACTTTGCCGTTAAATTCCTATCGCTGCTTTGAACTTTATGCTCTTTTTTAGGCTTCGGTTTTTCGATCGGTTTTGGTTTTTCTACCGGCTTTGGCTTGGGCTTTTCGACCGGTTTTGGTTTTTCGACTACAGGCTCTGGTATAGGCTCCGGTTCAGGAATTGGCTCTGGCTCAGGCGGAGTTGGTTCCGGTTCGGGTTCGGGCTCCGGCGGAGTGGGCTCTGGCTCAGGATCTGGTTCAGACTGATCGGAAGGAGGCGGGATATTGGGCTCATCGGAGATATCGCCCTGCTTGGCCTCATCCATTATGCTATCGATGGAAAAGGCTATCATATCGGGCATGCTAGGCGGCTTCGGTGCCGAAGATAAAAGAGCAAAAACACCCACAGCGATGATGCAATGCAGCACCAAAGATACGATAAAACCTACTGCGCTATCTTTATTCATTGCTCTTTTTCGGTCACGATCGCAAATTTTTCATGGCCTGCCTTTTTTAGGACATCCATGATCGAAATGAAAGAGGAAAATTTCGAGTCTTTATCGTTTTTTAGCACGACAAGATCGTTTTTATCGAGCGCGGCAATTTTTTTCTCAAGCTCATCCTCGCTTATTGCGACATCGTCTAGATAAATTTTAGATTCGCTATCTACTTTGATGGTAACTTTTTTATCTTCTTGCGGATTTTGCGAGCTCGAAGACGAGGGCAGATTGACCTTGATATGACCCTGCGCGATAAAAGTCGAAACGCTAAGCACAATCGCTAGCAGCACCAGCATAATGTCGATGAACGGGACGATATTTAGCCCGTCTCGTCTAGGAATGCTCATTTATTTAACCTCATCGTAGCGGTTTAGAAGCACATCTACCTTGCGGACGAAACCGTTGTAGATGATGAGCGTAGGCACGGCGACGACTAGACCGGTAGCCGTAGCTTTAAGGGCAAGCGAAAGACCCTGCATGATAGCCTTGGTATCGATACCGCTTGCAGTACTCATATCAAAAAAGGTTATCATAATGCCGATGACAGTACCTAAAAGACCGATGTACGGGGCATTTGAATAAACAATATAAAGTGTCGTTAAATTTTTTGTCAGAGCCTCTTCATATAGCGCTTTGCTTTTGTAATCGCTCGCCTTAACCTTCGAATAAAAAAGCAGCCTTTCGATAGTAAACCACACGACTAAAAAGCTCATAAATCCGAGGATCGCAAAGATAATGTAATCCACGTAATGCGCCAAAAATTCCATAATGCCCATAAGCTCTCCTTAAAAATTTTAAAAATTTTTATAAATTCAGCAAAGTGCCTTGCCAAAAAAATGAGCGATTTTATCAAAAGTAGATTTAATTTTTACTAAAATTTTGATGATCGATATTTAAATTATATTTTATCATTTAGCTTTATTTAATGATAATAAAGCATTCGGAGATAAAATTCTAATGATTTTAAAATGTTTTGATAATTAATATAAAATAAAGGATTAATTTTATATTATTTGCCGTTTTTTAATCTCATTATCATTTAGGAGTTTCGTATGAAAAAATTTCATCTGGCTTTGTCTTTGTGCGCGGTTCTTTGCTTAAGCGCACAAGCAGACGAGAAATCAAGCGCTACGGACGCATCCAAAAGCAAGGATTCAAATACGCAAAGCCTAGGCGTAATCGAAGTTACTAGCGATTCTAGCACGCCTAGCACCGTGGATGATGTCAAAATCAACACCCGCAACGCTACGCTCGTAAAAGACGTATTTCGCGATATTCCGGGCGTGTATGTGGGCGGCACCAACGGCATGAATCAAAAAATTTATATGCGTGGCGTAAGCGATCGTGGCTTAAATATCACGATTGACGGCGCGAAGCAAAACGGCAATACCTTTCATCACAACGCCGATTTACTAATCGATCCTGATCTTATCAAAGCCGTAGAGGTCGATGTAGGCGCGCGCTCGGTCGTGAACGGCTCGGGCGCTTTGGGCGGCTCAGTTGCCTTCAGGACGGTGGATGCTTCTGATCTGCTTGAGGACGGTCAAAATATCGGCGCCAAGCTTAAAGTGGGCTATACGAGCAATAACGAAGGCTATTCGCAAAGCGCGATGCTCTACGGCAGGGCGTTTGATAGCCTAGATATGCTTGCCGCATTCAAGCACTACGGATACGGCTTCGGCGAATCGGGCAACGGCAAGCCTACGGGCGGCGACGGCAACGATATAAATTATTTATTAAAAGCGGGCTATAGCTTTTTGGATTTTCATAAAATTTCGCTATCTACCGAGCATATGCAGTATAAAGGCTTGTATCCTTTGCGCCCGGAATTCGGCTCTTGGCTGAACGGACAGCTGGATAACCGCAAATACGAGCGCGATACACATACGATCAAATACACGTATAATCCAAGCGACTTGCTAGAACTCGACATCACGGGATACTACACAAAGCATCAACGCATCGGATCAACCTCGACGAACGTAAAATGGGGTGTCGAGACCAAAGGCGGCAAAATCGGCGCTAAGAGTAAATTTGAAACGGGCGATCTGGCTCATACGCTGCGCTACGGCTTTGATTACTACCACTCCGAAAACTACGTTAAGCCCGGCAATCTACGCCCCGAAAAGGTCGATAATTATAGCTTTTATATCGAGGATGCTATGCGATACGGCGGGCTTACGATAACTCCCGGCGTGCGCTACGAAAGGCACGAGTTAAAAACTTACAACGGCAGAGGCGCTAATATCTCTAGCTACAAATATAAATTTGACGAAGTAAGCCCCGCCTTGGCGCTTGATTACGAGATCGGCGCGGGATTCGGAGCGTTCGCGAGCTATGCGCGAGTATTTAGAGGACCTGACGTAATGGAGAGCATGATGGCTGCGGGTACAAGCCGCGGCAGACCGCTAAGCTGGATGGCTAACGAAAATTTAAAAGCCACTACGGGTAACGCCTACGAAATAGGCGGTCGCTACAAAAGCGAGCTAGGAGAGAATTCCTCGGTAAGCCTAACCGCTAAGTACTTCAGGACGGAGTATAAAAATCTCATCGTAGATAACAATGCGGCGGGCGGAATCGTCGGCTGCCCGGGAGGCGCGCAGGGCACCTTATGCAGGGCTAATGCAGGCAGTGCGGATATTGACGGCGTCGAGCTTTTCGCAAGATTAATATTAGATGATTTGAGCCTTGCTGCGGGTTACACCCACCAGCACGTAGAATATAAAGACCGCGTGCGCAGCGGCTCGGGCTATCTAAGCTCAAACATTATCGGCTACCGCGACTACGGAGATAAATACACCTTCAATGCCGAATACGCAATCTCTGCGGCGGATCTACTGCTGGGCTATAACTTACTCTTTTTCGACTCCAAAAACGTAGCCTCCGCAGCTAGCGACGAAAAAACAAAAGTGCCTAGCTACGCAGTTCACGATCTATACGTCACCTACGCTCCGGATAGCGGGCGATTTAAAGGGCTTGAGATCAACGCGGGCGTTTATAATCTCTTTGATAAAGCCTACGCATCGCACTCGCAGCGCAGTGCCGATTTTACCGGGGATTCAAACGCTATCGACTGGGAGCCGGGACGAAATTTCAAGCTAAGCGTGGCGTATAAATTTTAAAGCTTACGCGAGATGACGGCACGAAATTTTGCACGCTAAAGCGGCGAAATTTTAAAATTCAAAAGCCCTTGGAATTTCAAAATTCCTAGGGCTTAGGAAATTTGAAATTTTTGGACTTAGAATTTCAAGCTTTTAAATTCTACTAACAGAAATTTTCTCGTAAAATTCTCATTCAAAATGGAATTCTAGCGTGCAGCGGAATTCCAAAAATTCAAAGCGATATCCGCAACGCTTCACATCCAAAGTTCATTTAGAATTTATAAGATTCCTCCCGCTTCAAGCGCCGTCCGTTTACTCTTCGTCGTTAAAATTATGTTTTAAATTCTACTTAAAAGGAGAGCCTTTGTTAAATTCTACTAAAAACGCCATTCGCGGGGCATTTTGGACGAAACCGTTCATAGTTTTAGTGCTGCTTTTGCTGCTGCTAATCCCGCTAAGCTTTATTGATAACCTCACCTACTCCCGCTCCGAAACCAAGCAGCTCGCGCAGGATTCGATCCTCACGCCGGTGGGTGGTGAGCTGCAAATCCAGGGCCTTGCGATCGTAGTGCCCTACGCAGAGATAATCGAAGCGATAGACAAAAGCAACAACGAGCTCGTAAAAAGGCGCGTAGAAAAAAATTTCATCATCGTACCAAAAAATTACTTCTTATCAGCGCAGATCGACCCCACCTATTTAAAGCGCGGGATTTTTCGCGTTCCGATATATAACGGCGACTTCGCGCTAAAAGCGGACTTTGAGGCGATAAACTATACCGAGCTCGGCGTCGATCCTACGCGACTAAATTTCGACGAAGCCGTGCTAGTGCTCGGCGTAGGCAATCAAAAATCCTTCACCGCCTCCCCCGCTTTAAGCTTAAACGGCAAGGAGCTTAAGCAATATCACGGCAACACTGAGGCTAAAATTTTCGATCGAAGCCTAATCTACAAGCTCCCCGCTTCCGCACTGTCGTCTGATTTTAGCATCAGCGGCACGCTTAAAATCCAAGGCGGCGAGGCGCTTCATCTAGCTCCGATCGCACAAAATAGCCGTTTTGAAATTAGCTCTACTTGGGCATCGCCTAGCTTTGGCGGCGGCTTTATCGCCAAATCGCGCGAGGTAAGCGCTAGCGGTTTTAAAGCTTCGTGGGAAGTTACAGGCTTAGCCGCGGGCATTGCTCCTGCGTGGCTTGCAGATCAAGATGACCGCGTCGCTATGACGAACTGGCGCAGCAACGACGATAGAAATGATGCCGTAAGCATCGGCTTCATCGAGCCCGTGAACAACTACTCGCTGATTAAGCGCTGCACGGATTACGCGCTATTATTCTTAGCGGTGCCATTTTTAGCGATCTTTTTGTGCGAGGTTTACACTCACGAGCGCATCCACCCGATCCAGTACCTACTCATCGGGCTTGAGGACGTCGTTTTCTACCTGCTCGTGCTTTCGCTCTCCGAACACATCGGCTTTGCGCTTAGCTATGCTGCTTCGGCGATCGCGGTAAGCGCGATAGTATTTTTCTACGCAAGCGCGATTTTCAAAGGCGCGCGATGGGGCATTTTCATCACTTGCGTCCAGCTCGTTTCTTACGCGATCCTCTACGTCATCTTAAATTCCGAAGACTACGCGCTTCTAATGGGAAGCTTGATGATATTCGCGGTAATTTCGCTCGTTATGTATTTTACTCGCAAGCTCGATTGGTACGACACGGCGATTCCAAGCGGCGAGAAAAAACAAGAGCAAGAGCCCGAAATTTAGCCTTTAAATTTAGCGATAAATTTAATCGCAACGGCCTTTGGAGCTTTAAAATCCAAAGGCCTTTTTAAATTCGCCCGCTAAATTTCGACTGCCAAAATTTCATCTATTAAAATTTTACCCGCCGCGGCAGATAAACTGCGGTGTGGGAGCAAGATGCGCGGCGGCGCGTTTTAAATTTAATTCTGCTAGCGTACCGCGGACCGAGCCGAACGGCGCGCTTTAAATTTAGTCCCGTGAGCGTGAGCACGTCGCGACAAAGACAAAATTTAGAGCGCGCCGCTTTAAATTTTAAAATTTCATCTGTGCCGATTTTTTGAGTATAATGAGAGAAAAATTTTAAGGATTTTGTGTGATACTTGCTATTGAGAGCAGCTGCGACGACAGCTCGGTCGCGGTGATGGATGAGCGCAGTTTCGAGCTGAAATTTTACGAAAAAATAAGTCAGGAGGCCGATCACGCCAAATACGGCGGCGTCGTGCCTGAGCTTGCCGCGAGGCTGCATACGGAGGCGCTGCCGCGGATTTTGCAGCGCGCAAAGCCCTATTTTAGCGAGCTTAGCGCCGTCGCAGCGACCAATACCCCGGGGCTCAGCGTGAGCCTAATCGGCGGCGTGAATATGGCAAAAGCGCTCGCGCTCGCGCTAAATCTGCCGCTCATCGGCGTAAATCATCTCATAGGCCACGTTTACTCGCTGTTTTTAGGCAGCGAGGCGCGATTTCCGATGGGCGTTTTGCTCGTTAGCGGCGGGCATACGATGGTTTTGGATATCGGCGCGGCGGGGGGTATCGAAATTTTAACGACTACCGGAGACGACAGCTTCGGCGAGAGCTTCGATAAGGTCGCAAAGATGCTAGGTCTTGGTTATCCGGGCGGCGCGCTCATCGAGAAGCTCGCAAAAGGCGGCGAGCCGAGGTTTGAGCTGCCCGTGCCGCTAAAGGGCGACAGGCGGCTGGAGTATAGCTTTTCGGGGCTTAAAAACGCTGTGCGCGTGCAGATAGAGAAGCTAAAAGAAGCGGGCAAGCTGGATAAGCGGGCGATGCGCGATCTGGCGCGCTGCTTTGAGGACGCGGCGTGCGCGCACATACTGGATAAATTGCAGCGGATCTTTGAGCTGCGCCGCTTTACGCGCTTCGGCGTCGTGGGCGGAGCGAGCGCGAACCTGCATCTGCGCGGACTTCTAACGGATCTGTGCGAACGGGCGGGCTGCGAGATACTTTTTGCGCCGATGAAATTTTGCTCCGACAACGCCGCCATGATCGCGCGCGCGGCGATAGAAAAGCTGCGTAAAAAGGAGTTCGTCTCGCCCGCAGAGCTTGAAATCATTCCGCATCTAAATCTACGCTCGGCGTTTGAGTGAAATTTTAAAATTTACAAATAGTCTGCGCCCGCTAGCGAATTCTCGCGCATTGGGCGTTTGAGTAAAATTTATCTCGCGCTCGATCACGGTTGGATTTTGGATAAAATTCGCTTTGAATTTACGCATCGCGTTTAAAGCTCACGCCGCGTTTTGTTAAATTTCTCTCGTCTTCGCACCGCCATCGCTGCCGCTGCGCATGTCCCTGCTGCTTGCAATATCTGCTAAAATTTGATCAGCTTGTTCTCGTGTCATTATTTATCCTTTAATTTAATCGTGCAAAAAAATTATGACTTCGTGTTCTTTTGGCAAGAACTTTCTACCGTGTATACCACTTTCTCCATATTCTATCAAAGCTTCATTAAGCACCTTATAGAGCTCATCTAACGAAATTCCGTCAAGACTAGAATTGATATTTTCCAGCTTATATTTGATAAAAAACGGATTATCGACTAGCATTTTACTTGTGGTTTCGTCATAGACCCGTCTAATATCAAGCTCAATAACATTGCCCTTATAACATAAAATATAAATCTCCTCACCCGTAAATCCATCTCGCGGATCTGGTAAGTGCGGATCACACACAAAGATAAACCAGATATTCCTCTGCCTATCGATGACCCAATCAAGCTGCTCTATACGTTGATCGCCCAATGGAAGTTCACCAAAATTTGCTCTGGAGCTATTTACTATGTCAATAACGCCATATTTCTCAATATCCTCTTTCGAAATATATTCTGCTACAAACGCCATTTTATTTTTCCTTTCTCGTATCTATTAATGCTACACTAAAATCATCCTTATCCTCCCAGCCTGGTCTAAATTTAAAATCAATCAAAACATCTCTCAATATTTTAATAACTTCATTATCTGGAATAATAGAATTTATAACATTTACCTCGATAATTTTCCACACCCTTTGAAATTTGCGTCCATCCACTTCTTGATCATATTCGTAGTCCAAAAGAATATCTAAATTATTTCCTTGAATATAAAGCCTCCATAGCTTTTTGCTCCCATAACCATAATCATGCCCTTCATTTGGTAGTCTTTCAATTAAAAGAAACCAAATATCTTTTTGTCTATCAACAACAAAATTTCTAGGTAGTTCTTCATGATACGGACTATATTGATAAAAAATTTTACTCAACCCGTACTTTTCATCATCCTCTTTGGTGATGATTGCATTTTCAAACGCCATTCTCTCCTCCTTAAAATTTAATTCTCGGATTATACTACGATATGTTTATATCTGCCTATGCGCTAATAAATATAGCGTAGGGATTAAATTTATAATTAATTTTGCCTTGAACTGTGCGCTACGTTCTCGTTAAAATTTTTAAAATTTCAAAGCACAGTTTAAATTTACAGCCGCATCTCGGCGCGCGCTAAAGTGCAGGCCGCTGCACGTTTAAATCCCGCCGCAAAGCGTGCGGCGCTACGTATTCAAAACCCGCGCATATCAGGCGCTGTGATGACACTCCGAGCCGAGCGGGCTCGGTAAATTTCGCCACGGCGTGCCTAAGCTTCTATCGCGTAGGGGATTTTATCTTTCGCGCCGGCGCCCGCAAAGCCTTTAAGTCGCAGCAGGCAGCTGTCGCAAAGCCCGCACGCAGCGTCCTCGCGCTCGTAGCAGCTCCACGTAAGCTCCAGCGGCACGCCGATCTCAAGCGCCAGCGAGACGATCTGCGCCTTGCTAAGGTGCACGAGCGGGGTTTTGATGCGCGGATGAAAGTCGCGGCTCGTGCCCAGCTCAAGCGCTCGCTCGAACGCGCCGATGAAGCCCGCGCTGCAGTCGGGGTAGCCGCTGCTGTCCTCCTGCACCACGCCGATGAAGATCGCGTCGCAGCGCTCCTTCTCGGCGAGCGCGGCGGCGATGCTCAAAAACACGCCGTTGCGAAACGGCACGTAGGTGTTCGGCAGATCCGAAAACGCGCTCTCGCCGTCCTGCGGCGGAATTTTATCACTTCGGCTTTGCGATGAAATTTCACCCTCTGCGCGCTTCGATGAAATTTTATCGCCCTGCGGCGGCTCGACTCCGCTTTGAGGTAAAATTTCACCTTCTTGAACCAGAATTTTGCTGCCCTGCGGTGAAATTTTGTCGTCGCAGGCTAAAATTTTACCGCCTTGCGGCGAAGGCTCATCGCCCCCTAGTAAAATTTCAGCGTCTTGAATTAAAATTTCACCGCTCTGCAAGCGGCTGTCTCGCGCCGAATCTGCACCGAGCGTAGCGTCCGCGGAGCTCGTCGAGAAATTTGACGCAGCAAAATTTTGCCCGCCAATCTCGGCATTAATAGAATTTGCCGCGATAGAATTTTGCCCGTCTAGTTTGGCGGCAGAATTTGTCTCGATAAAATTTAGCTCTCCAAGCTCGGCATTCTCGGAATTTATCGCGCTGTTAAACTCGGCGCTAGCGGAATTTGCCGCGGCGCCAAGCTCCGCAGCACCTTTTCTGATCGGCAAAGTGCCGTCCGTAAGGGCGCTGCCGCCAATTTGCGCGATGAAGCGAGCGTCTAAAATAAACCTCTTTGCGACCCCCAAATCGTCGCAAATTTTACCGAAGCACTCGCGTTCCTTGTCCATCGTGCGCTGATTATAATCAAAATGCAGCGCCACGATCTCGTAACCTTCGCGCCTCGCGATATAGGCGCAGGTCGCGCTGTCCATGCCGCCGCTGATCACGCATAAAGCTCTCATTTTCATCCTTTTTTTGCTAAAATTATACGAAAATTTTATAAAAGAGGGGTAAAAATGATACTTTGCGAGCAGCCCTATCCCGAAATTTTGGACGCTATCGCGGCGGAGCTGGGCGGCGGGAGCGTCGAGCTAATTTTCGTGCGCAGCGAGGAGATGCGGCAGCTAAACGCGCAAACGCGCGGCATCGATAAGGTGACCGACGTGCTGAGCTTCCCGCTCGATCCTGCGGCGTTTGCGGGCTTCGGCGAGGATTTAAGCGAAGAGAATTCCGAGCATGAAAACAGCGGCGATAAAATTCTAAACACTGCGAATTCCGCTAGTGAAAATACAAGCGCCGCGAATTCTGCGAGCAAAAATTCCAATACTATAAATTCCGAAAATTCCGAGAGCGAAAATCCTAACGATGAAAATTTAAAAAATGAGAATTTTAACGGCGGAAATTTCGCCCCCGCACTGCTCGGCTCGGTCGTGATAAATTTAGACCTCGTAGAGATGAAAGCCGCACAGCTTGGGCACGGCAGGGATGACGAGACGGCGCTGCTTTTTACGCACGGCATGCTGCACGTGCTAGGTTACGATCACGAGAGCGACGACGGGCAGATGCGCGCCAAGGAGTGCGAGATAATCGAAAAATTCCGCCTTCCAAAAAGCCTGATCGTGCGAACGGAGGGAGACGAGGAATAAGCGCTGTATATCGAAAAGGAGGCGAGCAAGGCATGTGCAGCGACGTAAAATTTTAATCAAATTTTAAAAACGCAGATTGGGAAGCAAAAATAAGCGACCTAAAACCGCAGCGATAAAAGGATTTTTAGGGTAAATCGCCATAATTTCCCAACCAAAATTTTGCATGCCCAAAATTATCAATCGCAACTGAATGCATTTGTATGATTAACTACTTAATGGTAAATTTTTGTATTTAAATACAAATTTCTACAAACGGGTGTTTGCGAAACTCCGTCTCTAAATTTACTAATTTTAATAGAAATCGCTTTAATGCCGCCTACTAAATTTATGGAATCGATAAAAAGCAGATAGTCTTTATCTTTATATTTTATCGGTCCTAAATAAATTAGGGTATCTCCTGCGATCTTGTTTCGATAATCCTCAAAATCTATCCTGCTATGATATGAATCGCTCGAGGGGTCTTTTGCGATCTTACTGCATTCTTGCGGATCTAGAATATACATAAAATTTGCAAAAGACATCTCGTATAACCGAAAATCTCTATATGTCATAATATACAAAAGCTTATTATCAAATTTATATAATGTAAATCCTCGCCCGCTAAAGCCGTCTTTAATCGTTTTATTCATATCCATATACCAGCAATCGCCCATATTTTTCTTTAAAACTGGGTTATTGTAATCCGTCGTATCAAAAACCAGAGGTTTGATTATATTTATATTTTTCCACTCGAACAGATCATCGTAAAAGTCGTTGCAGAAGTCTCTTTCTTTTGATAAATGCTCTTCATACTCTTTTTTGAGCGTTGCATTTTGTTCTATCTTAAAAAAATAAAAACTCTTGCCGTTAAAGGTAGTTACGCCCCGAATCATAGGTTCGTGGAGGGCTTTTCTTACAACTTTTTTATCTTGAATTTTCCATAAAATAGGTTCCAGTTGCCATGGCATCGATGGATGCTTTATATCGTCCGCTTTTGCGAACGATACGACAAACAAGGTCGCTAAAATAAAAGCACGAACTTGCATCTCTCACTCCTTAAAATGAGCTTTTGAAGCTTTAAAAGCGTTTTTTGTTATCGGTCGTATAAGCTTATACAACATAATTACTTAATCAAAGTATAAAATACATTATCGTATCCGCACAAATATGAATTTATGCATATACCTACGATCTATACGGCAGGCTTTCGGTGTTTAAATTAACGATCAATTTTATTCACATTCATGAATATATGGATCTTTTAGGGTAAATTCACCGTAATTTCCCAACCAAAATTTTGCATGCTTAAAATTATCAATAGCAAATGTCGCATGGTGCTCGCTGTATACCCTGCGCGATCTGCATTTTTTGCCTTTGTAATCATAGTGATCTGATAGCTTTTTATAAAACTCGATGCTTTCGTTATCAAAGTCGTAGCCTAGCGCGATATCTTGATTTCGCCCGTCGTAAAAATGGATATAGTCGAAATCGAGGTTATAATAAACCTTGCAATGACCATTTTCGCCGTTTATTATGGCATCGCTGCAATATTTTTCTAGTTTTAATTTCTCTTTTACAAACTCATGTCGTAGCTCAATCTGCTCAGACGAATCTAAATTTTGTGTTTTCTCATTAAAAAATTCCTCTTCATACCTAAGCGCCTTTTGCAATAAAATAGTCGCATATTCGGCTCTTTTAGAATAAAAATATAGAAAATAAGAGGTATATAGCATAAGGATAAAACCTGCAAAAATCATAAAATTTCTAAGTAGTTTTTTCAAATCGTCACCTTTATATGCTCTATATCGGTGCAAATAGTTTTGCCTCTTTCAAAAAGAGCGATGACTTATTATATCCCCCGTTAAGATTAAAACGCTGCAATTTGATATTATATTTTGATTTTAATCTGATATAAGAATGACGGGGCGTAAAATTTATCGTCGTATCATGTAAATTCCGCGGGCAAAATTTATATAAATAAAATTCGCTTAACTGCACGCTTAGCCAAAACTCACGGAGTCTATATTTGTTCCTGCGGACAAACCCTCAAGCGCACCGATTTAGAATTTAAATTTCTTAAACTCTATCTTTTCATCAAAAACCGACATCGTGCGCCGTAGCTCGTCTATATCGACATTTAGCACGGCTAAGAAATACTCCCGTAGCTGCGCATATTCATCCTTGTTTGCCATCAAAATATTCATTATATCAACGTTGGCGTTTTCTTTATATAGCACGAGCTGATCGTGAATGCCGAAAAATCCGAGGCTGCCATTATGTAGATGCATAAATATCTTAGAGCCGTAAAGCAGGGTAAGTACCATAGTAAAAATGCAGACTATATTTCTAATATTAACACTCACGCTTTCGTCGTCTCCGCCAAACTTAAGCGCGAGTAAAACCCAAACGACGATAACGATCTTAAGGGCTAGTGGCATTTGCTGCTTCCAATTCCATCTGCAATCGAAGCTAACCGCCATCGCACCGATCTTTTGTAGCTCAAAAAATTTCACAATTTCGCCCTTTTTATAATACTCGACGGCGGAGTTCGTCATCACGAAATATGCTTCGCCCTCGCGCCTAGCTGCCTCTATGAGCGGCAAGGGCACTAGGATAAACATTTGCAATACGCCTAGCTCTGGCGGCCCCACCACGATGACGGCAAAAAACAAAAATATTAAAAATACGCAGCACATCGCAGGGAATTGATATTTAACGTAATCGCGATATAGATGATCCGTGATGATTAATGGGGCTCTGTCATAATCTATGATTATGGTTTGATCCTCGCTCGAAAGGCTCGCATCCTTGTCGGTATACGTTTCTGCGCTATCATCTGCAAGCTCCGAGCCATCTAGTTTTAAATTCAGATCGCGAGCATCAGGCTTATCACTATCTGTCTGCGATCTGCGAGGCGCCTTCGCGTGCCTTCCACGCAAGACTTCTCTTAGCTCATCTAAATTATCGCTCAAATCGTCTCCTTAAATTTTACCCGAAATTTTGCCACTCTTTTTTAGACCGCTCCGCAAACGGATGCTGCAAAAAAGCGTCCGCGACGAATAAAATTTCGCTCGAATTTTAAAAGCTCCGTCTAGCCGAAGTTTACGGGATCCATATCGATCTCGACGGGCAGATGCTCAAGCGCGCGCGCAGCATTAATAAGCGGCACGTGTGAGCCAGCGCGCAGCAGAATTTCAAAGCGAAATTTCGACGCGATATAGGCGATACCCGCCTTGCCGTAGCCGATGATCTCAAAGCCCTCGCTCGCCTTCTCTTTCAAATACTGCGCGGAATTTTCGGCAGTATTTTCGACCGATAAATTTATAAAATTTTGCGCGCTGCTCTTTCTTTCAGGCTTTAAATTTGCGCTGTCCGCGCCTGCGTCGCAAGCTAAAATTTGCGCGGCATTTTTCAAATTTGAAGCGTTTTGGCGGTTTAAATTTGCGTCGTCCGCGCGCAGATCCGAGCTTTGAAATTTAAAATTTGATATTTGCTTGCCGCCCTGTTGCGCAGAATTTTCTAAATTTAAAGCGCTTAAATTTGCTCTCCTCGCGTCCAGCCCGTCATGCAAAACAAACGCGCTACTTCCCGCCTGTTTGCGGCGCAAAAGCTCAAGCGCGGCGTTCATTATCTCGCTCGCCGCTTTTTCGTTTTTATGCGAGATCAGCACGCGCAAAAGCCGCATATACGGCGGATAGAGCCCTTCTCGAAACTCCGCCTCGTCGCGCAAAAAATCGTCGTAGTTTTCGATATAATCCCTAAAAAAGCCGCTCTGGCGCGTCTGTATGACGACCCTGCCCTGCCCCGAGCGGCCCGCGCGGCCAGCCACTTGCATCGCAAGCGCTAGCGTCTTTTCACGCGCCCTAAAATCGGGATAGCTCAGATGCTCGTCGATCCCCATTATCACCGCAAGATCCACGCCGTGGTAATCGTGCCCCTTACTAAGCATCTGCGTGCCTACCAAAATGTCGATTTTATGGGCGTTGAAGTTATTTAGCAGCGCCTCAAGCTTGCGCTGCGTGGTAATCTCGTCGCGATCAAATTTTGCGATACGGGCACTTGGGAAACGTGCCGCAAGCTGTGCCGCAAGCTCGCCAGTGCCGATCTTGCGCGCCTGCATCACCTCGCCGCCGCAGTTTTCGCAAGACGCCTTGTAAAACGTGCTAAAGCCGCAGTAATGGCACTTAAGCGCCGCAGCGTCCGCGTGGTAGCTCATCCCGACGGCGCAAAACGGGCAGCGCACGATCTGCCCGCAGTTTTCGCAAACCATATATTTGTAGTTCGCGCGCGTCGGCAAAAACACGACAGCCTGCTTACCGGCTTCGAGGCTGCGCCCGATCTCGGTTAAAATTTTGGGGCTCAACCCCGTCTCGCTCTCATCGAAAATGAAGCGCTTGGCGCTGCTAAAGTAGGTGCCGCGCAGGCGGAAGTGCGGCTGCTTCGCGTAGGTGCTAAGCGCGGGCGTCGCGGAGCCCAAAATCACGCGGATGCCAAGCTTCTTGCCGACGAAAATCGCGGCGTCGCGGGCATTTAGGCGCGGCGCAGCAGCCGATTTATAGCTGTCGTCGTGCTCCTCGTCCACGACAATGAGACCCAGATCGCTAAAGGGCAAAAACAGCGCCGAGCGAGCGCCCGCGATGAGCCGAATCTCGCCTGCGTTAAATTTTTCTAAAATTTCGCGCTTTTTTTTGGGCGAAATTTTAGAGTGCCAGACGCCGAGTCGCTCGCCGAAATAGCTCTGTAGCCGCTTCGTCATCTGCGGCGTGAGCGAAATCTCGGGCATCAAAAACAGCGCCTGTTTGCCCGCAGCGAGCGCCTGCGCGATCAGCGCGATATAAATTTCGCTCTTGCCGCTGCCCGTATCACCGAAAATCAGCGAAGTTTCATTGGCTTCGGCAAATTTACGCGCTTGCTCCTGTGCAGGGGTGAGGCTTGGAATTTTGCCTATTTGAAGCGGAGATAGCGGCTGCGAAATGGGGCTTTGCGTGGTAGTGTCGAAATTTTGAATTAGGACGGAATTTTGCGCTGAAGCGGAATTCTGAATCGAAACGTAATTCTCTCCCTCGGCAAAATCCCGCTCTTGGATCGAATTTTGCGCGATGGTGGAATTTTTTTTGTGCGCCGAACCCGGCGCGGCAGCAAAATTTATGTCGGCCTTCATGGTGGCGGAATTTTGCGCCGATGTAGAGTTTTGAATTGAAGCGGAATTTTGCTCATCGACAAAGTCCCTCTCTTGGATAGAATTCTGCGCGGCGGTAGAATTTGATGCCAAATTTTGAAAGTTAATATCTTGCGCCTGCTTTAAATTTTGCCTTTGCATGGAATTTGGCGCGATGGCAGAATTTATGACGGTAACAGAATTTTTTGAGATAGTAGAATTTCTCGTCAATGTAAAATTCTGGATTGAGGCGGAATTTTGTATGGCACTAAAGTCATCGTCGAGCGCAGAATTTTGTGCGGTGATGGAATTCTGCTCGGAAATAAAATTTTGTTCGCGGGTAGAAGTTTGCTTGCAAGCGGAGGTTGGCTTACTAACGGGAATTTGCTCGCAAGTGCAATTCCGCTCGGTCATAGGATCCTCCTGCGAATTCCGCAAATCCTGCGCCGTATCGCTCGCAGGCTCAAAGATCCCAAATGCAACGCTCTTTTCGCAGACATAGTAGTACGCGATAAAATTTGCAAGTGCGATCTGAAACGAGGTAAATTTAAGCTGCGAAATCTCTAAAATTTCCTTGGTTTTGAAAGTCGGTTTTGCAACCTCGCGCAGGATCACGGCGGATTTGACGCTCGATTTTACGGGAACGGATACGATTTGATAAGCTGAGATTTTAAAATTTGAACTATAAGTAAGCGGCTTTAGGCTGGCGCCCAAAACCGCAACTTCATAATAGAGCATTTAGCTATTGAGCTAAGGATTGACAAAGAGGCTCTTGATGATTGCAGTCGAACGAACCGACATTTCTATCTTTATTTGCACCGGAAGTGGGTATACTAGCTTTTGTTGGATAATAAGAAAAAGTAGTCTTTTTTCCTGCTACGTTAGCGATATATTCGGATGTGGCATTATCACTACCGTCTTTTTTTAAAGTCCAGCCGTTCCTACCGCCATCTCTCATAGGATAGATAGGTTGCTGCAAAACGCCATCAAAAAGAGTGGCATTGTCTGAACCCTCCAAAGCAGGCCAAGTAGTCACGCCCCTCATCATGTTCTCGCTTCTAACTAGCGAAAGTCCGCTTCTAATGGCGGCGATGTCTCCGCGCATCTTAGCGATCGTAGCATCATCGCGCGTAGCGGCTAATCTAGGCACCGCAATGCCCGCCAAAATACCTAAAACGACGATGACGAAAACAAGCTCGATCATCGTAAAAGCTTTTAAATTTTTCATGTTAAATCCTTTGATTTAAAGTGGGATGATTATAGCCAAATTTAAATAAAATTAATTTTAGTTAAAGAAAAAATCCTGCATTTTAAATGGAATTTTGTGAAATTTCATTAAATTCTGCGATTTTTTGTCCGAATTTTACGGATGTATCAGTCGGAGTTTCAAATTTTAAAAACTCGCTTTGCGCTACGAGCACGATCGTCGAACCCAGCTCAAAATTTCCCAAATGATCGCCCTTTTTAAAGTTTAAATTTTCATATTCGTAAAGCGCCTCAGCTCTACTTGCACATGCATTCGTTTGTATTCGCGTATCGAAATCAAATCTCATCTTGCCGACGTTTAAAGCGCCCACGAAAACCATCCACAAAATCCCACCATTTCGCATTTTGCACTTCAAAATCACGCGCTCATTTTTGGCGTAAAGGTTTGGAATTTTAAGTAAAAATTTCTTCGCCACGCTGTAAAGATCAGCGGGTATGTAAAGCGCCTGCAACACGCTTAGATCACACGGCGCGTGATAATGATGATAATCGCGCGGGCTTAGATAGATGTTTGCGTAGCTTAAATTTACGCCGCTTGTATTTTCGCCGCCTTGGGCGTCCTCTGCGCTCGTTTCGCAACTCTCACCGCTTTCATCGCTATAAATTTCAGCTTGCACGCCGCTCGCGGCATAAGTTGCGCCGCTTTCGTCGCTTATGATTTTCGCTTGCGCGGCGCGAAATTTCATCCCTGCGCCGGCATCTTTTGCGCATCCGGTTCCAACCTCGCCGCTCCCGTTCGTAGTAACCGCCCCGTCATCTAAATTTTTAACCGCTCCGCCGCTTTCGCTTGCCGTAAACGTCCGTCCTAGCAGCTCGCTAAGGCTATATTCGCAGCCCTTTACGCTAAAAGCTCGCAGATCGGCGCAGCATCCGCTCTCAAAGATCACGCCGTCGCTAGGGCTTATAAAAGCTGTCTCGTCTGCCGCTATCTCGCGCGGACGCAGCAAGCGGCGAGTAAAAAGCGCGTTTAGGCTTGCATAGCTTTGCGGCGGATCAAATTCGCTCATATCGATTTTGAAAAATTCCACATATTTGCGGTTGATAAAATTTTGTATAAATTTAGGGAATTTCACCGCGGCGATAATCCCGAAAATCCTCGAAATAAAACTTCTCATCTATGCCTTTCTAAGCTTAAGCAGCGCGATCTCGGCATCAGCAAAGACCCTTATCGGCGGCCCCCAAAACCCTACGCCGCTGCTTACGTAAATTTGCTTCAGCCCGTCGTTATACAGCCCGTAAAGATACTTCTGGCTAAGCAACACCAAAAGCGTCCACGGGAAAATTTGCCCCGCGTGCGTGTGTCCGCAGATACACAGATCGACCTCGTCGCGCACGAAATCCACGACGTATTTGGGCTGATGCGCGAGTAAAATTTTTGGTTTATCGGGGTCTGCCTGCGCTAGCGCAGCGCCGAGATCGGGCTGCATGTATCCGAAGCGAAAGCCACTAAGATCGTGCACGCCCATTAAATTTAGCCCCTCAAATTCCACGCTTTCGTTTTGCAGCACCCGCACGCCCGCTTTTTGCATCGCCGCGATAAGCCCGCTTGCGTCGCCGCGGTAATACTCGTGGTTGCCCGTGACGAAAAAGATAGGCTTTTTGATCGCCTCAAGAGGCTGCAAAATATCCCCGAGCTCATCCGAGCGTAGATCGAACATATCACCCACGATCAGCAGCGCGTCGTAATTTAGCGAGTTTATCTGCGCTACGACGCCTTGCAAAAACTCCTTTTTCAAAAACTCGCCCAGATGCACGTCCGAGATGACGACGAAGCTTAGCTCGCGAGCTAAGTTTTTGATTTTTATTTCGCGCTCGGTGATTTTTGGAATTTTTAGTGCATTATAAAGCCCCTTAAAAATATAGCTAAACGCCATTATTACAAAGGTTACGTCTATAAAGGTTTTTAAAAATTTTCGCCTGTTTTGGCTAAATTTAACTACATGCGCAGCGGCGCTTAGCACATCGTAAGCAAGGCAGATAAAAAAGAGCGAAAAGGACGCTGCCATGCAAAATACGCATAGTTTATAGAGCAGCTCATTTTTAAAGCTTCCATTAAGCCCAAAACCCACAAAAAATATCGCATCTAAAATCGCCAAAGCTACGCAAAGCAAGCTCAAGGCAGGGCGGAAGATCACGAAATTTTTATATGGCGTAAAGCGCGCGTTGATCGATCTGTAGACGTAAAGATTAAAAAACAGAAATAAAACCGTACCGACGATCGGGAAAATATAGGCGCTTTTCAAACTCTAGCCTTGGATATACTCGTCCAGCTTATCTTTATCAAAGCCCGTGATTTCTTGCTTATCGTCTAAAATTAGCGCGCCGCTCTTTTTAAATTTAGTGATGGTGCGCGAAAATGTTTCGGGGGTGACATTTAGAATTTTGGCTATTCTAGTGTATTTTGTGCTCATAAAAATATCGAAATTCTCGCTGATAAACTTAGCGATCTTGCCGTCGCAGCTAAGCACGACTTGATTATCAAAGACTGCATTTAGCGCTCGGATCTTCTCGGACATCGATTTTAAAAGCTCCAGGCAAATTTTAGGATCGCTCATAAACTCGTTTTTAAATTTTTCATAATCGATCTTTAGCACCTCGCCGTTTGTCGAAAACACGCCGCTTGCAGGATAGCTCGTCTCTTCGAAATTTACCATCTCCGCCACGAGCGAGATGGGGCGGATCTCGCGCATATGGATCTCACGCCCCTTTGCGGAGGTTTTATAGATTTTTAAAATTCCTTTTAGCAGGACCAAGAGATACTGCGAGCGCTCGCCCTCGAAAAATAAAATTTCGCCCTTTTTGTAGCTTTTATGGATGCTAATCTGCTCCAAACGATCGATTTGCGCTGCGCTTAGAGCTTTGAAATAAGGAATTCTCTCAAGCATCGCCGCGACCTATTTTTTAAGCAGGTCTCTTATCTCGCTAAGAAGTTTGACCTCTTCGCTAGGCTCAGCGGGCGCAGCCGGCTCCGGCGCAGGCTCGACGGGCTTTTTAAGCTTATTGATCGCCTTGATCGCGCAGAATATACAAAACGCGATGATTATAAAATCGACCGTTACTTGGATAAACGAGCCGTAGTTTATCGTAACGGCCGGGGTCTGCCCCACCGCTTCTTTTAGCACGATCTTAAGATCGGTAAAATTCATGCCTCCCGTAAGAAGTCCTAAAACCGGCATCATGATGTCGCTTACGAGCGAGGTTACGATCTTACCGAAAGCCCCGCCGATGACGACGCCCACCGCCATATCGATGACGTTGCCTTTCATCGCGAATTCTTTGAATTCCTGAATGAAACTCATATTGTCTCCTTAAATAAAATGCGCCGATATTAGCCTATTTTTGCTTTGTTTTTGCTTTTTATTAGGAAGTAAAAAGTATAATCCCAGCTTAAATTTAAACCCAAAGGACCTAAATTGTATCGCTTCGCTCCGTCGCCCACCGGCGATATGCATATCGGAAATTTACGCGCGGCTATTTTTAACTACATCTGCTCGCTACAAGATAAAAGCGGCTTTATTTTGCGCATCGAGGATACCGACACTGCGCGCAATATCGAAGGCAAAGATCAAGAGATCATCGAAATTTTAAAGCGCTTCGGCATTAAATGGCAAAGCCTGTATTATCAAAGCAAAAATTTAAAATTTCATCAGCAATTCGCTGCCAAGCTGCTCGCCGAGAAAAAGGCGTTTTGCTGTTTTTGCAGCGAGGAGGAGCTGGAAGCGAAAAAGCAAGCCGCCAAAGACGCGGGAGAAGCGTATCGCTACGACGGGCACTGCGAGCATTTAAGTGACAAAGAGGTGCTAAATTGCGAGAAGCCCTTTACCATCCGTCTTAAAAAACCTGATCACGCGCTGGAATTTACCGACGCGATCAAAGGCCGTATCTCATTTGAGCCGCAAAACATCGACAGCTTCGTAATCATGCGCGCGGACAAGACGCCAACTTATAACTTCGCCTGCGCCTGCGACGATATGATGCAGGGCGTGAGCTTCGTAATCCGCGGCGAGGATCACGTCTCAAACACGCCAAAGCAAAACTGGATCCGCCAAAGTCTCGGCTACGACGGCGAGATCAAATACGCGCACCTACCGATCATATTAAATTCCGAAGGCAAAAAGATGAGCAAGCGCGAGGATAGCTCCTCGGTAAAATGGCTACTTCAAAGCGGCTACCTGCCCGAGGCAATCGCGAATTATCTAATCCTGCTGGGCAACAAAACGCCGCGCGAGGTCTTTAGCATGGATGAGGCGGTGGAATTTTTCGATATCGCTAAAATTTCAAAAAGCCCGGCGAAATTTGACGAGGACAAACTCGCCTTCATAAACCGCGAGCATATCAAAAGAGCGAGCGAGCAGCGCCTGGCGGAGCTTTTTGAGCTTGAGCCGAAATTTGCGCCTTTGATAAAATTTTACACTCAAGAAGCGAGCCTGATCCCACGTATCAAAGAAAAGATCGCAGCGATCTACGGCGCGAAAGATATCCCGCAGGAGTGGGCGGCGCAGGCGCAGGCGCTGCGAGAGGCGATCTTAAATTTATTAAGCTCAAACGGCGGTCCAATGGAATTTAATGATTTCAAAGCGGCACTTTCGCAAGCTACAAATTTAAGGGGCAAGAGCCTATTTATGCCGCTTAGGTTTTTACTGACCGGCGTGCCTCACGGTCCGGAGCTTAGCGAGCTGTATCCGCTGATCCGCGCTGATTTAAAGGAGATACTTGATGCTACTAAATAGCGTATTTTACGGCATTTTAGTGAGTATTCACTACGTGATTCAAGCTTATATGATGCTAATTTTCGTCGCCTGCGTTTTGAGTTTCATCCGCCCAAATCCGTTCGGTAAATTTTATAAAATCGTCCGCGCGATCTCTGCGCTTACTGAGCCTGCTTTTGCGCTGGTGCGCCGCTATCTGCCTACGACTTTCGGCGGCTTTGATCTTTCGCCGTTAGTGATTTTATTTGTTTTAATGTTTTTTGATAATATGATAATTTATATTCTAAATAGGAGCGTTCTTTGAGAGCCATCTGTAAATTTTGCCTTATTTTAACTTTACTGTGCGCCGCAAGTAGCGGTAAAATTTTAAGCTACGAACAGATCAAAGACGAGCCCAAATCCCTAGCCAAGGACTATTACATCTATCGCCTAATAGATGAGACAAAATACAACAAAGCGGAGATTAGAACTTTAAAACAGAGCATCTTTCGCTACAAGGGCAAACTAAAAGAGAAGCTAGATAGAATTTTCGGCGTCGCCAAAGCTCCTAAGCGTCCGGATCGCTGCGCAGGAGTAACGGCGGCAAATATTTTAGATGCAAATTTAACCTGCAAAAAGGCGCGCTCCTATCCAAATTTTATCGCCAAGCTAAGCCCGTCGGTGCGCGAGACGCTCGCTTCGCAGCTTGAAAAGTACCAAGACGCGGCAAGTAGAAACGCCGTAAATTTACTGCGCGGATTTAACGACGAAAATCCGAGCGAGTATTTTATGCAGAGCCGCAATGCGCAAAACTACTTTTTATATTACGACTACTTAAAAGGTGCGGGCAAGGACGCTCTGATAGACATCGACGCCGACGCAGCCTTCGTAAGCGAACTGGCTTCACAAAAAGGCTTCAAAGCGGTTCTTAACGACGCGCTAATCAACCGCAAATACCCGCACTTGCGCCGCTCGCTTACGGGCGTCGATCCACTAGCCGTGGAGAAGGACGTAGCGTTTATGCTGGGCGTAAATGCCGTCATGCAGGGCGATGAAGGGGCTGCGCTTGCGTTTTTTAGCCGCGCGGCTACGAGCTTTGAGAAACCTCACGATGTGCACAATGCGAAATTTTGGATCTACCTGCTAAATGGAGATCAAAATGTCTTGCGCCAGCTTGCTAGCAGCGAATACTACAGCCTCTACGCGCTTTATGCCAAGGAGGTCTTAGGAGATAGGAATTTAAACATCATCATCCCAAATCCCGCTAAAAATTCCATCGAGGGCTACGATATCACCGATCCTTTCGCTTGGGTTCGCACGAAAAATAGCGCTGATCGGATGTCACGCCCGCAGCTTTTGGAATTTGCTAAAAAATTCGACACCAAGCAAAGCATCGGCGAGTACTCATACATTATGAATAAAGCAAGCGGCGGCAAGGATAACTTCTATCCAACGCCGTTTATGGAATACATCGGCGATGGCGACAACCGCCGCAAGGCGCTAATTTTGGCGCTCGCCCGCCAAGAAAGCCGCTTCGTGCCCGCATCGGTTTCTACCTCGTATGCGCTTGGAATGATGCAATTTATGCCGTTTTTGGCTAACGAGATCGGCAAAAAGCAACTCAAAATCGACGGCTTCGATCAAGACGATATGTTCCGCCCCGAAGTCGCCTACCGCTTTGCTAACATCCATATCGACTGGCTGGAGCGTAAAATTTACAGCCCGGTTTTCATCGCATACGCTTACAACGGCGGGCTTGGGCTCGTCAAAAAGATGCTTCAGCGCGGCGATATGTTTAATAAGGGTAAATTTGAGCCGTGGCTTAGCATGGAGCTCGTGCCATATGCCGAGAGCAGGGACTACGGCAAAAAGGTACTCGCAAATTTTATCATCTACTCGCAGATCCTCGATCCGCGCGCAAAAATCTCGGTGCAGCAGGAGCTGCAAGATTTGCTGATCCCCTCTCGCAGCGATAACTTTCGCTAAGCTGGCGACGGGCTTGGAGGATGATTTTAAAAAGCGATGAGCAAGGAATTTTAAAAGCCGTCGCTTTAATAAAAGCGTAAAATTTGCCCGCCAAAGGCTTAGACGGGCAGATCAAAGCGGCGAAATTTTGCCGCGCAAGTAAGCAAAGGCGCTATAAAATCGTGCGAATTTATTTTGACTTCAGTGGTTAAATTTTATCTCTTGATGCTAGCCAAAGGTTATTTCTGCACTGCACGAAAGGCGGCGCGCCATGCAAATTATCGCGACCGTAGTTCTCATAATAGCCGCCATTTTGTGCGTATCGTCGTTTAAAGACGAAAGGAAACGCTCCGCGAATTTAGCGGCTTGCCTGTTTTTATGGCGTTTGCGTATTGCGTGCAATTCGGCATAGGGGACGATAGCTACGTCCGAGTGGGCGGCGCGGCGCTGATATTGTTTTTTATCTTTGCGCTTGCTTTTTTCGAGCTTTATTTCTGGGGTGACGAGCTTTAAAATTCAAAATTCATTGAAATTTTAACGCGGCGTTTTGTGAGCGATCAAATTAGCACCCGAGCATAAAATTTTAAGTAGCGTGAAATCAAATCGAGCACTTTCGGCTATGGAATTTAAACAGATAAACTATCCGCAGCTTGCCCGCCGCAAAGGCTGCGGCGAGTTTAATTTAGCCTCTTTCGCGGCCTGTTTGCGACGCTTTAAAATTTCGTAACTTCGGATATATAAGTCGCCGTTTTAAAATTTCGGCAAGTTTTAAATTTTAAATTCACGCCTCTTTGCCGCGCCGTTTTAGCTAAATTTAACGGCACAGAGCCTGCGAGCGCGAGATGATTTAATTTTACGACCTTAACTCTGCGCAAATACTTTAAATTTAGCGATCAAATTGCTATTTAAAAAGCCCTTTGATCTTGTCAAAAAGCGACTTTTCGCCGCCTGTGGAGGTTGCGTCTTCATGATCTTCAGCGGCGGAATTTTCGCTGCCGCCTTCTATCGTATCGCCGCTGCACGAGACGGAATTCTCGCCGCTTGCTTTCATTGTGCCGCCGCCCGCTTCCATTGCATTGGCGCCGCGCGAGGCGGAATTCTCGCCGCCCGTCGTACCGCCTCCGACTGCCTTGCTGCACTCTATCGCCTCGCCGATCTGCTGTGCGGCGATTTCCGCGTAGATCAGCGCGCCCTGAGTATCGCAATTAAAAAGATTTGAAAACGACTCGGACCTATTAAGATCAATCGGATTGGGCTCAACCACCTCGGTAGCCTCAAGCAGCCCTACTCCAAGCTCCGCAGCCAAATTTAGCGCGTTTAAAAACACGGGCAAATTCTGCGCATAAAACTCATCTATCGCCTCTTTTATCTTGCCGTCCGCTTCATAATCGCGCAGCAGTTTCTGCACGCCATCGGCGCCAAGATACGCGCCGCAGCAGTAGTTTTCAATGATCTCGTTATGAATTTCGCCGCTAAATTCCGCTAAAAATTCCTTCGGCAAAACCTCGCGCCAATCGCTTATGTAGGGTTTAAATTTAGAGCTTTGCTCCGCCAAAAAGCTAAACGCCGTGCCGCGCGTGTAAAAATACTCTCTAAAATAGCCCTGCGCCACGGCGAGGTGAAATCCATGCGTTTTATTAAAAATGCCCCCTGTGCCGTACTGCAGCGCCGAGCGGAAGCCGTCCGCGTATTTTTCTACGTAAAATTCATCCATCCCCGCTTCGCGCGCGATTTTAGCGATAGCCTCAAAATCGCCCTTTTGCGCGAGCTTTAGCGGCTCAAAATACCACTGCGAAATTTCATCTTTGCCGATCGCGTGATAGCTTATGTCGTAACCCACCTTCTCTCCTTTAATCTTTCAGATCGATCTGCGGATGCCAATACATCGACTTTGAAACTTTGCGAAATTTCATCGTGGCGTTCAGCTCATTTGAGGTGCGGTAGCTAAGCACCAACTCGTCCTTATCGCTCTTAGGCGCGGTGATCTTGTAGCGGCTCGCCCACGCGATCTTAAAGAGCTCCTTTTGTAAAAGCGGATCGCCGTCGTGCAACGGCACTACGTTTGCGTTTGCGCCGTTGATCTGCACCGCGCGGATCTGAATCTCTTTAGGATAGGAGGTGAGCAAAAACACCTCGTCCTCCGCGGCGTTTCTAAGCTCGGGCGCGACGGGATTTAGATAGGTCGCCACTGCCAAATAGCGATCGCCCGCGCGCACCGATTCAAATTTTTGCGTGTAGGCCAGAAACTCGTTTTTAAGCGGATCGTGACGGGGATCGTTTGCGGAGCAGGAGTTTAAAAATAACGCTAACGCGGCTAAGAGCGAGCCCTTCAGCAGGCCGTTTAGCGCGCCGCTAAAATCAAATTTCTTCATCGATCTTCCTTTGAAATTTTAGGCGCATTTTAACGAATTTTGCTTTTTAAAAGGCTAAATTCGCTACAATCTGCTCATCTTAAAAAGCCGGATTTTAAAAATGAAAAGACTTGTTATCGCATTTTCAGGCCCTTCCAACAGCGGCAAAACGACGTTAATTTGTAAGATCGCTAAAATTTTTATCGCTAGCGGACTGCGGATCGCGATCGTAAAGCACGATCCCGGCGATAAGGCGCGCTTCGACGTAGAGGGCAAAGACAGCGCCAAATTTAGCGAGCTCGGCGCCGAAACCGTCGTGATGAGCCCGACGCGGACGAGCTATTTTTCGCAGCGCTGTATGCAAATCGACGAGGTCGTGCGGATGCTAGGCGAGTTTGATATCTTGCTCGTAGAGGGGCTAAAAACGCTGCCGCTGCCGCGCATAAGCCTATTTCGTGACAGGATCGATCCGGCGTACCTGCCATTTTCAGACGCGATCGCTTCAAATTTAAGTGGCGAGCAGATGGATAAGTTTTGCCGCGTAAATTTCGACATCAACAACGCTGCGGGCATTAGCGAATGGATCTTAAAAAACGCCAAAAAAATGTAAAGGAATAAAATGCAAGAGATCGTAAAATCAATCCAAAATATCGCGCTACAAATCGCCGAGGAGCTGAAATACGCGGACTTCGGCTACACCGATCATCACAACAGCACGGGCGATACGCAGCTCAAACTCGACGTAAAAAGCGACGCCATAATCGAAGCGGAATTTCGCAAAAACCCGCTCGTGCGCGCCCTAATCAGCGAGGAGAAAGATGAAATTTTAACGCTGCGAGAGGACGCGCACCTAATCGTCGCTTACGATCCGCTCGACGGCTCGAGCTTGGTAGACGTAAATTTCGCCGTGGGCTCGATTTTCGGCATATACGAGGATGAAATTTCGCCCGCAAGCTTAAAGGCAGCGATCTATTGTATCTACGGGCCTCGCCTTGAGATGGTCGTTTGCGAGGACGCGCCGAAGCTCTACCGCCTAAATCGCGAGGGCAAATTTAGCTTCGTAAAAGACCTGCGCCTACAGCAAAAAGGCAAACTAAACGCCACGGGCGCGACGCAAAAGGGCTGGAGCGAACCGCACCGAAAGCTCGTGCGGGCGCTGTTTGATGAGGGCTACCGCCTGCGATACAGCGGCGCGATGGTAAGCGACCTGCATCAAATTTTATTAAAAGGCGGCGGGCTTTTCAGCTACCCCGCTACTAGCGATCATCCGCGTGGCAAACTTCGCGTAACCTTCGAAGTACTGCCGTTTTCGTTCATCTTCGAGCGCGCAGGAGGCGCCACCAGCGACGGCGCGAACGGCTCGCTTTTACAGCTTAAAATCGAGAAAATCCACCAAAGCAGCCCTTGCTTTTTCGGCTCGAAGTATGAGATCGCGAAGATGCATGAAATTTACGGCGAGAAAAACTGATGGCTGATACCGAGAGCAGCGCGCCGCGCGACGTTTATGACGAAATTTTAGATAAAAGCTTAGCCGCGCTGCAAGCGTGCCAGGCAGAGCACAATCTCACCAGCTGCCTGGAGTGCGAGAAGCTGCTAGATTGCGCGGTACGCGACAAATACGTCAAAGCGGTTTATGAGAGCATGTCGCACGGCACGACGGGGGATTTTTCATTTTAAAACGTACTTTTGCGGCGTGATGGGGATTTTTGACAGACTTTGGCATAAACGAACCGCCGCCGCCTTCCTCTTGTAGGCGCGTAATTTTTATGAAGCGGGCTTTGCGCGCAAGATCTCTGCAAACCAAGCTGCGGCGAAAAATTTGCTCTGCGGTGCAGATTGAAATACGGCGGCGCGCAAGCTCTTGCTTTGCAGTGTAAAAAATTTGCTCCGCTGCGAAACGATAAAATTTACGGCGCGATTTAGCGTCGTGGCGAGATATGCTCTGCGGCACGTCTGTTTTGCGGCGGCCGATAAAATTTAAATATGGGCGCAACCTAATTGCGGGCGTGCGGCTAAATTTAAAGCGGGCGTCCGATTAAATTTCAGACGCTGCGACTAAATTTTAAAATTTGCGGATAAAATTTTAAAGCGCGATTTCGCTTCGCAAAATTTCAGCCGCGATTTACGAGCGCGGATACGCAAATGTCTGAAATTACGCAGAGCCCCGGCGGGCTAAATTTTACCGCCGCGATCTTTAAATTTACGCGACTAAAACTTACCGACTTGCGCGAGCCGCCGTTTACCGCCGATCTAAATTTTGCCTTGTTAAATTTAGCTCACGACTAGAGTGACGGCTCTGCTACCGGCGATGAAATTTAAATTTCGACTTGCGGAATTTAACTCGAAAACTTAGCGGCACAGGCGAAACGATGGATTTTGCCTCGCAAAATTCGAGCCGTAAATTTAAAACACAAATTTAAGGCGCGATCTGTGCGTTAAAATTTAAAAACTAAATTTGAAGTCTAGTGAGCGGGTCCGCCGCACGAATACTCGTATAAATTTCAAGCACATAATGCTCATATTGAAATTTTGCGACTGAGCGTGTATGTGAAGCGCTCGTTAAAATTTCAAAGTCGAAGCATATGCGACCGCACGCGTTAAAAATTTTAGAGCCGAGCGCACTACGACGCTTGCATTAAAATTTTAGAGCCAGAGCACATTACGGCAGCGATCACGTAAAATTTAAAACCGATCGACGGGCGCGCGGAATTTCAGATCGATCTATTCGCGAAGCTGTGCGTCATCGATCTATTCGCAAAGCCGCGCCCATAGATCTATTCGCAGCATCGCACGCCGAAATTTTAGAGCAGTTTGGGGAATGTAAGGAGAGGGATGCAACAATTTTTACAAGGGATTTTGATGGGACTTGGCGTTAGCGTGCCGATCGGCCCGGTAAACGTACTGATAATGTCCTACGCGCTGCGAAGCTACACCAAGGCGCTGTGCCTGGGCCTAGGCGCCATGAGCGCGGATATGCTGTATCTGGCGCTATCGGCGTTTGGCATATCGCAGCTAGCCAAAATCCCGATCGTTTTTGCCTGCATATCGGTATTTGGCGCATGCTTTTTACTCTACACGGCGTACGCGATCTGGCATGGCGCGACTAGCTCGGTGCAGCCTGCAAGCGTCGAGGCTTGCTCAGGCGCGGCGCTTTATAGCAAAGGCTTTTTGATAAATTTACTAAATCCATACGTCATTATGTTTTGGCTCAGCGTATCTGCCGGCACCGCGCGAGCAGATTTCGCGCTTGCCCTTGCGGGGCTTGTAAGCGGAATTTTAGCTTGGATCACGCTTTTTCCGCTTGCAATATATCTAGCTCGTAGCAAGCTTCCAAATATAGTAGTGCGGGCATTTGCATATATCTCGGCGTTTATTTTGACATTTTTTGCGCTAAAGCTTTTATACGCTATAATTTTCGCTAAAATTTAAACCAAAGGATGGCTTATGAAACCGATTGAAATTCTAAAAGAGCTCATCAAATTCCGCTCGCTCACGCCTAGCGACGACGGAGCTTTCAACTACGTCTCGATGCTGCTGGCGGACTTTAGCGAGGATAGATTTGAGCTAAACGGCGTAACTAACGCGATTTTTACCAAGCGCTTCGGACAGGGTCCGCATCTGTGCTTTGCCGGGCACATCGACGTCGTGCCGCCGGGCGAAGGCTGGGCGAGCGATCCGTTTGTGCCGGTAGAATCGGACGGCTTCATCTACGGCCGCGGCGCGCAGGATATGAAAAGCGGCATCGCAGCGGCAATCTGCGCGCTAGCGGCGGCACGCGATTTTAAGGGTACGCTGAGCCTACTAATAACCAGCGATGAGGAGGGCGACGGCATCTACGGCACGCGCGAAATGCTTTCTAAATTGCGCGAGCAAGGTGCCCTACCCGACTTCGCAATCGTTGCGGAGCCTACCTGCGAAGTATGCTTCGGCGATACCATTAAGATCGGCCGCCGCGGCTCGATTAACGGCGTCCTCACACTCACGGGTATCGGCGGGCACGCAGCCTACCCAGATAAATGCATCAATCCTGTCCACATTTTAGCGCCGGTTCTTGCAAGTCTTGCGGGGCATGATCTGGACGCGGGTAGCGAGGATTTCGCTCCAGCCAAGATAGTCATCACCGACATTCGCGGCGGTTCGCAGGTAGTAAACGTAACACCCAAGGACGTACGCGTGATGTTTAACGTACGCGGCGGCGTAGGGCTGGGGCTAGAAGACGTGCGGGACTACGTACTGAGGTTATTTGAGTTAGATGCAAAAGATGCGCTATGCAGCGAAAGCGAATCCTGCGGCAAGCTAGAAATGAGCTGCACCGCACAGCTGCGAGCAGGCGCGTCGCTACACCTTGCGTTAAAAAGCTCCTCAAAGCCCTTCTTGACTCAGCGAAACTCCAAAATCGTGCAAAAACTAAGCGCTAGCGTGCAGAAGATCTGCGGCGCAGTAGCCGAGCTAAACACCGCAGGCGGCACGAGCGACGCGAGATACTTCGCGGAGTTTGGCGTGGAGACGGCGGAGTTTGGCGTGCGAAACGACACGATCCATCAGATCAACGAACGAGTAGAGATTAGTGACGTCGAAAATCTAGCTAAAATTTTTAGCGATCTGATAGAAAATTTCGACTAATTTAGGAATTTGGCAAAGCTACGTAGATTTTCTTCGTTCTACCAAGCTTTGCTGATTTTGCCAGGGTTTTCGCTCGTAGTTGCTTGGCAAATTTTATCTTTACCGTGCGTCTTACGTAGGAATTTCACTCTGCGCCGCTTTTGCTAAGAATTTTATCTGCAGCACGCTCGCCGCTTTTATAATTACTTTGCTATGCAACGTCGATTTCGCAAAAAGCCTTAGCAAAACGCCACCACCTCAAAGGCGAGCTTCGCCGACGAACGCTACCGCTACTAGGAATTTTTTAGAAGAATGCTACTTCTGCGAGAATTTCAGCAAATAGCGCGGTCTTTATGCAAAATTCATCTCGCTCTCTTTGCGTAGAATTTCATCTTCGTCAGGTGACTCTAGCGGCATACTGCTGTACTTTGCCGCCTCCGCGAGAAATTTTATCTTTGGCGCACCCGCCGCTTTCGCAAGAAGCTTGCTAAGACAATGCCGTTTCTGCTGGGATACCGCCCGCTTCGTGGATTTATAAAATTTTACTTAGTCACGTTACCGCTGGGATAAATTCTGCCTCGCTCTACCGCCTCTGCGGGAATTTTACCCTACCTCGGCAAGCGCGATTTAAGAATTTTACTTTGCTTTGATACGGCAATGTGAAATTTTGCCCGTACGGCGCGGCAGCATAGAATTTTTAGCCTCTGCAAAACTCCGCAACAAAACCTTGCTATCCTTGCCTATTTTCACGAAAGGGACTCAAAATTTTGCTGCTTTACGCGCTGCCGCACTAAATGCACGCAAGATGAAAATTTATCGAAGGACTTCAGCGCGGAATTTCGCGAGGCTAAATTTATCACTGCGAAAAATTTCAACCGCTCATAGCAAGCGTCTGCGGCGCGATAAATTTAAAGTTAGGACTTGAAAGCAGGCTTAGCAGGCTTCGCTTCTTGCCAAATTTTAACTACCTTGGTCGCTGCAAAACTAGAAATTTACAAAATCGCTTTACGAAATTTCGCAGCATCGCGCGGTAAAATTTTAAAATAAACGCCTGAGCGGCAAGGCGGAATTAACGGAATTTTACTTGCTAAATTTGGCTAGGCTTTCTCTTTCAAAGTTTAGCAGCCACGCTTTGGTCGCTACGCCGCCCGCGCCGCTGTATCCTCCGAGCCCGCCCGAAGCTACGACGCGGTGGCACGGCACGATGATGGGGATTTTGTTTTTGCCGTTTGCGCTGCCTACTGCGCGGCTTGCGCGCGGTCTGCCGATAGCCGCAGCTAGCTCGCCGTATGTCATGACCTCGCCGTAAGAGATCTCTAAAAGCGCGCTCCACACGGACTTTTGAAACTGCGTGCCATTTTGGCTCAGTTTAACGCTGAAGCTCTCAAGCTCGCCCCTAAAATAGGCGCTAAGCTCGTCGGCGCAAAGAGTCAAATTCTTTCTTAAATCGCTAAGCTTTAAATCGCGTCCTTTATCATCCGCGGCACGCACAAAACCGAATTTAAGCCCTGCGTCGCGCTTTTTAAAGATCTCATCATTGGGCCTGCAAGCAGAGTTTTTGACCCAGTCGATACTGCAGATCCCGATCTCATCATCCCAAATTTCAAGCATTCCAATGGGCGAATTAAAAAAGGCTTTTTGCATCTCAATCCTTTCAAATTTTTACTGGTTTGATCAAAAATTTTAAAAAGCGCTTGCTGCGGTGCAAGCTAAAGCTCGAAAACGATGGAATTTCATGCGGTAACGCAAAATTTTAAAATTTATACGCAAAGTCTCTACTCAAACCGCACGATGTTTACTAAAACCCCGTCGAAAACGTCTTGCTTAAAAAGCTTGATCTCGCGCACGATATCTGCATTGTCGTCGTCGATGACGCCGTTTTTAACGAGGCTGTCCTCGATGAGCTTAAAGATAAAGGCGTGGTTGCTGACGTCGGAGATACCGCTTTTAAAGCCCATTTCAAGGCGCACCGGCACGCCTATGTGCACGCCGCGCAGGTCCTTGGCGATGTAAAGATCGGCGATCGTGCGCACCATCTTTTTCGCCATTTGGTAGCTCGCCGTGGACGACAAAATATCATTAAGACCGAAATTCTCCATCAAAAGTGGAATACGAACGCGCGCCAAAACCCCTTCGCCAGGCTCGCTCGCGCTCTTTTTCAAAAACGAAATTTTAATCCTATGCGCGATGCCTATAAAGCGCGGCTTAAGCTCGATGAGCCTAGCTCTAGGCGCTTGCGGTAGCGAGATAGGGCGCGAAGCGCTTGCGATAGGCAGAGCCTGCGGACGCTCTCGAAGGCTCGCGCGCTCTTTCGTAGGCGCTTTGCGCGCAGACTTGCCATAGAAATTTACGGGCTTAGCCGCAAAAGTTGATTCGCTCCCGAAAACTGCGGACGCAGACTCATCACCAAGCGCCCCCTCCGCCATAGAAGAAGCAACCGTAGAATTCTCACCCGTTAACGCAGACTGCGCGAATCGCGCAAATTCGGGCGCAAATTTATTTCCCGCTTGCGGCGGCAAATTTAAAGGATGTCGCTCTTGTGCGGAGCTTTTCTGCTCTAAATTTTGCCCGGCGGAATTTTCGGACGCGTAATTTTGCCCTTTTGCCAAAAACATTGAATTCTCACCGACGAAATTCTCATCTTGAAACGCGGATTCCAAGACATTTTCCGAGGCAAAATTTACGGCACGGCAGCTAGCGAAATTAGCGCTTTGCTTCTTGGCAAACTCGGAGCCTTGAGGCTTGCAATCATTTGCGCACTTTATATCAAGCGCAGAATTTGCGAAAGTGGAATTTTTTGATGCAGAGCTTTGTGCCGTAGAATTTTTACTTCGCAAGTCCGCGTCCTGCTTTGCTACAAACAAATTTTCAGCCATAAAATCCTCTGCTTGCGCCATAAAATTAGAATTTTGCGCCTCAAATGCGGAATCTTTCACGAGCGCAGAGCTTTGCGGCATAAAATTTTTACTCCTCGCATTTGCGCTCTCTTCGAAACTAGCGGCGAGCCCCACGCTCATATCATCCTGCGCAGCGTCATTTTGCAAAATTAAATTCTCGCGCGTCGTATCCCACGCGGTATCTGCGCAAAATTCCGCCTGAGCCACACCATAAAATTCTGCTTGCGAAACATCTTGAAATTCTGCCCTAGAAGTAAAGCCTTGCGCGCTCTGAGCGCTGCGCGCAGAAAAATATCGCTCGCCGCACCTTGCGTTTGTAGCATACAAAGTCTCTGCCAAGCTGCCACCAGCCTCGGGCAAAACTGCGCTTAAATCTCCGCCGCAAAAGCTACCAAAATCACAGGCGCCGTCAAACTCCGCATAGCCATCCGCCTCGCGGAGACGATCTGCGCGGGCTTTCTTTTTGGGCGTAGAAGGGAGCGTGAGCCTACCTGCAAGCTCGCGTCCGCCGGAGTTTAAAATCCCAAAAATTCTGGCTCTAAAACGCTCGAACTGCTCGCCACTGAGCGAAATTTTGTCGTTTAGGCTCTGCACGCCGAAGTCTGCGGCGGTAAAATTTACGATCGCTCCGTCCCTACTCGCGACGCGCACACGACCTTTGACCGAGCCTTTTAGCTTAAAATCGCTGCCTGCGAGAATTTTTTTCATTAATTCCTTCGGATTGTAGGACATTTTAGCGCTCGCCAAAAACCACTTCGTTGAATTTAGCGACGAAGCTTAGCGGATTGACGCTCACGCCGTTGATCGCGATGCCGAAGTGCAGATGCGGGCCGCTGACTCTACCACTCTCGCCCGAAAGCGCGATTTCATCGCCTTTGTGAACGTGATCGCCAAGCGCCACTTTGATCTCGCTTAGATGATAGTACTGCGAATAGATGCCGCCGCCGTGATCGATCACGACCGAGCCGCCGGCGTAGTAGCGGTCTTTGGCGATGACTACGACGCCGTCATTGGCTGCGCGCACTGCAGTGCCTACCGCGGCGCGATAATCGGTGCCGCTGTGATAGCTTTTAAGCTCACCATTAAAGGTGCGGGCATTGCCGAATGCAGAGGTTATTTTGGAGTTTAAAGGCAGCTCAAACGGCGTGGAAAAAAGATAGCGTGGCGTGGTAATCGCATAGATCGCGTTGGCTTCGTCGAGCTCTTTTTTGATACGCGCGGCGGCTTCTTTGGGTGGTTTAACTTTACCAGGAGCGACGCTTAGAGCCTCTTTTTTATACTCGCCCTTTTTCAAAGCGACGATCTGCTCGTGGCTGCCGCTTTGATCTACTATTCGCAGCGCGAAATCCCCCTTAGCGCGGTAATTCGCCGCTAAAACGGCGATTTTATCGCTAGAATTTGGAGCTGTGATGAGAGGAATTTGCTTTGAGCCAAAGCTCAACTCGGTTGTGCTTTTATCTAATTTTAAGATAACAACATCACCGTTTACTATGTCTAAAGCGAAAATTTTGATCGCTAAAAGTGCAAAAATAGCTAGAAATTTCATAAATTTTCCAAAATTCGTTATTTTTCATCAATTTTTTGTTAAAAATTAGCTAAAACAAATGAAATTGCTGTTATAATAACGAAAATTCAATTTTAAAAGGATTAAATGATGAAAAAGTTTTTGCTTCTAGCATCTGTTGTACTTTGCGGTCTTTTGCACGCGGACGTCGTGGCAAATCAAGAGGTTATAGCGGCGACTAACGTCGTTAGATCTTTCGTAGCGGCTAATAACTTCGGTACCGATGAGCGCTATCTAACCAGTGCCAAAGCCGTCGCAATCCTAACCGACGTAAAACGTTTAGCTGCGGGCGCATCGCTACAATACGGCGATGGAATTTTTAGCGTCAAAGGCGAGAACGGCGAGTGGAGTTCGCCGATTTTTATCAAATATAAAGGCTACGGCGTGGGCTTACAAGCAGGCTACGAGACGAGCGACATCGTTATGATATTCCACACTACAAAGTCATATCAAGACATTTTTACCGGCACAGACACCCTTGAGATCAATGTAGGTGCTGCAGCAGGCGGCGTAGGTAGGAGAACCGGTCGCGCAACCGATCTACCTGATATTTCTGCATGGATGGTAAGCCCGGGCGAGCAAACAGGCGTCTACCTAGGCGTATCGATTGACAACGGCAGAATCACTATCGACGATCAACTAACTAACGACTTCTATGAGAGAATTTACGACTACGAGGACATCTTAAATGACTCTCCGCGCGCGAATAAATACGCAAAAAGATGGAAAGAAGTGATGAGGAAGTATTTCACAAACGGCGAGAAATACGGCGCTAACAGCAGTGCAGCGATACCTGTAAATCACGTGCAGAAAAAATATCCTGACGGTAAGCCGATCATCTCAAACCGCTCTCCTAGAACTCATGCTAAGGCTACGCGAAGCAAAAAGGCTAAAAAAGCAAAATAAATTATCGAGCCAAGCCCCGTTTATGGGGCTTCTTGCTTTGGCTTTGCGTTGAGTTTATGCTAGAGCGCCTAGATGTGAAATCGAAGCGCATAGGTTATTTTTAAAAAGATTTATTAATTCTTTATTAAAGTATTTTATTTAATTTTTATGAGTTATTAGATATATAAAGACCGAATAAAATTTTATGAAATTTAACGAAATTTTTATAAAATTTAATCAGTTTTTTATATTTTTATCACTACAATTACAATTCTTGTCTCGTTAGCTCAGTTGGTAGAGCATCTGACTCTTAATCAGGCGGCCGTAGGTTCGAATCCTACACGGGACACCATCTATCAAATTTTCCCCCTATTTTTAGTTTTTTGATTTTTTTTAAAAGCCCTTTTTTACGGCTTTTTCAAATTTTTTCAAAAAAATTTCAAATGCTAAAAACGCTAGATTATACAGGCGGTTTAAGAGAAACTACTATATATTAAAAAATGTATAGTAGCTCTTAAGCTTGTTAAACTCTTTGGAAACTTTTATAATTTGTCCTATGAAACTATATTAAATTTTAAAGGATA